>NZ_LWGL01000040.1 GCF_001722485.1 Cellulosimicrobium cellulans | reverse complement strand
GCCGGCGCGGCGGCGCGTCGAGCCGGACGTCGCCGTCGGGACCGAGCTCGACCCGCCCGCCGAGCGCGTCGACGTCGCGACCTTCGCCGCGCGCCGGCTCGCGGAGGACCTGCACGACCAGCTCGTCACGCGCTCGCTCGTCGCCGGCCGGATGCGGATCACCGCGCGCACGACCGAGGGCGGCGAGCTCGAGCGCACGTGGCGCCTCGACGGCCCGACGGGCGTGCTGAGCCCCGCGCGCATCACCGACCGCGTGCGCTGGCAGCTCGAGGGCTGGCTCACGACGGCGTCGGTCCGGGCCTCCGGGCGCGGGCCGGGCGGCACCGCCGTCGTGCCCGACGGCGCTCCGCTCGCCCACCTCGCCCTCACCGCCGAGGAGGTCGTGCCCGCGGGCGCCGAGCAGCCGCGCCTGTGGGGCGCGTCGAGCGGCGAGGACCAGCGCGCGCACCGCGCCCTCGGCCGCGTCCAGGGGCTCCTCGGCGGGGACGCCGTGCTGCACGTGCGGGTCCAGGGCGGGCGCGACGCCGTCGACCGGGTCGACGTCGTGCTCGGCGACGAAGCCGCGGACCATGTCGGCGTACATCGACAGGCGCCCGGCCTCGCGGCGTGCGGGCACCTGCTCGAGCAGGCGGCGCGCCTTGTGCGCGGACACGTCCGCGGGGGAGGGGATCTCGACCTCCTCGAGCGGCGTGCGGGTCGTGCGCTCGATCGCGCGCAGGCGGCCGCGCTCGTGCGGGGTGACGAAGCTCAGCGCCTCGCCGGTGCGCCCGGCACGACCGGTGCGGCCGATGCGGTGCACGTACGCCTCCGGCTCGCCCGGCAGGTCGAAGTTCACGACGAGACCGATGCGGTCGACGTCGAGGCCGCGGGCGGCGACGTCGGTCGCGACGAGCACGTCGAGCGCGCCGGAGCGCAGCCGCTCGACGATCTTCTCGCGCTCCTTCTGGGCGACGTCGCCGGAGATCGTCGCGGCGGAGATGCCGCGCTCGACGAGCGCCGACCCGACCTCCTCGGCCGCGCCGCGCGTGCGGGTGAACACGATCGCCGCGTCGGCGTCCGAGGTGGCCAGGACGCGCACGAGCGAGCCGGTCTTGTGCCGGAACGGCACGACCGCGTACGTCTGGCGCACGCTCGTCACCGTGGACGACTGGCGCGCGACCGCGATCTCGACCGGGTCGACGAGGTGCTCCGCGGCGACGCGGCGGATCGGGGCGGGCATCGTCGCGGAGAACAGGGCGACCTGCCGCTCGCGCGGGGCGCGGGAGAAGATCGACTCGACGTCCTCGGCGAAGCCCATGCGCAGCATCTCGTCCGCCTCGTCGAGCACGAGGAACCGCACGTCGTCGAGGACGAGCGTGCCGCGCTCCAGGTGGTCGATCACGCGACCGGGCGTGCCGACGACGACCTGCGCGCCGGCCGCGAGCGCCCGCTGCTGCGGCTGGTACGGGGACCCGCCGTAGACGGCGACGACGTCGACCTTGGGCAGGTGCGCCGCGAAGGACTCGATCGCGTCGGCCACCTGCATCGCGAGCTCGCGCGTCGGGGTGAGGACGAGGGCCTGGACGTGGCGCTGCGCCGGGTCGATCGCGGCGAGCAGCGGCAGGCCGAACGCCGCCGTCTTGCCGGTGCCGGTCTGGGCGACGCCGGTGATGTCGCGGCCGGACAGCAGGGCCGGGATGGCCTGCGCCTGGATGGCGGAGGGGGTGACGAAGCCGAGGTCGGCGACGGCGCGCTCGAGCGGGCCGGGCAGGCCCAGGCTCGTGAACGTCGCGTCGGCGGGGGTGGCCGCGTCGACCGGGGTGGAGGAGGTGGAGGTGGGGTCGAGGGCGCGCGAGGGCGCGACGACGTCAGCAGTCATGAAGGGGTGAGGACCGTTCGTTCGGGATGAGGAGTGGCGTGCGGTCACCGGGCCGGTTCTCCGCAGGTCGCACTCCCGAACACACCTGGCCGGGCACCGCCGGCTGACTCAGCCAGGGCGGGGGACCGGCCACTCTCACAGAACACGCGGGACGAGCGACGAACTCCACAGGTACGCACCATCCTACCGGAGCACGTCGCCCGCCCGGGCCCCGGCCGCGGTGACGTCCCTCACCGGGACAGGCCGGACGATGCCGACCGCCGGGACGGAGCGGGTGATTTCGGGCGTGCGCACCGGGCCGGGCGAAATGGGGCGACGTCTCCGCGAGGACGGTACGTAGGATGGTCGCGCGCGGCGCCTGCCGCGGGCCCGCGGAGCGGGCGGGACGGAGCACGGACGGTGAGCGTGGCATCAGGGCAGCAGGTCAGCTCCCGGGTGCTGACCGTCCCGAACGTCATCAGCCTGGTGCGGCTGCTGCTCGTCCCCGTGTTCGCGGTCCTCATCGTGCAGGGCGAGGACGTGTGGGCGCTCGTCGTGCTCGCCGTGTCGGGGGCGTCCGACTGGGTCGACGGCGTGCTCGCGCGCCGCCTCGACCAGGTGAGCCGCCTCGGGCAGGTGCTCGACCCCGCCGCGGACCGCCTGTTCATCCTCGTCACCCTCGTCGGGCTCGCGTGGCGCGAGGTCGTGCCGCTGTGGCTCGTCGTCGTCATCGTCGGCCGCGACGTGCTGCTCGCCACGATGCTGCCCTGGCTCGCACGCCACGGCTACGGCCCGCTGCCCGTCAGCTTCGCCGGCAAGGCCGGCACGTTCGCGCTGCTGTACGCGTTCCCGCTGCTCCTGCTCGCCGAGGGCCAGGGCTGGCTCGGCGACGTCGCCGCCGTCACCGGCTGGGCCTTCACCTGGTGGGGCGTCGGCCTGTACTGGCTCGCCGGCGTCCAGTACGTCGTCCAGGCCCGCGCGCTCGTCGCGGCCGACGCCGGCGACGCACCGCGCGACCAGCGACCGGCCGACGTGCCCGGGGAGGAGGCACCGTGACCGCGGACCGTCCCCCCGCGCGCCGACCCCCGGTCGACGCGTCCATGACCCTGCTCAACGAGGTCATGCACCGCCCTCTCGACCCCGGGTACGCCGACGCCGCGGCCCGCCGCGCCGCCGAAGGTTCCCCGGGCACCCCGCGCCGCCGGACCGCCGGCGCGGTCGCGCTCGGCGCCCTCGCCGTCGCCCTCGGCGTCGTCACCGTCGCGGCCGCCATGGACCTGCGAGCGCCGCAGCCCGCCGTCCTCGCCGCGCGCCAGACGCTCGAGGAGGAGATCACGGACCGGCAGAGCCACGCCGACGAGCTCGCGTCCCGCGGCCGTGAGCTGTCGGCCGAGATCGAGCAGCTGCAGGACGAGGCGCTGGGCGCGACCAGCGGGCGCGTCCTCACCGACATCCAGCAGGAGGGCGTGCTCACCGGCTCCCGCGCCGTCGAGGGCCCCGGCGTCGTCGTCACGCTCGACGACGGCGGCCGTGGCCTCGCGCCCGACGACGACGCCTCCGCGTCCCTCGTCCACGACGGCGACCTGCAGCGGGTCGTCAACGCCCTGTGGTCGGGCGGGGCGGAGGCGATCGCGATCAACGACCAGCGCCTGACCGGCCTGTCCGCGATCCGCGCCGCGGGCGACGCGATCCTCGTCGACCTGCAGCCCCTCGTCCCGCCGTACCACGTCGAGGCCGTCGGCGACGGCGACGCGCTGCGCGCCGCGCTCGTGCGCTCGGGCGCGTCCGACTACCTGCGGCTGCTCAGCACCGAGTACGGCATCCAGTCCAGCGTCACCGCCCAGAGCCGGCTCGAGGTGCCCGGTCGGGCGAGCCCGACGCTGTACTTCGCCCAGGCCCCGGGCGCGCCCGTAGAATCCGACCCGGACCCCGCCGGCGGCGGCGCCTCCGAGGAGGAACCGACCAGCGGGGACGGCAACGGCACCCGCGAGGAACGGCAGGAGAGCGTCGAATGATCGCAGTCGTCGGACTGGTGGTGGGTGTCGTCGCCGGGCTCGTGCTGCAACCCACCGTGCCCGTGTACCTCCAGCCGTACCTGCCGATCGCCGTCGTCGCCGCGCTCGACGCGCTCTCCGGCGGCCTGCGCGCCATGCTCGACGGCCTGTTCGACGACAAGGTCTTCCTCGTGTCGTTCCTGTCGAACGTCGTCGTCGCCGCCCTCATCGTGTTCCTCGGCGACCAGCTCGGCGTCGGCAGCCAGCTGTCCACCGCCGTCGTCGTCGTCCTCGGCATCCGCATCTTCTCCAACGCCGCCGCGATCCGCCGGCACATCTTCAAGGCCTGACCGTGACCCGCACCCCGCCCGGCAACCCGCCGCCCGAGCCCGACGGCACGGACGCCGAGCCCGCCGACGCCGCACCCCCGGCGCCGAGCGACGCGACCGAGCCCCGTGACGCGACCACCGAGCCGCTCCGCGAGGCGCAGGACGAGCCGCAGGACGAGCCGGGCCCGAGCGCCGACGACACCGCCGTCGACACCGCCGACGTCGAGCCCGCGGCAGACCTTGGCACCACGGGCACCACGGGCACCACCGACCCCACGGCCGCCGCGAGCGCCGCACCCGACGTCGCCGGGCAGCAGGACGACCCCGGCGACCCGCCGGGCCGGCCCGCCGACGAACCCGCCGACACGGCGGGAACGGCGGGAACGTCCGACCGTGCGACGCCGCCGCGGGAGCCCGACGGTCCGGACGCCGGTGACGCGGACGACCAGGGCACCGAGGACGCCGCGGCGCCGGACGTCGCCCGGCGCCGCGAGGACGCGCCGGCCCGCCCGGCCGTCCAGCACGGCCGGCACGGCGCTCCGACCCTGCCCGAGCCCGGCGGGCTCCGGGCGCTCGGACGTGCGCTGCGCCCCCGCGCGGGCCGGTCCCAGATCATCGTCGGCGTCCTGTGCGCGCTGCTGGGCTTCGCGCTCGTCGCGCAGGTCAGCCAGACGCAGGAGGACCAGCTGTCCAGCCTGCGGCAGAGCGATCTCGTGCGGCTCCTGGACGACGTCACGCAGCGTTCCGGGGAGCTGGAGGAGCAGGTCGCGTCCCTGGAGGCGACCCGCGACGAGCTGCGCTCCGGGTCCGGCCGGGAGCGGGCCGCCCTGGAGGTGGCGCGCGAGCAGGAGCAGACGCAGGGCATCCTGTCGGGCCGCCTGCCGGCGCAGGGGCCGGGCGTGGAGATCGAGGTGGCCGAGGGCGAGGCCCCGCTCGACGCCTTCCTGCTGTTCAACGTGCTCGAGGAGCTGCGCAACGCCGGCGCCGAGGCGATGGAGGTCAACGGGGTGCGGCTCGTGGCGAGCAGCTACTTCGAGGACTCGCCGGACGGCGTCGTCGTCGACGGCCAGACCCTCGCGTCCCCGTACCGGTGGACCGTGATCGGTGACCCGTCGACCCTCGAGACCGCGCTCGAGATCCCGGGCGGCGCGATGGCGTCGCTGCGCTCGGAGGGCGCACGGACCACGATCCGCCAGCTGGACCAGGTCGAGGTCACGGCGACGCGCGAGCCCGCCGCGCCGCGGTACGCGACACCGGTGCCCGCCGAGGAGTGAGCGGCCTGCCCGCCGCGTCCCGTGGCCGTTCCCGCGGGCGGGTGCTACCGGTCCGCGGCCGCAGCCGGTAGGTTGGGATGACCGCGTCGTATGCACCGCATGACCTGCGCATGTAGTAGTTTTCGGCGGGGGAGCGGACGCTCCTGACGCGTGACGACCGAGGTCGGCGCACGACGTGCCGAATGCCCCGAGGAGGCGAGATGACAGTCCCAGGTGGTCCTGAGATGCCGAACCGCGGGGTTGGCGACACGACGATCAGCTTCGGCCGCATCGAGGCGCCGATCGAGGAGGGCCTGCAGCCCGGCGGGCTGAGCCCCGAGGAGCAGGCGGCCGTCGCGGCCCTGCCGCGCCACTCCGCGCTGCTCATCATGCAGCGCGGCCCCGGCCAGGGCTCGCGGTTCCTCCTCGACGCCGAGCGCACCGTCGCCGGCCGGTCCGAGCACGCCGACATCTTCCTCGACGACGTCACCGTCTCCCGCAAGCACGCCGAGTTCGTGCGCGAGGACGACCGCTTCGTGGTCCGCGACGTCGGATCCCTGAACGGCACGTACGTCAACCGCAGCCGCATCGACGCCGCCGCGCTCGCGACCGGGGACGAGGTGCAGATCGGCAAGTACCGGCTCACCTTCCACGCCAGCCGGCACGCCGGCCCCGCGACGGACGGCCCGGCCCCGCAGTCGTGAGCGCGTCGACGAGCGCCGCGCGCGCTCCCGAGCCCGGGGACGACGCCACCCCGGAGCCGTGGCCGCAGGGCATCTCGCGACGCGCGACGATGCGGATCTCCGACGTGCTGCGCGCGCTGCGCACGGAGTTCCCCAACGTCAGCCACTCCAAGCTGCGGTTCCTCGAGGAGCAGGGCCTCATCGAGCCCGTGCGCACCCCGTCCGGGTACCGCCAGTACAGCCCCGCCGACGTCGAGCGCCTGCGGTACGTGCTCGTCGAGCAGCGCGACCACTACCTCCCGCTGAAGGTCATCAAGGACAAGCTCGCCGCGCTCGACGCCGGCACCGACACCGAGGCGCCCGTGCCGCGCCTCGCCACCGCCGACGGCGACCCCGGCGCGGCGTCCGTGCGCCGCCGGTACACCGTCGAGTCCCTCGCCGCCGCGGCCGGCGTCGAGCGCGAGCTCGTCGACGGCCTCGTCGAGGCGGGCGTGCTGCGCCCCACCGCCGGCGGCCAGCTCGACGCGCACGCCCTCGACGTCGTCGCGATCGCCGCCGGCCTCGCCGAGTACGGCATCGAACCGCGCCACCTGCGCTCCCTGCGCACCGCCGCCGACCGCCACGTGAGCCTCGTCGAGCAGGTCGTCGCCCCCTGGCGCAGCCAGCAGAGCGCGTCCGCGCGCGCCCACGCCGACACCCTCGCCACGGAGGTCGGCGAGCTGTGCGCCCGCCTGCACACCGCCTTCGTCCGCCAGGGCGTGGACGACCTCACCCACTGAGGCGCAGCCCCGGGCCGCCCCGCGCCCTTCCACCCTCCAGCCGCTGCCGGACGGCGACGCGCGGCGTACCGTGGACAGGTGAGCGAGGACGTGCCGATGGTGCCCGTGGAGGTCCTGGGCGTGCGCCAGCAGCAGCGCGACCAGGAGATCGTCGTGCTGCTCCTCGACGGCGCGTCCGACCTCGTGGTCCCCATCGTGATCGGCCCGCGGGAGGCCAGCGCCATCGCCATGGCGCAGGCCGGGCTGCCCACACCGCGCCCCATGACGCACGACCTGCTGCGCGACCTGCTCGACGCCGTCGACGTGCGCCTCGAACGTGCCGAGATCGTCGCCCTCGACGGCGGCGTGTTCTTCGCCGAGCTCGTCCTCAGCAACGGGCGACGCCTCGACTCGCGCGCCTCCGACGCCATCGCGGTCGCCGTCCGCACGGGCAGCCCCGTGCTGTGCTCCGCCGAGGTGGTCGCCACCGCGGGCGTCGAGGTCGTCGACGTCGCCCAGCAGGAGGAGGTCGCGCGGTTCCGCGACTTCCTCGAGAACGTGACACCCGACGACTTCACCACCGACGAGTGACGACCCACGCAGCACCCGGGAGGAACCGGGCGACGGCACGACGACGGGACCGCCGCGACACGCCCCGCGCGTCCGCCCTTCGGTCGTTGACGACCCCCTCCGGCGCCCATAGCGTGGACGACGACATGATCCCAGGAGGCGACAGTGAACAGCAGCGGTGAGGCGAGCGTCGGCTCCGGCGCGACGATTCCGCAAGGTGCGCAAGGTCTCCTCTTCGGGGAGGACATCAGCGAGCGCGACATGACCACCGGCTACCGCGGCCCCACCGCGTGCCGAGCGGCCGGGATCACGTACCGCCAGCTCGACTACTGGGCACGCACCGGCCTCGTCGAGCCGACCGTGCGGCCCGCGAGCGGCTCCGGCTCCCACCGCCTCTACAGCTTCCGCGACATCCTCGTCCTCAAGGTCGTCAAGCGGCTCCTCGACACGGGCGTGTCCCTCCAGCAGATCCGCACCGCCGTCGCGCACCTGCGCGAGCGCGGCGTCGAGGACCTCGCCCAGATCACCCTCATGAGCGACGGCGCCAGCGTGTACGAGTGCACGTCGCCCGACGAGGTCGTCGACCTCGTCCAGGGCGGTCAGGGCGTGTTCGGCATCGCCGTCGGCCGTGTGTGGCGCGAGGTCGAGGGCACCCTGTCCGAGCTGCCCACCGAGTCGCTCGACGACGACACCGACGCCACCGGCGAGGCCGGGCCGCACGACGAGCTCGCCCAGCGCCGGCGGGCACGCTCCGCCAGCTGACCTCACCGCGGGCAGCACCACGAGCCCCGAGGAGCGCCCAGCGCCCATGCGGATCACCTTCCACGGCCACGCGTGCGTGACGGTGCGCCGCGCCGGTGCCGCCGTCCTCGTCGACCCCGGGACGTTCAGCGACACCCACGACGCGCTGCGCGGCGCCACGGCCGTCCTCCTCACCCACGAGCACGCCGACCACGTCGACGTGCCCGCCCTCGCCGCGGCGCTGGGCGAGCGGCCCGACCTCCAGGTGTGGGCCCCACGGGACGCCGCCGCGGCGGTCCTGCGCGCCCTGCCCGACGACGCCCGCCGCGTGCACGTCGTCGCCCCCGGCGACCGGCTCGACCTCGCCGGCATCGACGTGCTCGTCGGCGGCGGGCAGCACGCCGTCGTCCACCCCGACATCCCGCGCATCGCGAACGTCACCTACCTCCTGCGCGGGGACGACGCCACCGTCCACCACCCGGGCGACTCCTTCGACCCGCCCACCGACGTGCCGGCGGGTGCGCGGATCGACGTCCTCCTGGCACCCGTCTCCGCGCCCTGGCTCAAGCTCGCCGAGACCATCGACGCCGTGCGCGCGATCGACCCGCGCGTCGTCGTGCCCGTCCACGACGCGCTGCTCTCCGCCGCCGGCCACACGGTCGTGGACCGCCTCCTCGGCGAGCACCGCACCGGCGGCACGTACGACTACCGGCCTCTGCGGCCGGGGGAGACGCTCGACGTCCCCGCCCCGAGCCCGTCGGAGCCCTGAACGGACGCCGAGGCGGCGGACGTCACAGCAGCGGGCGCAGCGGGGCGAGGATCGCCTCGCCCAGCTTCGCGGCGAGCGACCTCGACTCCCACTCCTCGAGCGTGAGCTCGCGCGTGTTCGTCAGGTCGACCTCGAACACCTGCTCCATCTGCGCGGCGACGGCAGGGTCGGTGATCTCGAGGTTGACCTCGTAGTTGCCGGTGAGCGACAGACGGTCGATGTTCGCCGTCCCGATGGTCGTCCACCGGCCGTCGATCGTCGCCGTCTTCGCGTGCACCATCGCGCTGCGGAAGAGGTGGATCCGCACGCCGCCCCGCAGCAGCGCGGTGTACAGGCCGCGCGAGAGCCAGTCCGCGACCACGTGGTTCGAGCGCTCGGGCACCAGGACGCGCACGTCGACGCCGCGCGCCGCCGCGGCGAGCAGGGCGGCGAGGATCTCGCGGTCCGGGATGAAGTACGCCTGCGTGATGAGCACGTGCGAGCTCGCCCGGTCGATCGCGTCCAGGTAGATGCCGCGGATCGGGAACACGAGGTGCGCCGGGGCGTTGCGCGCGGCGCGCAGCCGCGGCTCCCAGTGCACCGACCCCGGGTCGGCCAGCACCGGTTGGCCCTCCGACCGGTTCGCGTTCCAGAAGTCGACGAACGCGTTGCGCAGCTCCCACACGCTCGGACCCTCGAGCCGCACGTGCGTGTCGCGCCACTGCGTCGCGTACAGGGACCCGATGTTGTACCCGCCGACGAAGCCGACCTCGTCGTCCACCACGAGGATCTTGCGGTGGTCGCGGCCGGACTTGCGGACGTTGAGCATGAGCACGCCGGGGCGGAAGACGGGGTACCGGATGACGTGGATCGAGTCCGGCAGGTCGAAGAACGAGCGGGGCACCACGAGGTTCGCGAAGCCGTCGTAGATGACGAAGACGTCCACGCCCCGCTCGGCCGCCTCGATGAGCGCCTGCTTGAACTCCGCGCCGACCGCGTCGCCCTTCCAGATGTACGTCTCGAGCAGGATGCACCGCTGCGCGCCGCGGATCGCCGCCAGCATCGCCCGGTACAGGTCGTCCCCGTACGTGAACAGCGTGGCCGTGGTGCCGGCGACCTCGACCGCGTCCGGCTGCGAGCGCGGGAACGTCGCCTCGACGGTGTTCCGTCGCCGCCGGACCGCGTCCGCGACGACGAGCGTGGCCGCGAGGGTCACCGGGACGGCGGCGGCCGTCGCGCACGCGCGCACGAGGAGGCGACGCGCCGAGCGCCACGACACGTCGACAGAGATTCGCACGTGCTCACCGTAGCGGCCGTCGCCCGGCGCGCCCGGGCGGCACGACCACCGCGCCGGGGTGACGTCCGTCGCGCACGAGCCCGTCCGACCTGCTCGTCCGCTCATCCGTGCGCGACCACGCGCTGCGCGACGGGGTCGAGGTGCACCAGCCGCCCGCCGAGCGCGAGGAACCCTCCCGGCCCGCCCGGGTAGCGCTCGTCCCACAGGACGTCGCCGTCCTCCAGGTCGAGCGCGACGAGCCGCCCGTCGCCGGACCCGTCCAGCGTCGACAGGCCGACGGCCGCGACCTGGCCGTCCGTGAACGCGCTCACGACCGCGTCGACCGTGCCGAGGCTCTCGCGCTCGAACGACCACATGACGCGCCCGGAGGCGAGGTCGACGCCCTGCACGACGTAGCCGAGGTCCAGGACGGCGGTGCCCGCCGCGACCACGAGCACACGGGTGACGGTGCCGCTCAGCGTCCACCGCTCCGTGCCGGACGGGTCGAGCGCCTGCACGCCGCTCGGCACCGACAGCAGGCGCGTCGGGTCGGCGGTGCCGTCCGTGGCGAGCGGTACCAGCGGCCGTCCGGGGACGATGCGCTCGACCGAGCCGTCGCCGCGCACCAGCTGCGTCGTCTCCACCTCGCCCGAGGCCGACGCGGACGTCGTGCGCAGGTAGCGGTCCGCGCCCGACGGCACGACCTGCACCGTGACCGGCTCACCCGGGTCGTCGAGCCGCGCGCCGTCCGGCGTGAAGACCGCGCTCACGCGGCAGCCGCGCACCACGAGAAGGCCGTGCTCGACGGACGCGGCCGCCGTCCCCGACACCTGCGGCCGGCACAGGTCCTCGCGCGCGACGTCGTCCGGAGCCACCGACGACCGCCACAGCACCGACGCGTCGCGCGCGTCCTGCAGCGAGACCGTGAGCACGCCGCCCGTGCGCTCCCACCGCAGCACCCCGCCCGGGACGGGCGTCGCCGCGCCCGGCCCGGCGCCCAGGGCCGTCCGTGCCGTCACGGCGCCGTCCGCGTCGACCACCCAGGCCCCAGGGTCCTTCTCGGGGCCGGTGAGGCACACGAGCTCGTCCGCGGGCCCTGCCTGCGCGTCGCCGTCCGGGGCGGCGCAGCGCGGGGGAGTCCCGAGGTCGGCGGTCCAGACGACGGCGCCGTCGTCGGGGGCGAGACCGGCCAGGACGGTGTCGCGGACGACGACGAGCACGTCCCCGACCGCCCACGCCTCGTCCCCGGTCGTCGCCGCCTCCCACCGCGGCGTGGGCGCGGTCGCGAGCGAGGAGACCCCGCCCCGCGAGCCCAGCAGCGCGCTGCGGTCCGACCACGACTGCCACAGGCTGCTCGCGGCGAACGCGGCCGCGAGCGCCGCGACGGCGGTGAGCACGGTGAGGGTGCGGCGGCGGGCGGTCCGGGGACGACGGGACTCCGGAAGGGCGTCCGCGCCGGCGTCCGCGGCGGGCGGGGACGGTCTCGTGCCGCGGGTGCTCGGGGGAGCGGTGGGCGGGGCGGGGTCGCCGGGGGAGAGCTCGTCGGCCTCGACGAGCTCCAGCCGGTTCAGCGCGCCGTCGCGCCGGTCCGCGCCCATGCAGCGCACCCTACTCCGCGGCCACCGCGCCGTGGGCGGTCGCGGCGCCACCCGTCAGGGCGCCGCTGAGGGGATGGGAACGGATGGCGGCGGCGAGCTCGCCCTCGATGCGGTCGAGGTAGACGCCGGTCGTGGCGATGGACGCGTGCCCCAGGAGCTCGGCGACGACCTTGACGTCCCAGCCGTCGGCCGCGAGCAGGGTGGCGGTCGTGTGCCGCAGCGCGTGCGGGGTGGCCTCGCGCCGGTACTGGGGCGGCATGCGGTCGACGGAGCGACGCAGGAGGTCGCGCACGGCCTGGGCGTCGATGCGCCGGCCGCGCCAGGACAGCAGCAGGGCGCGCTGCGAGTCCGGGTCGTCGGGTCGACGGGCGAGCAGGGTCGGGCGCAGGCGCTCGAGGTACTCCTCGAGCGCGTCGGCGAGCGGGGCGGAGAGCGCGACGGTGCGCACGTGCCCGCCCTTGCCGTGGATGCGCCACCGCGTCTCGCCCGGGTCGCGGGCGAAGTCGTCGACGTCGGCGCGCACGAGCTCGGACACGCGCGGCCCGAGGACGAGGAGCAGCGCGACGACGAGCGTGTCGCGCAGGCGCAGGTCGTGGTCGCGGCGCGCGGCGGCCTCGGGCGCGCCGTCGGCGGAGGTGACGGCGAGCAGCGACGCGGCCGACCCGGCTGACAGGGCGGTGCGGGCGACGCGCAGGCCGTCGCGCAGCCGGGCCGGGGGAGAGGCCCACTGCATCGGGTCGGCCTGCACCCAGCCCGCACGTGCGGCGTGCGCGAAGAAGCGGGTCACGGACTGGCGGAAGCGGTTGACGGTCGCCGGCGACCGGCCGGAGCCGCCCGGCTTGCGCGCGGCGTCGGCGTACCGGCGGTCGGGCGTGACCTGGTAGCGGACGAGCGCGTCGTCGATATCGTCACCGGTGACGTCGTCGAGGACGCGCTCCGGGCCGGCGAGGCGGGCGAACTCGCGGACGTCGCGCTCGTAGCTGCGCCGGGTCGTCGGCGACAGGACGCCGCGCAAGGTCTGGCTGGCGACCGAGGCGAGGTACCGGTCGGCGGCCTCGGCGACCGTGATGCGCTCGAGGTGCGGCGGCGCGACCATGCCTCCCGTGCTCCTTCCGACCGTGCTGTGCGGGCACCGGAAGCGTAGAGCCGGGCACCGACACCGCAGGTCAGGCGAGGTGCGCGACGTCGCCCACGGAGACCACCGCGCGGTTGGTGAAGAACGCGTCCTCCCGCAGGGTCGTGATGCTCCCGGACGGCACCGGGAACGCGACGTGTCCCGCCGCGGCGATCGGGAGCCCGATCTAGGCCGCGACGACGAAGGTCGCGGCGAAGCCGTGCGTCACGACGACGAGGTGGTCGCCGTGCTCGTCCGCGAGCAGGTCGGTGACGGCCGCGTACACGCGGACGGCCAGGTCGCGGCGGGTCTCGGCGCCTTCCACGCCCTCGTCGTGGTCGAGCCGGTCGCCGACGGCGGGCGGCGGCACGAAGCGCGCGTCCGACCAGGCCTGGGGTCGTCCGTGCGCGGCCCCGTTGGACTTCTCGCGCAGCCGACCGTCGAAGGTGGGTGCGACCTCGAGCGCGTGGGCGACCGCCTCCGCGGTCCGCCGGGTGCGCAGGAGGTCGGAGGAGACCAGGCGACGCTCGGCGGCGGCGGGGATGCGCTCGCGCAGGGCGGAGGCGATGCGCTCCGCGTCGCGCAACCCGGCGGCGGTGAGATCGGAGTCGTGCTGCCCGCCGACCCGCCTCTCGACGTGGTGCGTGGCCTGCGGGTGGGTGACGACGTGGACCGTCCTGGGCTGTGGGGGGACCCGTCCGGGGACCGGAGGTGGGGGAGAGGCGTGCGCGGAGAGGCTCACGCGCACACTGTGGCACTGCGCCGCCGGGGGGGCGCGACGACGCGGCGCTCGGTGGGGCTCACGGGCGGCGGCGGGGGTGTGGCAGCTGCGAGGCTCGGGCAGGGGACGACGCGAGGCGGTGGCGCCCTGGGGGAACCGCTGGCCGCGAGACGTCCGGGCGGTGTCCGCGGACGAGCGACGTGCGGGCCCGGCAGGTTTGACGCGTGACCATGGTGTTGACCTAAACACAATGGTTTGACCCGTATGCCCGATTAGCGATTCTAGACCACGTTCGGCTGATCGGTGTGCGGAGGCGTCGACGACACGCTCGGCGGCACGGACCGGTCGCCGGGGCGGTGTCTCGCCGCAGCGCCTGTCGCGCGATCGCCACGGCGCGGTGAGAGCTGGGCCCGCAGTCAGGTCCGCAGCTGGGCCCGCACTGCGGGGGACAGCGTGCGCCAGGCCCAGGTGAGCACTGCGGCCACGGCCACGACGGCACCCGTCAGGAGCATCGCGACGAGCCACGCGACGACAGCTGGCACGGTGACCAGCGCGCCCAGCGCGCGACGAGCCGCCGTGGATGCGTCACGCGAACCACCGGGCGCCACGGACGCCACGGACGCCAGGGCGTGTCGTGGGTGACGCCTCGCGCGCGCACGACCAGCCGTCGACGACGGCGTCGTGACCGCCGCACAGGGCGCCCCGGAGAGCCGTGCCGCGCTCAGCGACCATCGGTGCGTGTCGCACGGCGCCACAGCGGGTGGTGCGGTCATGCTCAGGGGAGGCGGCGATCCCGCATCCGTGATGCGCGCGGGGCGGTCGCTTCCACCGCGTAATGACATAATGTACATTATCGGCGCGGCGTGGCCGAGGGGCGGGCGCCGCTTCGTGAGCCCTTGAGCTCCGGTCCGCGGACCCACGGAACTGCGCCCTCTTGCACGCGGTCACTAGTCTGGTGCGATGGGTGACGGCGAACGGGACGCGAACCGTCGAGCCGTCCGGGCGGCGCGTGTCGGGCTCGTGGCGGTGTTGGGATACGCGCTGGTCGGCGCGCTGCAGACTCTCGTGTGGAACCCGCTGGCCGCTGTGCCGGGTGCGACGCTCGGTGAGATCCACGCGGAGCTCGCGCAGGCGGACGAGAGCTTGTCCGCGCCGTTGGTCCTCGGCTGGGCGCTCGTCGGGACGCTGCTGGCGGCAGCCGTGCTCCGTGCGGCATGGCAGGGCTCCGTCGTCCGGGTGCTGGAAGTTGTCGTGCTCGACCTGCTGATCCTCGTGGCGGCGGTCCCTTCGCACTGGTTCGCGTCGTTCCCGGCAGGCATGGGCATCGCCGACGCCTTCGGGACGACGGGTGCGCAGCACGCCCCCTGGGGCATGGTGCTCTATGCCGTGAGCGCCGTCGCTCTGCTCGTCCTCGTCGCCGGCTTGCTCGTGCGCGGACGTGCCGTGCCGGTGCCACCCACCTGATCTCGGTCGCGCTCCCCCGCCGGTGCACGTCAGCTCGTCGCCGGGTCGCCGACGTCGTCGCTGTCGCGACGCGCCGCGCCCGCGCCCGTGTCCTCGACGACGGGCGCGGGCCGACGGATCTCGTGCGCTCAGGCCCGGTCGTGGATGGTGACGGCGTACCCGTCGGGGTCGCTGAACGTGAAGGTGCGCCCGAAGGGCCCGTCGACGGGTGCGGCGAGGACCGGAACGTCCGCCGCGACGAGCTGGTCGTGCAGCCCCTGGGCGTCGTCGGCGTGCAGCCACAGCGCGACGCCGGTCCCCGGGCGCGGCGTGGCCGCGTCCAGGTCGACGCCCGGCTGCGGCTCGCGCACGGCGAACGCGATCGGCGCGGTGTCGAAGACGACGGCGGCGGGCGGGCTCACCGCGGCACGGCGTAGGCCGAGGTGCTTCTCGTAGAACGTGACGGACGCGGCGACGTCGCGGACCTGCAGGGCGACGAAGTCGGGGCCGGTGACGGTGGGCATGAGCATCTCCTCGATGTAAGGGTTCTGACATGCACAGCATATGTCAGACTTCTGACATGGATCTGCAGGTCGAGCTCGACACCTCCCTCGGCTACGCGCTGAAGCGGACCGCCGCGGCGCTCCGGAGCGCGATGGACGCGGCGTTGCGTCCCCTGTCGCTGACCGTGCCGCAGTACGCGTGCCTCGAGGTCCTCGGGCACAGCCCCGGCCTGTCCGGGGCCGAGCTGGCCCGCGCGACGTTCGTGACCCGGCAGTCCATGCACGCGCTCCTCAAGGGGCTCGAGGACCGCGGGCTCCTCTCGCGTCCCGCGAGCGCGCCGCACGGCCGTGCCCTGCCGACCGAGCTCACCGCCGCCGGGCGGGACGCGCTGGAGTCCGCGAGCGCCGTCGTCGCGGCGGTCGAGCGGACGATGGTCGCGAGCCTCTCCCCCGCCGCCCTCGACCGCATGCGGGACGACCTCGCGGCCTGCGCGGCGGCGCTGGAGCAGTCGCACGGCTGAGCGTCGCTCGACTCGACGGTCCCGCAGGATGCGACGTCTCCGGGTCGCTCGTAGCGTCGAAGGACCCGCGGCGCACGGGGCGCCGCCGAGCTCTGGAGGGCCACCCATGAAGGCTGACGCGATGCTCCGCACGTACCCGGGCGACGTCGGCCTGGACCCCGACCTCCTGACGCGCGCCCTGGAGGCGCTGGCTGCGTGCGCGCAGACGTGCGCGGCGTGCGCGGACGCGTGCCTGGCCGAGGACATGGTGGCGGACCTGCGCCGCTGCATCACGACGGACCTGAACTGCGCGGACATCTGCGCGACGACGCTCGGGGTGCTGTCGCGGCACACGGGGTACGACGCGGCGGTGACGCGCGGTCAGCTGCAGGCGTGCGTGGCGGCGTGCGGGGTGTGCGCGGCGGAGTGCGAGCAGCACGCCGGGATGCACGAGCACTGCCGCGTGTGCGCGGAGGCGTGCCGTGAGTGCGAGGAGGCGTGCCGGGCGCTGCTCGCGTCGATCGCCTGACGCGAGCAGCGCGCGCGGTCACGCGCCGACGTAGTCGGCGAGGTGCTGGCCGGTGAGGGTGGACCGGGCGGCGACGAGGTCGGCGGGGGTGCCCTCGTAGACGACGCGGCCGCCGTCGTGCCCGGCGCCGGGGCCGAGGTCGATGATCCAGTCGGCGTGGGCCATGACGGCCTGGTGGTGCTCGATGACGATGACGGACTTGCCGGAGTCGACGATGCGGTCGAGCAGGCCGAGGAGGTTGGCGACGTCGGCGAGGTGGAGGCCGGTGGTGGGCTCGTCGAGGACGAGCACGCCGCCCTTCTCCCCCAGGTGCGTCGCGAGCTTGAGGCGCTGGCGCTCTCCCCCGGACAGCGTGGTCAGGGGCTGGCCGAGGCTGACGTACCCGAGGCCGACGTCCTCGAGGCGGGCGAGGATGGCTGCGGCGGCGGGTGTGCGGGCGGGGCCGTCGGCGAAGAACGCGTGGGCCTTGGCGACGGGCAGGTCGAGCACCTGGGCGATGTTGAGGTCCCCGAGGCGGTGCTCGAGCACGGCGGCCTGGAAGCGGGTGCCGCCGCACTCCTCGCAGGGCGTGGAGACGGTGTCCATGAACCCGAGCTCGGTGTAGATGACGCCGGCGCCCTTGCAGGTGGGGCAGGCGCCCTCGGAGTTGGCGCTGAACAGGGCGGGCTTGACGCCGTTGGCCTTGGCGAACGCCTTGCGGATCGGGTCGAGCAGCCCGGTGTAGGTGGCGGGGTTGGAGCGGCGGGAGCCCTTGACGGCGCTCTGGTCGATCGTGACGACGTCGTCGCGGCGGGCGATGGACCCCTCGACGAGGGAGCTCTTGCCGGAGCCGGCGACGCCGGTGACGACGACGAGGACGCCGAGGGGCACGTCGACGTCGACGTTCTGCAGGTTGTGGGAGGACGCGCCGCGGACCTCGAGGGTCCCGGTGGGGTTGCGCACGGTGTCCTTGACGGACGCACGGTCGTCGAGGTGGCGGCCGGTGACGGTGCCGCTGGCACGCAGACCGTCGACGGTGCCCTCGAAGGTCACCTCTCCCCCGGCGGTGCCGGCGCCGGGGCCGAGGTCGACGACGTGGTCGGCGATGGCGATGGCCTCGGGCTTGTGCTCGACGACGAGCACGGTGTTGCCCTTGTCGCGCAGGCGTCGCAGGAGGTCGTTCATGCGGGCGACGTCGTGCGGGTGCAGGCCGATGGTGGGCTCGTCGAAGACGTAGGTGACGTCGGTGAGGGAGGAGCCGAGGTGGCGCAGCATCTTGATGCGCTGCGCCTCTCCCCCGGACAGCGTGCCCGACGGCCGGTCCAGGCTGAGGTACCCGAGGCCGAGCTCGACGAACGAGGCGAGATTGTCCCCGAGCGCCTGCACGACGGGCGCCATGGCCGGGTCGTCGAGATCGCGGATCCAGGCGGCGAGGTCGGTGATCTGCATGGCGCACAGGTCGGCGATGTTCACGCCGCGGATGCGCGAGGAGCGCGCCGACTCCGACAGGCGGGTGCCGTCGCAGTCGGGGCACGTGGCGAAGGTCGCGGCGCGCTCGACGAACGCGCGCACGTGGGGCTGCAGGGAGTCGACGTCCTTGGAGAACATCGCCTTCTGGATCTTCGGGATCAGCCCCTCATAGGTGAGGTTGATGCCGGCGGCCTTCACCTTCGTCGGCTCCTTGTAGAGGAAGTCGGCGAGCTGCTCGTCGGTGAACTCGCGGATCGGCCGGTCGGCAGGGAAGAACCCGGACTCGGCGTACGCGCGCACCATCCAGCCGTCGGCGGTGTAGCCGGGGACCTTGATCGCACCCTCGAGCAGCGACTTCGACTCGTCGTAGATTTCGGTGAGGTCGAGGTCGGAGACGCTGCCGCGGCCCTCGCACCGCGGGCACATGCCGCCGTGGTAGACCGCCTCGCGCACGATCGTCTTCTCCCCCGTGGCGGACGTCATGACGCCGCTGGCCTTGCGCGCCGGGATGTTGAAGGAGAACGCGGTGGGCGGCCCGATCTGCGGGTCGCCGAAGCGGCTGAACAGCACGCGCAGGATCGCGTTGGCGTCGGTGACCGTGCCGACCGTGGAGCGCGGGTTGGCCCCCAGGCGCTCCTGGTCGACGACGATCGCCGTCGTCAGGCCTTCGAGCACGTCGACGTCAGGGCGCTCCAGGGACGGCATGAAGCCCTGCAGAAACGCGCTGTACGTCTCGTTGATCATGCGCTGGGACTCAGCGGCGATCGTGTCGAACACGAGCGAGCTCTTGCCCGACCCGGACACGCCCGTGAACACCGTGAGGCGCCGCTTGGGGATCTCGACGCTGACGTCCTTGAGGTTGTTCTCGCGGGCGCCCTGGACGCGGATCACGTCGTGGGTGTCGGCGGTGTGCGACGTCGTGGCGGGGTTCGCGGTCTCCGTGGCGGTCACCCGGGGGCTCCTTCGGCTGGTGGGGCGGCGGTGGTGCGGAAGCGGTGGCGGTGGCGGTGCTCTCAGGGAGACCGGCTGCGGCCCGGGAACTCATCGTCCGACGGCCGCTGCCGGCGTCGTGCGGCAGCCCGGGGATGCACACGGGGCGTCCTCAGCGCCGGCCGGTCGGGACGGGGGACGTCGGGGCCGCGAGCGCCGGGGCATGGGTGGTCACCGGGTCACCGGATCTCGTCGATGCGGACCATGTTGCCGGCGGGGTCGCGGAACGCGCAGTCGCGCACGCCCCAGGGCTGCTCGGTGGGTTCGGACACGACCTCGGCGTCGGCCGCCTGAAGTCGTTCGAAGGTGCTGTCGAGGTCCTTGGTGGCAAGGATGATCGACTGGTAGGCGCCCTTGGCCATGAGCTCGAGGACGGTGCGGCGCTCGTCGTCGGTGACGCCGGGGTCGGCGGCGGGCGGGGTGAGGACGAGGCGGACGTCGGGCTGGGACGGGGCGACGAACGTGAGCCAGCGCATGGTGCCCTCGCCGACGTCCATGGTGAGGTCGAAGCCGAGAAGGTCGCGGTAGAACGCGACGGAGGCCTCGGGGTCGGTGTGCGGGAGGAACGTGGTGTGCAGCGTGATGTCCATGGCTCTCACGCTAGGTGCAGGCCGACGGCGGGTGCTTCTCGATTCCTGACCGGTCTCGTGACCTGCTTGGTCACGCACGAGGGGAGCTCGCCGGCGCCGGCGGTGCGGGCGCGGCGCGCGTACTCGCTCGGGGGCATGCCGACGAGCTCGGTGAAGCGGGTGCTGAACGTGCCGAGGGACTGGTAGCCGACGGTGAAGCACACGTCGGTCACGGTGAGGTCGCCGCGGCGCAGGAGCGCCATGGCGCGCTCGATGCGGCGCGTCATGAGGTAGGAGTAGGGCGACTCGCCGTAGGCGGCCCTGAACTGGCGGCTCAGGTGTCCGGCGGACACGTGCACCGCGCGGGCCAGGGCCTCGACGTCGAGCGGCTGGGCGTGCTCGCGGTCGATGCGGTCCCGGACGCGGCGCAGGAGCGCGAGGTCCCGCAGCCGTTGCGCCGACGGGTCCTTCTCCCCCTGGGCGGTGCGCTGCGCCGCGTCGTCGGTCATGGTCGCGATGGTGCCACGTCGGGCGCGGCTCGCCCACCCCCCGGGCGCCCGGGGTGGTCGTGGGGTCAGGGGTTGCTCGTGGCCGGGGGTGTCGTGGGCGCGGTGCCGGCGGGGGCCGCGAGCTCGGCCTCCATGCGGTCGAACTCGGCGTCGATCTCGGGGTCGGGGCGTGCGGTGGCGCGGCTGACGACGACGGCGACGAGAAGGTTGAGCAGGAACCCGGGGACGATCTCGTACATGGCGTCGGCGAGCACGGGCACGTTGCCCCAGACGAGGACGGTGACGGCGCCGGTGACGAGGCCCGCGAGCGCCCCGGCGGGGGTGAGGCGGCGCCAGTACAGGGAGAGCAGGACGACGGGGCCGAAGGCGGCGCCGAAGCCGGCCCAGGCGAAGGCGACGAGGTCGAGGACGGCGGAGTCCTCGTCGAGGGCGAGGACGGCGGCGACGAGTGCGACGACGAGGACGCCGGCGCGGCCGAGGAGGAGCTCGGTGCGTTCGGAGGAGCGGCGGCCGGCCATGTTGTAGAGGTCCTCGACGAGGGCGGAGGAGCACACGACGAGCTGGCTCGACATGGTGGACATGATGGCGGCGAGGACGGCGGCGAGGACGAGGCCGGCGACGAAAGGGTGGAACAGGATCTGGCTGAGGACGAGGAACACGGTCTCGGGGTCGTCGAGGGGCAGGGCGGGGTCGTCGGCGAAGTAGGCGATGCCGATGAGGGCGGTGGTGACGGCGCCGGCGGCGGTGAGGATCATCCAGGTGAGGCTGATGCGGCGCGCGACGGTGGCTTCGCGGGGTGAGCGCAGCGCCATGAACCGGACGATGATGTGGGGTTGGCCGAAGTAGCCGAGGCCCCAGGCGGCGGTGGACACGAGGGTGACGGTCCACAACAGGGCGCCGTCCTCGGCGAGGCCGGTGAAGAGGTTGAACGCGTCGGGGTCGACGGCCTGGGCCTGGTCGACGACGGCGCCGGGCCCACCGAGGGTGGTGACGGCGACGACGGGGACGGCGACGAGGGCGGCGAGCATGAGCAGGCCCTGGGCGACGTCGGTGAGGGTGGCGCCGAGGAACCCGCCGAAGAGGGTGTAGCCGAGGGTGATGGCGGCGACGACGAGGAGCCCGGTGAGGTAGGGCCAGTCGAAGGTGGACTCGAAGAACTTCCCGGCGGCGACCATGCCGCTGGAGACGTAGAAGGTGAAGAACACGAGGATGACGAGGGCGGCGGCGATGCGCAGGGGCCGGCTGTTGCCCTTGAGTCGCTTGGCGAAGAAGCTCGGGATGGTGATGGCGTTGGAGGAGATCTCGGAGTAGGCGCGCAGCCGGGGTGCGACGAAGCGCCAGTTGAGCCAGGCGCCGACGATGAGGCCGATGGCGATCCATGCCTCGATGAGCCCGGCGGCGTAGATCGCTCCGGGCAGGCCGAGCAGGAGCCACCCGGACATGTCGGAGGCGTTGGCGGACAGCGCGGCGACGCTGGGCCGCAGGCCGCGGTTGGCGAGCATGTACCCGTCGAGGTTCTTGGTGCGGCGGTAGGCGTAGTACCCGATGGCCAGCATGGCCAGGAGGTAGACGGCGATCGCGGCGAGCTGGTATCCCCGGTCGGACATGGCGACCTCCTGCGGGCGTCGTCGGCTGCAGCCCCTCCTGGCACGCTACACGCGGGCGGTGCGCGCGCCCGCTGAGGGGCCGACGGCGCCGGGCGGGCGGGTCAGCGCCAGCCGAGCGCGGGGGCGACGTGGCGCAGGACGGCGTCGAGGACGTGGGCGTTGTAGTCGACGCCGAGCATGTTGGGCACGGTGAGCAGGAGGGTGTCGGCGGCGGCGACGGCCTCGTCCTTCGCGAGCTCGTCGACGAGGCGGTCGGGCTCGCCGGCGTAGGTCTTGCCGAAACGGGCGCGCACGCCCTCGAGGACGCCGACCTGGTCGGTGTCGGCGGTCTCGCGCCCGAAGTAGGCGCGGTCGAGGTCGGTGACGAGGGGGAAGATCGCGCGGGAGACGGACACCCGGGGTTCGAAGGGGTGGCCCTGGGCGGCCCAGGTGTCGCGGAAGCGTTGGATCTGCTCGGCCTGCAGCACGTGGAACGGGACGCCGGTGTCCTCCGACAGCAGGGTGGAGCTCATGAGGTTCATGCCCTGGCGGGCGGTCCACTCGGCGGTGGCGCGCGTGCCGGCGCCCCACCAGATGCGCTCGCGCAGCCCCGGCGAGTGCGGCTCGACGCGCAGGAGCCCGGGCGGGTTGGGGAACATGGGCCGCGGGTTGGGCTCGGCGAACGCCTCGCCCTCGACGACCTCGAGGAAGCGGGCGGTGTGCCGGCGCGCCATGTCGGCGTCGCTCTCCCCCGGCAACGGGTCGTGCCCGAAGTGCCGGTACCCGTCGACCACCTGCTCCGGTGACCCGCGGGAGATGCCGAGCTGCAGGCGCCCGCCGGAGATGAGGTCGGCCGAACCGGCGTCCTCCGCCATGTACAGCGGGTTCTCGTACCGCATGTCGATGACGCCGGTGCCGATCTCGATGCGCGAGGTCCGCGCGGCGACGGCGGCGAGGAGGGGGAACGGGGACGCCAGCTGGCGGGCGAAGTGGTGCACCCGGAAGTAGGCGCCGTCGGCGCCGAGCTCCTCCGCGGCGACGGCGAGCTCGATCGACTGGTGCAGCGCGTCGTGCGCGTCGCGCACCTGGGAGCCGGGTGAGGGCGCCCAGTGGCCGAAGGACAGGAACCCGATGCTCTTCACGGTCGGTGCAACGCGGGCCGGGGTCGCGCGTGTTCCGCGGGGTCAGCCGAGCAGGCGCGCCTTGGCGCGGGCGTACTCCGCGTCGGTGAGCGCGCCGTCGCGGTGCAGGGCGGCGAGCCGCTCGAGCCGGTCGACGAGGTCCGCGTCCCCGGCCGCACGTCCCCGCTCGGTGGGCCCGCCCGGGGCGGTGGGCCCGCCCGGGACGGCGGGGTCGCGCCACACCGCGCGGGCGAACACCC
>NZ_LWGL01000004.1 GCF_001722485.1 Cellulosimicrobium cellulans | reverse complement strand
GCCGGACGGCCGTCGGCGCTGCGGCGCGCGCTCGGGCGGCCCGCTCTGCGCCGCGCGCTCCTCACCCGCGCGCTGGTCGTCGGCGGCACGCACATGATCACCGCGTACCAGCTCTACGTCCTCGTCGAGTGGACCGGGCTGAGCGTCGAGGGGGCCGGCAGGGTGTCCGGTGTGCTCGTCGTCGTGCACCTCGTGGCCTTCACGGGCGCGGCCGTGGTCGGCGGCCGGTGGTCGGACGCCGTGGGCCGGCGCCGGCCGTTCCTCGTCGCGGCGCCGCTCGTGCTCGCCGGCGCCGCGCTGCTGCCGCTCCTGCTCCCTGCCGCCCCGGCGGTCGTGGGCTACGCCGTGCTCGCCGGGGTGGCGACCGGCACCTTCTTCACCGTTCAGCTCGCGGACACCGTCGACCGCCTGCCGTCGCTCGACGACGCGGGCCACGACCTCGGACTCCTCGGCACCGCGACGACGCTGCCGCAGGCCTTCTCGCCGCTCCTCGGCTACGCGGCGTACGAGGTGCTCGGCGGCTACGGAGGCGTCTTCGGGCTGGTAGCGGTGCTCGCGGTGCTCGCGGCGCTCGTCCCGGCCGCGCGTACCTCGGCGGTGCCCGGCCGCGGGTGAAATCCGCGCCGACGTGCATGAAGTGATGCATGAAGTTCGGGTCCCGGCGCACCGGGACGTGTCTCCCCTCTGGTCATAGTGCTGTCGCGCGCGCGACGACCGTGCGCGACGGCAGGGGGGAATGCATGGACGTCCAGTGGTTCGACCGACCCGGCGGCGACGCCGGACCACGACGAGGGGACCGCTCACGGCGGGGCCCACGCCGCGCGGCGGCAGGCCCGCGGTTCGGAGCACGTCACGCGCGCGGGTCGAGGAGGCTGCTCACCCGCGGGTCGGCCGTCCTCGCCGCGCTCGGACTGCTCGGCAGCAGCCTCGTCGCGTCGTCGCTGACGATGGCGCCGCAGGACGCCGTCGCGGCGCCGGGTTCTCCGGGAGTCCCCGGTGCGTCCCAGGTGCTGTTCGCCGAGGACTTCGAGAACCGTCCCGCGAACTCGAACGTGCTGCTGACGGACTACGTCGGCGCCTCGGGCACGACGTACACGGGTGACCCGTTCTGGGTGGGAAGGACCAACTGCAACGGCATCATCCTCGACCACGGCAGCCCGCGTGCGACCGGGGACTGCACCGGCCCCGGGGGCACGGAAGCCACAGGTATCGGCACGTACGACACCCTCGCGGCGCTGCCCTACGCGCTCGGCGCGCTCGTCGGCCACGCTGCGCCGGCGTCGAACGCGGCAGCGGCCTCGTTCACGTCCGGCAGCTCGGCGGACGACCAGGTCCAGTTCCGCACCGCGACGCCGCTGGAGCTGCCCGCGAGCGACGGACGTTTCGTGACGTTCTCCGTCGACGCCGTCGCCGTGAACTGTCACGCCACGCACCCTGAGCTCCGCTTCTACCTCGTCGACGAGAGCGGGACGGAGATCCCGGTGTCCAGCACGGCCATCGACCCGTGCACGGATTCGCGTGCGAGCACCGTCGCCGTCCCCCGTCCGAGCAACGGGTCCACCGTCGAGGCCTCTGGTGGGCGGTTCGCGGCTGACTCGTCCCAGCTCGTGACCGGCAGCACCCTCGGTGTCGTGCTGCGCAACGAGAACGGCAACGGCGGCGGCAACGACGGCGCGTACGACAACATCCGCGTCCTCGACGTGACGCCGCAGCTGGACAAGGAGTTCAGCCCGACGGTCGTGTCCCCGGGCCGGGCCAGCACGCTGACGTTCACGGTCACCAACACCGAGGAGCTGGCGGCGAAGAACGGCTGGTCGTTCACCGACGCCCTCCCGGCCGGTCTCGTGGTCGCGACGCCGAACGCCGTCGCCACGACCTGCCCCGCGGGATCGGTGACGGCCGCCGCAGGCAGCTCGACCATCACCGCGAGCGGCAACCTGTCCGCGGGCATGACCTCGTGCACGATCACGGTCGGCGTCACCGGCTTCAACGCCGGCTCGTACACCAACGGCCCGGACAACATCACGTCCACGGGTCTCAACGAGCCGGGCGAGGCGACGCTCGACGTCGTCCCGCCGCTGGTCACCTGCACGTCGGACGCCGACATCTTCAACACGGGCTACGACGCGGCGACCGGCGGCACCCTGCCGGACAACGCCAAGGACGCGAACTGGCAGGTCGCCGGCCCGTACCCGGCCAGCGCCACGGTGTCGGCGCCGCCGGCGGACGCCACCTGGGGAGCGGCCAACGTCGGCAAGATCGTCGCCAACTGGGCGGACAGCCCGTACGGGAACGCGCAGTGGATCTCCCAGCAGACCATCGCCGCCCCCAACCAGGGCGTGACCTTCGGTGACTGGTACTACCGCTTCCAGTTCGACCTCGACGCAGGCGTCGACCCCGGGTCGTTCGCACTGGCCATGAACTTCCTCGCCGACAACGCGGTCGCGGAGGTCTTCGTCAACGGTGAGCCGCAGTCGGGCAAGACGACGGGTCTGCCGCAGACGCCGCTCACGGCACCCGCGACGAACCCTGGCACGTACTACTACGCCGGGTTCTTCACCGCGAACGCGGCGCAGACCACCCTTGCCGACGACTGGCGGACCGGTCTCAACACGATCGTCGTGCAGGTGAAGTCCGCCGCGCCGATGGAGGGCTTCGACGCCCAGGTACGCCCGAGCGTGCTGTGCCCGCAGCCGGCCCTGACGGTCGCCAAGACGGCGGACCTGACGGAGGTCAGCACCGTCGGTGAGACGGTCACCTACTCGTTCGACGTGACCAACACCGGCAACGTGCCTCTCACGGACGTCGTGGTCGACGACACCGACTTCTCGGGCAGCGGCGAGCTCACCGCGCTGGCGTGCCCGGCGGACACCACCCTCGACCCGGGCGAGTCGCTGACCTGCACGGCGAGCTACGCGGTGACGCAGGCCGACCTCGACTCCGGCACGCTGTCGAACACGGCCACGGCCACGGGCACCCCGCCCACCGGCGACCCGGTGGACTCGCCGCCGTCGACGGTGGACGTGCCGGTCGACCCGCAGCCGGCTCTGACGGTCGCCAAGACGGCCGACCTCGAGCAGCTCACCGAGCCCGGGCAGACGGTCACCTACTCCTTCGTGGTGGCCAACACCGGCAACGTGACGATCGTCGACCCGCAGGTCACCGAGACCGCGTTCTCCGGCTCCGGCCCGACGCCGGTCGCCGTCTGCCCGGCGGGTCCCGTGGCCCCGGGCGCCTCGGTGACGTGCGAGGCGACCTACGTGGTGACGCAGGAGGACCTGGACGCAGGGACGCTGGCCAACACGGCCACGGCCACGGGCACGACGCCGTCGGGCGACCCGGTGCCGCCGTCGGACCCGTCGACGGTCGAGGTCCCCGTGGACCCGCGGCCGTCCCTCGAGATCGTCAAGGACGCGGATCTCACCGACCCGGCCGCGTTCGTGGTCGGCCAGGAGGTCACGTACTTCTTCGACGTCGTCAACACCGGCAACGTCACCCTCACCGACGTGAGCGTGGACGAGGACTCCTTCACCGGCGACGGCACGATGTCGGCGATCCAGTGCCCCGCCGACGGCGTGGCGTCGCTCGCCCCGGGCGAGCGGGTCACCTGCGAGGCGACCTACGTGCTCGAGCAGGGCGACGTGGACGCCGGCTCGGTCACCAACACGGCGTCCGCGTCCGGTACGTCGCCGGCCGGCGACCCGGTTC
Source organism: Cellulosimicrobium cellulans (assembly GCF_001722485.1). GTDB lineage: Bacteria > Actinomycetota > Actinomycetes > Actinomycetales > Cellulomonadaceae > Cellulosimicrobium > Cellulosimicrobium cellulans_A. The sequence continues at coordinate 56,756 of NZ_LWGL01000004.1, read as the reverse complement.
CCTCGGATCCGTCGACGGTGCGCATCCCGGCCGACCCCCGGCCGGAGCTCGAGGTCGTGAAGACCGCGGACCTGACCGAGATCACCGCTGCCGGGCAGACGGTCACCTACTCGTTCGAGGTGACCAACACCGGCAATGTGACGATCACCGACCCCCAGGTCACCGAGACGGCGTTCTCCGGCACGGGCGAGCCGCCGGTCATCAGCTGCCCGGCCGGGCAGCTCGCCCCGCGCGACGCGGTGACGTGCGAGGCCACCTACGTGGTCACGCAGGCCGACGTGGACTCGGGCGAGCTGTCGAACACCGCGACCGCGACGGGCACACCGCCGGGTGACACCCCGCCGCCGATGTCGCCGCCGTCGACGGTGGACGTGCCGGTCGACCCGCAGCCCGGCCTGGAGGTGGTCAAGACCGCGGACCTGACCGAGATCACCGCTGCCGGGCAGACGGTCACCTACTCGTTCGAGGTGACCAACACCGGCAACGTGACGATCACCGACCCGCAGGTCACCGAGACGGAGTTCTCCGGCACGGGCGAGCCGCCGGTGGCGACGTGCCCCGTGGGGCCGCTGGCCCCGGGTGTCTCCGTCACCTGCGAGGCCACCTACGTGGTCACGCAGGCCGACGTGGACTCGGGCGAGCTGTTGAACACCGCGACCGCGACGGGCACCCCGCCGGGTGACACCCCGCCGCCGATGTCGCCGCCGTCGACGGTGGACGTGCCGGTCGACCCGCAGCCCGGCCTGGAGGTGGTCAAGACCGCGGACCTGACCGAGATCACCGCTGCCGGGCAGACGGTCACCTACTCGTTCGAGGTGACCAACACCGGCAACGTGACGATCACCGACCCGCAGGTCACCGAGACGGAGTTCTCCGGCACGGGCGAGCCGCCGGTGGCGACGTGCCCCGTGGGGCCGCTGGCCCCGGGTGTCTCCGTCACCTGCGAGGCCACCTACGTGGTCACGCAGGCCGACGTGGACTCGGGCGAGCTGTCGAACACCGCGACCGCGACGGGCACCCCGCCGGGTGACACCCCGCCGCCGATGTCGCCGCCGTCGACGGTGGACGTGCCGGTCGACCCGCAGCCGGGCATCACGGTCGTGAAGTCCGCGGACCTCTTCGACCCGGCCCAGTACCAGGTCGGTCGGACGGTCACGTACTCGTTCGTGGTGACGAACACGGGCAACGTGACCCTGAGGGACGTCGTGGTCGACGACAGCGACTTCTCGGGAGCCGGAGCGCTGTCACCGCTCGCGTGCCCGGCCGACGGCCTCGCCACGCTCGTCCCCGGCGCCCAGGTCGTCTGCGAGGCGACCTACGTGCTCACCCAGGCGGACGTCGACGCCGGCGAGATCGTCAACACGGCGGTCGCCACCGGCACGCCGCCGCCGGGCCTCGGCACCCCGCCGGTGTCGCCGCCGTCGACCGTCGAGGTGCCGGCCGCCCCGGAGCCGGGCCTGAGCCTGGTCAAGACCGCCGACCCGGCGTCGATGACCCGGGCCGGACAGGAGGTGACCTACACGTTCGTGGTCACCAACACCGGCAACACGACCCTGACGGACGTCGTCATCGACGAGACGGAGTTCTCCGGGTCCGGCGAGCTGCCGGCGATCGACTGCCCGGCCGAGGGCGTCGCCGCCCTGCTCCCCGGCCAGGTCGTGTCGTGCACCGTCACGTACGTGACCACGCAGGCCGACGTCGACTCGGGTCTGCTGAGCAACACCGCGACCGCGACGGGCACCCCGCCGGGGAACGTCCCGCCCCCGGTCTCCCCGCCGTCGACCGCCGAGGTGCCGTTCACCGGCACGAGCTCGCTCGAGCTGGACAAGACCGCGACCACGGTGGACGTGAACGGCAACGGCACGGTCGACGTGGGCGACCGGATCGAGTGGTCGATCGTCGTGACCAACACGGGAGCGACGACGGTCGAGGACATCGCGGTGTCCGACCCGACCGCCGGGAAGGTCACCTGCCCGGCGACCAGCCTGGCCCCGGGTGAGTCGATGGACTGCACAGTGCCGGCGCGTGCGATCACGGCGGAGGACGGGGCTCGCGGCCACATCCACAACGAGGCCGGCGTCACGGGGAACACCCCGTGGGGCGACCCCGTCGAGCCGGCGTCCGACGAGGTCACGACCTCGGTCGAGCCCGCCCCGGCGGGTCCCGCCAAGCGCGGGGGACCGCTGGCGACCACCGGCGCCACCATCGGATGGATCGCCGGCGGCGCTGCCCTGCTCGTGCTGATCGGCGTGGTCGCGCTGATCGCCGCGCGCAACCGCCGCACGATTCCCTGACCGGCAGACCGACCGGCGCTCACGGCCCGGCGCCTCGACCTCGCGTCGGGGCGCTGGGCCGTCGGCATGTCGACGGCCGAGGCGTGCCCCTGGAGCTCCGCGGGCGCCGGCGGGTGATTTCGGCTCCGGACTGCATGAAGCCGTGCACCAATTTCCAGCCTCGCCCCGTCGTGAAAGGCCTGTTGTCGGGTCCTATGTGCTGAGGCGCACGTCGACGGTGCGCCAACGGCAGAGGGGGAGCCTTGAGCGCTCAGTGGTTCGACCGCCCAGACGGCGGTGACAGCAGGTCAGGACGGGGCCGAGCACGTCGGGCCGTCAGTGCACCGGCGGGTGCGCCGATGCGTCACCGTCGTGCGCGAGAGCCGCGGCGGCGCTCGGCGTGGCAGCGGGTCGTGGGTGCGACCCTCGCGGTCGTGACGGCGACCGCCGGCATCGCCGGCGCCGCGGTGCCGGCGTCGGCGGACACGGTCTATCAGATCACCGGCCAGTGGGAGAACGGCACTCCCTCCACCGTCGGCCGCGGCGACGTGGTCAACGCGGTGTGGCGGGTGAACGTCAACGACGACCAGCCTGCGCCGTCCAACGACCCGGTCGACGACGTGACGTTCACCGCGAGTGCGGGCAACGGTCTGTTCAAGGAGATCCCGGACCTCTGCCTGACGACCGACGTCGCGCCGGTGTCGGCGATCTCGACCGACGGCCGGACCTTGACGTGCAACGTCGGCACGGTCGTGCAGGGCACGGCGGTAGTGGTGCAGACCCCCGTCGTGGCCGACGGCGACACGGGTGACCAGATCACCGCGGTCGGTGAGATCAACGGCCAGCAGAGGCCGCTGGACCCGGTCGACATCCAGAACACGTTCGCCATGGACATGCAGTTCGGGGCGAACTCGGCTCATGTCGGCTGGAACTCCGCCTACTCGTCGGTGCTCCTCGACCTGCAGTGGTCACTGCGACTGGCGAAGGGTTCGGACCCGGGACCTGACAACGCCGCGTACCGCGTTCGTGTCACGGACAGCAACGGCAGGCCGGTGTCGGTCGGCACCAGTCCGCAGGGCGTAACAGGGTGCAGCCCGTTCAACTGGCACACGGCGAACGGCGTGCCGTGGTCGGAGACGCCCGGCTACGCCGCCGACCGCCAGACCTCGTTCGTCGACAGCTGCACGCTCACCCCGGTCGCGGGCCAGCCCGGCTTCTTCGACCTTGCCCTCACGGGGATCGACTACGACCTCGCGGCCACGCCGTCGAAGGACTCGACGGGCAACGCACTGCCGTCGGACTGGGACTACGTCGCCAGTGGGACCCTCTGGTTCCGGGTGGCCACGACGCAGGCGGGCACGGTCACGCTGACGTCGAACGCGCCGTCGTACCGGTCGACGACCGGGCTGACGGCGACCGACCTGACGACCAACAACGCCACGAGCAAGGTGTACACGCTGCCCGGGACCTGGTCGGCGGCGTGGTGGCGACCCGGCACCGGACATGGCGGGACCACGTGGGATGACACCTATCGCCTGACGCACGGCGACATGCCGCTGCAGTACGTCCAGTACACGGGTGCATCCGCGAACCTGGCGCCGACCACGCAACAGGGACAGTGCTTGGTGTTCGACACCGACCACGTGACCTACACGCCGCGTGACGACGCCCCGTTCGCGCAGGTTCGTGCACTCAGCCCGTTCGTCGCACCTCGTGACGAAGCCTTCAGGAACGGCGCCCCGGCGGTCCAGTACTACGTCGGCAACGCCATCGGCGACCCGAACACGTTCAACTGCGGCACCGACCCGGGCGGATGGACCACCATCGAGCCGACCGACCCTTCCACGGTGAAGGCCGTCCGGATCATGTATCCGCACTCGATCCACGAGGCGGAGGGGATCCAGACGATCCAGCTCAACGCGTGGACGACGGTCAAGGACGGGATCCCGACCGGCCAGGACGTGTGGATGTTCGGCTCCGTCTTCAACGGGACGAGCTGGATCACCACGTCGTTCAACCGGCAGGTCACGCCGGACGCGCGCTACTCGCACACGACGAACAACCGCGACATCTTCCGTGTCGTGTACGCGACTCCGGCGATCCAGAAGTCGGCAGACCGCGCGATCGTGAAGCCCGGGGAGCCGGCGACGTTCACGCTGACGTACTCCGCCAACGGGACCGGCGCGCCCGAGACCGTGGACGGGTACGTCATCACCGACACGCTGCCGGTGGGCATGACCTACGTGGCCCGCTCGGCCACCCCGGAGCCGACGGTGACGACGAACGGCTCGGGCCAGCAGGTGCTGACCTGGAGCCTCGACGACGTGCCGACCAACGCCCCGCAGCCGTTGACCTACCAGGCCGTCGCAGGCGCGGCGGTGCAGCCGGGTCAGGTCCTGACGAACACTGCGACGAGCTCGGTCGACGGCCAGACCACTCTGGACGCTCGGGCGCAGGTGACCACCAGCACGAGCGGCACCACGCAGCTCGGGAAGACCACGGATCAGTGGTTCATCGCGAACCCGGATGGTGACGGGTCGGGGGAGTCGGGGTCGTGGACGGTGACGTTGCGGTCACAGGACCCGTTGCCGCAGGCGTTCACGGACACGATCGACATCCTGCCGTACCGGGGTGACGGTCGTGGGACGGACTTCTCGGGCACGTACGACGTGACGGCGGTGGAGGCGCCGGCGGGTGCGACGGTGTACTACACGGACGTGGCTCCGGGTCTGCTGTCGGACGACCCGTCGGATGCCAGCAACGGGCCGGCTCCCGGCACGGTCGACCCGGCGCGGTGGAGCACGACGCCGATGGCGAACCCGACGGCGGTCCGCGTGATCGGTGGGGAGCTGGCGCCGGGTGCGACGTCCGCGTTCACGGTGCGCATCCGGCCCGACGGCGCCGAGCCGGGCGACGTGTACGTCAACCGCGCCCAGGCGGTCGCCGAGCACACCGAGCTGGTGATGCGCACGTCGGAGCCGCTGACGATGGGCACGGCGTACTCGGCGTCGCTGAAGAAGTACGTGCAGGCTCTCGACGGGCAGTGGTACGACGCGAACGACGTGGCGGAGTACCCGTCGTTCCGCCCGGGTGAGACGGTGCGGTACCGGGTCGTCGTGACGAACACCGGTCAGGGCACGTTGACGAACGTCGTGGTCAGTGACGACAAGCAGCCGGAGCTGGGCGGGTTCGTCGTCGACGAGCTCGCGCCGGAGCAGTCGCGGTCCCACGAGTACGAGATCGTCCTCGAGGAGGGTGGTCCGGACGTGCTGGTGAACACGGCGTCGGCGACGGCGGACACGCCGCCGGACTCCGAGGTGCCGCCGACGATCCCGCCGGACCCGGCTGGGATCGAGGTGGACGGCGACCCGACCCACGTCAAGGAGCTGGTGTCGGCGACGCCGATCGGTGGCGGGCAGTGGGAGGTGGTGTACGGGATCGACGTGTCGAACACCTCGACGCACCCGACGACCTACGACCTCGCGGACACGCTGCGGTTCACGCCCGAGGCGAGCATCACCTCGGCCACGGTGACGGCCTCGCCGGGCGGGGTGACGCTGGCGGACCCGGCGTGGGACGGGCAGGGCAACACCCTGATCACCCAGAACGTGCCGCTGCTGGGCAGCGATGACGCGGGGTATGCGCCGCACCGGTACGAGGTGGCGGTGGTCGCGGACGTGCCGTTGCAGCTGGACGGCGCCGGCTCCGACTCGGACCCGGCGGCGTGCCCGGCGGAGGGGTCGGACGCGAACCAGGGGTTCAACAACACCTCGGCGCTGACGGACGCCCGTGGTGAGGTCGAGGTGGATCAGGCGTGCGCGCCGGTCCCGTCGATCGACATCACCAAGGGTGTGTCCTCCGGTCCCACGCCCAACGGCGACGGGACCTGGACCGTGGTCTACGACATCGTCGCCACGAACACCGGCACGGCGGACGGCGAGTACGACGTGACCGACACGATGACTGCCGACGGCGACCTCGTGGTCGAGTCCGGCCGGGTCGTCAGCACGCCCGACGGCGTGACGGCGTCTGGCGGCTGGACGGGTCTCGGCCCGGACCAGACGTCGCCGGAGAACGTCATCGCGACCGACGTGACCCTGCCGGCGGGCGGCACCCACACCTACCAGGTGGAGGTCGTGCTGTCGGTGGCCGCCTCCGACGGTGTGCCCGTGGTGACCTCGTGCGACCAGACCGGCGCCGGCAACGGCGGCCTGTCGAACACGGCGCAGGTCGAGCACAACGGCCTCACCGACGACGCGGAGGCCTGCATCACCGTGGCGTACATCACCGTGGACAAGACCGTCGCCTCGGGTCCTGTGCCCAACGGCGACGGCACGTGGACGGTCGAGTACGAGATCGTGGCCGAGAACGTCGGCGGCGACGCCGGTGACTACGACGTGTACGACCAGCTGCGCTACGGCCAGGGCATCACGGTCGAGTCGACGGACATCACCGCCCCCGCGGGGGTGACGGTCGAGGACGGCTGGACCGGTCTCGGCGCCGGCCCCGGCGACGCGGAGAACCTGATCGCCGGAGGCGTCAGCCTCGGCGCCGGCGACCGCCACACCTACACGGTGGAGGTCGTGGTGTCGATGGACGAGGACACCATCGACCCGTCGGTGCTGCAGTGCCCGCCGCCCGGCTCCGGCCGGACCGGTGGCCTGGCCAACGGGACGCTGCTGGACCACAACGGCATCGAGCCGGTCGACGCGGTGTGCCCGAGCCTGCCGCTGATCGGGGTCGACAAGTCGATCTCCGACGGGCCGACCCCGAACGGTGACGGCACGTGGACGATCACGTACGACCTCGTGGCGACCAACACCGGTCGGGCTGCAGGCGAGTACGACGTGCGTGACCAGCTGCGGTACGGCGACGGGATCGTCGTGGAGTCCGCGGACGTGGTCACCACGCCTGCGGGCGTGACGGCGCAGGCCGGGTGGACCGGCCAGGGTGCGGACCTCGCCGACGGGGAGAACCTCGTCGCGGGCGGGGTCACGCTCGAGGCCGAGGGCGTGCACACCTACCAGGTGCGGGTCGTGGTCTCGCTCGACCGCGACGTCGTCACTCCGGCCGACCTGGCCTGCCCCGCCCCCGGCTCGGGGGACCGCGGCGGCCTGTCCAACACGGTGCAGCTCGCGCACAACGGCGAGACGAACGCGGACGAGGACTGCGCTCCGCTGCCGCTGATCGACATCACCAAGTCCTTGTCGGGTGCGGTGACGCCGGTCGACGGTCAGGACGGTGTCTACGACGTGGTCTACGAGATCACGGCGACCAACCGTGGTCCGGGTGCGGGGTCGTACGACCTGGACGACACCCTGACCCCGGGTGAGGGCGTCACGATCGTCGGCATCCAGGACTTCGTGACGGACGCGGCGAACCCGGTCGGGATCAACCCCGGTTTCGACGGCCTCGACGACACCCGTGTCGTCACGGGTCAGCCCATCGACGGCGCCCCCGCCGACGCGAGGGTCGTGCACACGTACACCGTCACCGTGCGGTACACGGCGGACCTGTCGGACGTGACCGTGCCGGACACGGACGTGTGCACGACGGATGACGGGACGGTGCCGGGCGGTTTGAACAACACCGCCACGGTGGGCTGGAACGGCATCCAGGACGGCGACGACGAGTGCGTGCGTCCGGGCAAGCCGACGCTGGACAAGGCTCTCGTGTCCGCGAGCCCTGTCGGTGAGGGGAAGTGGGAGGTCGTCTACGACCTGACCGTCGGGAACGTCGGGACGGAGGCCACGACGTACGACCTGGACGACGAGCTGTTGTTCGCCCCGGTCGTCACGGTGGACTCCGTCGCGGTCACCGGCCCGGCCGGCATCGTTCTCAACGAGGGCTTCGACGGCGACGGCGATCAGCGGATCGCCACGGACGCGAGCATCGGTGGTCTGGACGACGAAGGGTACGTCCCGCACGTCTACCGAGTGACCGTGGTGGCGAGCGTGCCGCTGCACTTCGCGGCGGACGACGTGGCCGAGGACGGGACCGGTTCGCCGGCGTGCACCACGGCTCCGGGCAGCAACCTCGTCGAGCAGGGGTTGAACAACGCGGCCACCCTGACGGACGAGACGGGTGGGACGGTCACCGACACCGACTGCGCCCCGCTGCCCTCGATCGACGTCACCAAGTCGGTCGCGGGTGACCCGGTCCAGGGCAAGAGCGGCGACTGGACGGTGACGTACGAGATCACCGCGGTCAACGACGGTGCGGCCGCCGGGGTCTACGACCTGAGCGACCGGCTGCGCTACGGCGCCGGCGTCCAGGTCCGGTCCGCGACGGTGACCTCCGCGCCCGAGGGCGTGACGCCGTCGGGCACCTGGACCGGACGGGGCGCCGAGGACGACCCCGCCAACGTCGTGGCGGCCGGTGTCGAGCTGGGCGCGGGCGCGAGCCACACCTACCGGGTGCAGGTCGTGGCCACGCTCGACCGGGCGACGATCAACCAGTCCACGTTCACCTGCCCGGAGCCGGGCGCGGACGGTCGTGGCGGGTTCACGAACGTCGCGGGCATCGGTCACAACGGCCTGGCGGACTCCGCCCAGGCGTGCGCGACGCCGGACAAGCCCGCCGACGCTGCGGGCCCGGGCAAGCCCGGCGGACCGCTCGCGGTCACCGGCGCGACCGTCGGGTGGATCGCCGGGGGAGCGGCCCTGCTCGTGCTGATCGGCGTCCTCGCGCTGATCGCGGCACGCAACCGCCGCACGGCCGCCTGACCCGGCCGTCGCCGCGTGGCCCCCGCATCGCCCGCACGTCGTCGCAGCAGGCGGGTGAAATCGGCGTTCGAGTGCATGAAGCCGTGCACCAAATTCGAGCGCTGTCCCGTCGCGAGGGTCGTGTTGTCGGGTCCTATGTGCTGAGGCGTACGTCGACGGTGCGCCAACGGCAGAGGGGGAGCCTTGAGCGCTCAGTGGTTCGACCGCCCAGACGGCGGTGACAGCAATCCGCCGCGACCGCGCCAGGTCGCACGATCCTGGGCGCCGAGGCACGCCCGGACGCTCGCGCGTCGCGCGTCGCGGACCACCCGACGGTGGACCGCCGGTGCGCTGGCACTGGTCATGGCGGGCACCGGGGTGGCCGCGTCCGTGGCGCTGCCCGCCGTGGCAGCGCCCGCGTCGGTGCACGAGATCACCGCCGTGTGGGCGGGGAATCCCGCGCCGACGGAGGCGCCGTTCGGCCAGCCCGTCACGGCCGAGTGGCGCGTGAACACGAACGACGTCGACGACCCGTACTCCAACGAGCCGGTCGACGACGTGCGGGCGACGCTGACCGCCGGCAACGGCGTGTTCACCAGCATCCCGGCGGTCTGCAAGACCCGCGACGTGACGCCGCTCTCGGCGATCTCCGAGGACGGGACCACGCTCGTGTGCAACCTCGGCACGGTGAAGGAGGGGACCTCCACGGTCATCCAGACGCCGCTGCGGGCGTCGTCGACGACGGGGGGCGACCTGACCGTGTCGGGCACCGCGACGTCCGACTCCGCGGTCGCCGAGGCCGGCCCTGCCGACCCGGGGCCGCTGCCCATCACCTACACGTACGGTATGGACCTGTCCCTGGTCTCCGCGCCCGGACAGGGATACCAGGGTGGCGTGAGGCCGAGCCGCACGGGCGGCAGCCGCACGTTCGTGCAGATGAACTACTCCCTGATCCTGGCGGCGGGCAGCCGCCCCGGGCCGGCGACCTACTCCTTCCCGGTCACGGTCGGCTCGAACGTCAACGGTGCCCTGACCGGGCTGCAGTGGGAGGGCTGCGTGCCGGTCGGCGACGGGTCCCCGGCCACGGGCCAGCCGTTCTCCGACCCTGCCAAGGCCGACCGCACCAACTTCCCGACCTGTGCGGTGAGCGGGTCGGGCACGAGCTACACGGTCACGCTGTCCGACCTGGACTACACGCTGGTCAACACCCCGACGAAGGACAGCCTCGGCCAACCGCTGCCCGGCAACGGCGCCTACATCGCCTCGGGCACGGTGCAGTTCAGCATCCCGTCCCCCGTCACCCAGATCACCAACTACTCGTTCACCGCCAACCCGGGTGCGTTCACGTTCACCGACGGCACCACGCGGCCCGACGGGAACGCGGGGAACAACGCGTCGAACACGACGCTGGTCCCGACGGGCGGCTTCACGAACCAGTGGGCCGGCTCGCCGGCAAACTCGCGAGCCCCGTGGGACACGAACCTCTGGGTGAGCCCGGGCACGAGCCAAGGCGTCCCGCTGCCGCAGCCGGGAATCGATGACCAGGCCGACTGGGAAGCCGCGATCGCGGACGGCACCTACCAGCGCGAGCTGCCGCTCTACCACCAGGCGAACAGCGCGATGTGGACGAACTATCAGGGTGCTGGCGGTGCGCAGATGGCCGGCGTGTGCACGATGACCCAGAACCCTGCGTTCGTGCCGACCTCGTTCGAGGGCGGTGGCTGGGACCCGGGTCAGGGCTACCTCCACTACACCACGGCGCAGTTCTTCTACACGACCGCGGCGATCGACACCGAGACCGAGACCTGCGGTGAGGCGGCCCCGAGCGCCAAGTGGGTCGAGGTGGTCCCGCCGGCCGGGCACCAGCTGACGGACCCGCGCGTCGGCAGCGACATCCTCATGCCGCTGCCCCCGGGCGTCACGGCGGTCAAGATGACGTGGAACCCCGCGGTTGACCGGGTACGGACTTCCAGCGGATACACGTTCCTGCGCGCGTTCGGGCACATCGACGAGGCCGCGCCGACCAGCGGCGAGGGCTGGACCGTCGGGGCGTTCAACTCGCCCGCCGACGCGGCCGCGACCTGGCCGGGGTACCCGACCCTCAACAACTGGGTCAACCTCAGCAGGCATCCCGGCGGTGCCACTCTTCCTGATAGCGAAAGCGGATGGAACTTGAACGGCCACCGTGACGCCTTCCGGCTGCAGGGCCCGCAGGGGCTGCTCGAGAAGGCCGTCTCGGACACCACCGCCCAGCCAGGTGTTCCAGTGACCTACACCCTGCGCGCGCAGGCGCAGAATCTGGTGACCAGCCCGCCGCCGGTGTCTTTCGAGGTCGTCGACACCCTCCCCGAGGGAATGGTCTACGTCGCCGGGTCCGGCCGACCCGCGCCGTCGAGCGTGAGCGCGGACGGACGCACGCTGACGTGGAGCTTCACGGACGTCGAGGCGAACGTCTTCCAGGACATCACGTATCAGGCGCAGCGCCCGGCGGACAGCGTCATCGCGCCGGGCACCAACCTCACCAACACCGCGGTGATCAACGTGCCGGGCGACAACCGCCCGGCGAACACGCCCGGTAGGACGGCGACGGCGACGGTAACCGTACCGAGCGCGTCGGCGACGATGTTCGGCAAGTCGACCGAGGACAACGTGCTCGCGTTCGAGGGCGACACCTCGGCGTGGGTGCTGACCCTGAGCTCTCAGGACCCGGTGGCCAGCGCGTTCACCGACACCATCGACATCCTCCCGGCGGTCGGCGACGGCCGCGGCACGAACATCGACGGGACCTACACGGTCACCGGCGTCACCGCGCCGGCCGGGTCGACGGTCTACTACACGGACGCGCCGCTGGACACGCTGAGCAGCGACCCGCGCGACGCCTCCAACGGCGGCACGCCGGGCTCGGTCGACAGCGACACGTGGTCGACGACCCCGATGGACCACCCCACCGCGATCCGCGTGATCGGCCCGGAGCTCGCGCCCGGTGCCACGCAGACGATCCGGATCGAGTACAGCACGCCGCCCGCGGCCAGCTGTGAGGCGCCGGCGGACGGGGACAACAAGCCCGGGCAGGTCATGGTGAACTCCGCGAGCGCGTGGGCGGAGCACACGGCGCTGCCGATGCTGTCCTCGGCGACGACGGAGATCGGCAGCTGCTATGCGGCGAACCTCAAGAAGTACGTGCAGGACACCGACGGCGCCTGGCACGACGCGAACACGCTCGCGGAGTACCCGGTCTTCACGGTCGGCGACACGATCAACTACCGGGTCGTCGTCGAGAACGTCGGTCAGGGCACGCTGACGAACGTGGAGATCTCCGACGACCTGCAGCCCGAGCTGGGGTCCTTCGTCGTGGAGTCGCTCGCTCCCGGCGAGTCGCAGGAGCACACGTACTCGATCACGGCCGACGCCTCGGTCGGTGACGGCGTGGTGAACACGGTCTGCGGCACGGCGGACGCCCCGCCGGCACCTGAGCAGCCGGCGACCATCAATTGCGACCCGGCCGGCGTCCGCGTCGACGGCGACCCGACCCACACGAAGTCGCTGGTGTCGGCGACGCCGACGGGGAACGGTCAGTGGGAGGTGGTGTACGGGATCGACGTGACGAACACGTCGACGGCGTCGACGTCGTACTCCCTCGCGGACACGCTGCGCTTCACCGACCAGGCCACGATCACCTCGGCCACGGTGACGGCCTCGCCGGGCGGGGTGACGCTGGCGGACCCCGCGTGGGACGGGCAGGGCAACACGCTGATCGCGGCGAACGTGCCGCTGGCCGGGACCGATGACGTGGGGTATGCGCCGCACCGGTACGAGGTGACGGTGGTCGCGGACGTGCCGCTGCAGCTCGACGGTGCGGGGTCGGACCCGGACCCGACGCAGTGCCCGGCCGAGGGGTCGGACGCCCGCCAGGGGTTGAACAACACCTCGCAGCTGACCGACGCCCGCGGTGAGGTCGAGGTGGACCAGGCGTGCGCTCCGATCCCGTCCATCGACATCGACAAGACCGTCTCGGCCGGCCCGACGCCGAACGGTGACGGGACGTGGACGGTGACGTACGACGTCGTCGCCACCAACGACGGCGCGTTCGAGGGCACCTACGAGGTGACCGACCGCATGACCGCCGAGGGCGACCTCGAGGTCCGCTCCGGCGCGGTCGTCACCGCACCCGACGGCGTGACGCCGAACGGCACGTGGACGGGCTTGGGTGCCGAGGGTGCCCCCGAGAACGTCATCGCCTCCGGCGTGGTGCTCCCGGCCGGTGCGAGCCACACCTACCAGGTCGAGGTCGTCATCGGGATCGCGGCCGGCGCCGAGGGCGTCCCTGTGATCACGCCGTGCTCGGTCGACCCGGCCGGGTCGACGGGCGGGCTGTCGAACGCGGCCGGCGTCGAGCACAACGACCTGACGGACACGGCCGAGGCGTGCGTGACGATCGCCGTCATCACGGTCGACAAGACGATCAGCTCGGGCCCCACCCCGAACGGCGACGGCACGTGGACGCTCGTCTACGACGTCGTGGCCGAGAACGTGGGCGGTGATGCGGGTGAGTACGACGTGTTCGACCAGCTCCACTACGGCGACGGCATCGAGATCGTGTCCGCGGACGTCGTCACCACCCCGGCCGGCGTGGCGGCCGAGGAGTCGTGGACGGGTCTGGGCCCGAACCACGACTCCGCGGAGAACCTCGTCGCGCGGGACGTGACGCTCGCTCCGGGCGGCACGCACACCTATCAGGTCGAGGTCGTCGTGCAGATGGACGAGGCGACGATCGACCTGGCCGTGCTGCAGTGCCCGCCGCCCGGTTCGGGTGCGGACGGCGGTCTGGGCAACTCGGCGTCGCTGGACCACAACGGGATCGTCGCGCAGGACACCGCGTGCGCGTCGCTGCCGCTGATCGAGCTCGACAAGTCGGTCTCGGCGGGCCCGGTGGGCAACGGTGACGGCACGTGGACCATCACGTACGACCTGGTCGCGACCAACTCCGGTGCTGCGGCCGGGGAATACGACCTGACCGACGAGCTGCGGTACGGCGACGGGATCGTCGTCGAGTCGGCGTCGGTCGTCACGGCGCCCGGCGGCGTCGTGCCTTCAGCTGGCTGGACCGGTCAAGGAGCGGCCGGTTCAGCCGAGAACGTGATCGCCACCGGCGTCACGCTCGAGGACGGCGGTGTCCACACCTACCAGGTGCAGGTCGTGGTCTCGCTCGACGCGGGAACGGTCACCCCGGACGCGCTCGCCTGCCCCGCCCCGGGGTCGGGCGAGCCGGGCGGCCTGGCGAACACGGGTGCGCTGACGCACAACGGTGAGGACACCGACGGCGAGGCGTGCGCGCCGCTGCCCCTGATCGAGATCGCCAAGTCCCTGTCGGGCGCGGTGGCGCCGGTCGACGGGCAGGACGGCGTCTACGACGCGGTCTACCGGGTGACGGTGACCAACCGGGGGCCCGGCGAGGGCGTGTACGAGCTGACGGACGAGCTCGCGCCCGGCGAGGGTGTGGAGGTCGTCGCCGTCCAGGACGTCGTCACCGACGCCCCGGACTCCGTCGGGATCAATTCGGCCTTCGACGGCGTCGACGACACGCTCGTGGTCGCCGGCCAGCCGATCGCGGGCGCCGGTGCCACCCCGGTGGTTCACACCTACACGGTGACGGTCCGCTACACCGCGGACATGTCCGACGTGACGGTCCCCGAGACCGACGTGTGCACGACCGCGGACGGCACCGTCCCGGGCGGCCTCAACAATGTCGCCGATGTGTCCTGGAACGGGATCGAGGGGTCGGACGACGCGTGCGTCCGTCCCGGCAAGCCGACCCTGGACAAGGCGCTGGTGTCCGCCGCCCCGGTGGGTGACGGGCAGTGGGAGGTCGTGTACGACCTGACCGTCGGCAACGTCGGGACGGAGGCCACGACGTACGACCTGGACGACGAGCTGCTGTTCGCCCCGGTCGTGACCGTGGACTCCGTCGCGGTCACCGGCCCGGACGGTGTGACGGTCGATCCCGCGTTCGACGGTGAGGAGAATCAGCGGATCGCCACGGACGCGGTCATCGGTGGTCTGGACGACGACGGGTACGCCCCGCACGTCTACCGGGTCACGGTGGTCGCGAACGTGCCGCTGCACTTCGCCCAGGGCGACGTGGCGGACGACGGGACCGGTTCGCCGGCGTGCACCACGGCTCCGGGCGGCAACCTCGTCGAGCAGGGGCTGAACAACGCAGCCACGCTGACGGACGAGACGGGTGGGACGGTCACCGACACGGACTGCGCCCCGCTGCCGTCGATCGACGTCACGAAGGCCGTGGACGGCGACCCCGTCCAGGGCCGTGACGGGGCGTGGACGGTGACGTACGAGATCACCGCGGTCAACGACGGCGCGGCCGCCGGGGTCTACGACCTGACCGACCGCCTGCGCTACGGCGCCGGCGTCCAGGTCCAGTCCACGACGGTGACAGCCGCACCCGAGGGCGTGACGCCGTCGGGCACCTGGACCGGACGGGGCGCCGAGGACGACCCCGCCAACGTCGTGGCCGCCGGTGTCGAGCTGGGCGCGGGTGGGACCCACACCTACCGGGTGCAGGTCGTGTCCACGCTCGACCGCGCGACGGTGAACCAGTCCACGTTCACCTGCCCGGAGCCGGGCACGGACGGTCGTGGCGGGTTCGCCAACGTCGCGGGCATCGGGCACAACGGCCTGGCGGACTCCGCCGAGGCCTGCGCGACGCCGGAGGAGCCGGGCGGCCCCGGAGCTCCGGGCAAGCCGGGCGGGCCGCTCGCGGTCACCGGCGCCACCATCGGGTGGATCGCCGGCGGCGCAGCCCTGCTCGTGCTGATCGGCGTCCTCGCGCTGATCGCGGCACGCAACCGCCGCACGACGGCCTGACGCGGGAGCAGGAACCACGACGGGGCGCGGCCCCGGCCGTCCATCGGCCGGGACCGCGCCCCGTCGTCGTGCGTGGTGCGTCGTGCGCGGTCTCAGCGCGGGGTGACGCGTCCCGAGAGGTGCAGGCGGCCCTGGCGGTCCCACGCCTGGTAGGCGAGACCCGTGGCCACGTCGCCCGCGCCGTCGGGCAGCGCCGCAGGGACCTGCCCGACGGCGTCCTGCACCTCCGCGGGGACCGCCCCGACCGGCCGGATCGCGACGTCGACCGTGCTCGGCAGGAGCACCGGCTTGGCGAACGTCACGGTCCAGTCGTACGTCTCGCCGCGCCCCGGCCCCGCCTCGGCGAGCGCGCGCGCCGCCGTGTACATGCCGTGCGCGATCGCGCGCGGGAACCCGAACGCCTTCGCGCCGAGACCCGACGTGTGGATGGGGTTCCGGTCGCCCGACACCGCCGCGTACGTGCGCCCCGTCCCTGCTCCGAGCGTCCAGCGTGCGGTCGGCAGCGGCGGCACGAACGCGTCCGTGCCGTCGGTGCTGCCGTTCGCCGTCCCGTTCGCACTGGAACCGTCCGGCGCCGACCCGTCGGGCAGGCGGACGCCCTTGGCGAGATACGTCGACACCCCCCGGTACGCGAGCGTCGTCGCGGGCAGGCCGGAGCCGGCCGCGCGCTCGTCGTCGGTCCGCTCGACGGACACCTCCGTGACGAGGTCCACCTGGACGCCGCGGCGGTGCGGGCGCAAGTCCTGTGCCCACGCGCGCACCTCGAGCGAGTCGCCGAGGCGCACCGGCCGCACGAGCGACACGGAGTTCGCGAGGTGCACCATGCCGACGAGCGGCAGCGGGAAGTCGCCGCGGACCATGACCGCCGTCGCGAGCGGGAAGCCGAGCACGTGCAGGTAGCCGGCGGGCAGCGTGTCGCCCGGCGCCTCCCCGACGACCTCCGCGTACCTCGCGAGATGCTCCTCGGTGCCCGGGCCGCCCGGTTCCGCGCCGTCCCCGGTCGCGACGCCCGCCACGCGGTACGTCACCTCCGGCAGGGCCAGGTCGCGCGACCCGCCACCGGGCAGCCGCGCGGCCGCGGCCATCCGGCCCGACCCCGCGACGCCGCGCGCGAACAGGCCGCCGAGCCCCGGGACCGCGGGCAGCGTCTCGACGCGCGCCGGGGCGGCCGCGGCCGTCACCGGCCCACCAGGTTCTGCCCGCACACGCGCAGCACCTGACCGTTGACGCCGGCCGCGCCCGGCGACGCGAGGAACGCGATCGCCTCGGCGACGTCGACCGGCTGACCGCCCTGCTGGAGCGACGACACGCGCCGCGCGACCTCGCGCTGCACGAGCGGGATCGACGCCGTCATGTCCGTCTCGATGAACCCCGGCGCGACGGCGTTCGCCGTGCCGCCGAGCTCCGCCAGGCGCGACGCGAACGCCCGCGTGTGCCCGATGACGCCCGCCTTCGAGAACGCGTAGTTCGCCTGACCGCGGTTGCCCGCGATACCGCTCGTCGACGCGAGCGAGACGATGCGCGGGGAGCCGGAGAACCCGTTCGCGCCGAGCAGGTACTCCGTGATGCGCAGCTGCGCGGCGAGGTTCACCGCGATCACGGCGTCCCACTTGTCCGCCGACATGTTCGCGAGCAGCTTGTCGCGCAGGATCCCGGCGTTGTGCACGAGGATGTCCAGCCCGCCGTGGCGTGCGCGGGCGTGCTCGGAGATGCGCGCGCCCGCGTCGTCGGCCGTCACGTCGAGCTGCAGCGCGGTGCCGCGGATCTCGTTCGCGACCTTCGCGAGCGACTCGCCCGCCGCCGGCACGTCCACGACGACGACCTTCGCGCCGTCGCGGGCGAGCGTCCGGGCGACCTGCGCGCCGATGCCGCGCGCGGCACCGGTGACGACGGCGACCTTGCCCTCGAGCGGGCGATCCGTGGTGCTGGGTCCGGCGGGGGAGGCGGCGTCGGTGCTCGGGCTGGCCACGCCGTCACCTGCCGCCGTCGGCTGCCCGTCGCCGCGCGCGGCTTCTACGCCCTTCGCATCCGACGCCGCCACCCCCGCCTCGGCGTCCGCGTCACCAGCGCCGGGGCCGACGCGGAGGAGCTGACCGTCGACGAAGGCCGACTTGGCGGAGAGGAAGAACCGGAGCGTGGCGAGCACGGAGCTGCTGTCGACGGGGGTGTCGTCGACGAGCTGGATGCCGTTGCCGGTCGCGCCGTAGCGGAGCTCCTTGGCGACCGAGCGGAGGAAGCCGTCGACGCCCTCGCGGGTCGCGGCGAGCGCGGGGGCGTCGGTGTCGGACGGGGCGCGCGAGACCGTCACGACGCGGCCGTTCGGGGCGAGGCGGCGCAGGTTCGCCGACAGGCCCATGACGGCGCCCGCGACGTCCTCCGGGCGCTGCGCCTGCGTGAGCACGACGACGATCGCGCCCCAGCGCGTCGAGTCGTCCGCGTTCTGGCGGACGTCGAGGTGAAACCCGTCGAGGAGGGCGGTGGCGACGCGGTCCGCGTCGTCGTGCACGCCGGGCGTGCCGCCGAGGACGAGCACGGGCCCCACCGTGAGGGGGTCCCCCTCGCGGTGGCGGCGCAGGACGGCGGGGCGCGGCAGGCCCAGCTTCTTCGCGAGGGTCTTGGTGAAGCCGGAGTTGACGGCCTTGACGTAGGAGTCGGTCACAGGTGGTCCTCTCGGTCGTCGGGGCCGGTCAGGCGCGGGTGTCGGACGTGGGCACGGACTCGAGGACCGCGGCGACGCCGAGGCCGCCCGCCGCGCACACGGAGATCAGCGCGCGCGCCGGCTGGCCCGTCTCGGCCGTCCTCGCGGCGAGGAGCTTGGCCGCCGTCGCGACGATGCGCCCGCCCGTCGCGGCGAACGGGTGCCCCGCGGCGAGCGACGAGCCGTTGACGTTGAGCTTCGAGCGGTCCACCGAGCCGAGCGGGCCGTCGAGGCCCAGCTCGGTGCGGCAGTACTCGTCGTCCTCCCACGCCTTCAGGGTGGTGAGCACGGTCGACGCGAACGCCTCGTGGATCTCGTAGAAGTCGAAGTCGCCGAGCTTGAGGCCGTTGCGCGCGAGCAGGCGCGGCACGGCGTGCACGGGCGCCATGAGCAGGCCCTCGTGGCCGTGGACGAAGTCGACGGCCGCAGTCTCCGCGTCGACGACGCGCGCGAGCAGCGGCAGGTCGCGCTGCTCGGCCCACTCGCGCGAGGCGAGCAGGACGGTCGAGGCGCCGTCGGTGAGGGGCGTGCTGTTGCCCGCCGTCATCGTCGGTTCCGTGCCGGACCCGTCGCCCGACCCGGCGAGGCGCTTGCCGTACACCGGCTTGAGCTTCGCCAGCTTCTCCATCGAGGAGTCCGGGCGCAGGTTCTGGTCGCGCACGAGGCCGCGGAACGGCGTGACGAGATCGTCGAAGAAGCCCGCGTCCCACGCGGCGGCGAGGCGCTCGTGGCTCGCCAGCGCGATCTCGTCCTGCGCCTCGCGCGAGATGCCCCAGCGCGCCGTGGTGATCGCCTGGTGCTCGCCCATGGACAGGCCGGTGCGCGGCTCGTCCGTCGCGGGGGTGAGCGGCGCGAGGTCGGCCGGGCGGACCTTCGCGAACGCCTTGACGCGCGCGCCGAACGTCTTCGCGTGGCTCGCCTCGAGCAGCGCGCGGCGCAGGCCCTCGCTCACGGCGATCGGGGCGTCGGACACGGTGTCAGCGCCGCCCGCGACGCCCGACTCGACCTGGCCGAGCCGGATCTTGTTCGCGACCGTGATGGTCGCCTCCAGCCCGGTGGCGCACGCCTGCTGCAGGTCGTAGGCCGGGGTCTGCGGCGACAGCGACGAGCCGAGCACGCTCTCGCGCACGAGGTTGAAGTCGCGCGAGTGCTTGAGCACCGCCCCGCCGACGACCTCGCCCAGGCGCTCGCCCTGCAGGCCGTACCGGGCGACGAGGCCCTCGAGCGCCGCGGTGAACATCTCCTGGTTGCTCGCCCGGGAGTACTTGCCGCCCGCGCGGGCGAACGGGATGCGGTTGCCCCCGACGACCCAGGCGTCCCGGACGCCGGGCCGCTGCCCGTCGGGACCGGCGGGACCGGTCGTCTGCTGGTCGGTGCCGGTCGTCCTGCTCGCCGAGCCGTTCGCCGGCGTCTTCCTCGTGGCCACTGCGCCTCACTCCTCGTCCGTACTCGCTGCGCTGCGTCGTTCGTCGGGTTCCCGCCGGGAGCCTCGTCCTGTCGTCCCGGTCCCCGCCGCGGAGACGGCCGGCGAGGGGAGCGCCGACCAGGGCGGGTGTCCACGACCCACAGTACCTGATACTCTCGGTATCGTGAGTCGGGTCACACACTCCGGCCTGCCCAGGAAACCGGCGGCGCGGCTCACGACGACACCGAGCTGACATCGACGTCGCGACGGAGGACGACGTGAACGCACACGCGAACGGCGTGGGCCCACCCCTGCGGACCCGCGGCCGCGCCGAGACGGGCCAGTCCGTCGACGGCCGCTCCACCCGCTGGGACGAGCACCGGGCCGCGCGCCGTGCCGAGCTGATCCGGGCCGCGAGCAAGGCGGTCCACCGCGGCGGGCCGGGCGTCTCCATGGACGAGATCGCCGCGGCGTCGGGCACGTCGAAGTCGATCGTCTACCGCTACTTCGACGACAAGACGGGCCTGCAGGTCGCGCTCGGCGCGGCCGTCGTCGGGCAGATGCACGACGCCCTCACGCAGGCCGCCGAGGCCGCCGAGACCCCTCGCGGCGCGCTGCGCGCCATGGTCGGCGTCTACCTCGAGATGATCGAGAGCTCGCCCAACGTCTACTACTTCGTCACGCGCACGAGCGCCGTCGCCGGCACCGAGGAGACGGCGGGCCAGGCGCTCGGCCTCGGGGCCGGCGGCACGCAGGCCCCGCTCGCGGCGTTCCTCGACTCCGTCATCCAGCTCGTCGCCGAGCCGTTCGCGCGCGTCACCGACGTCCCGCCGGCGGACGCCGCGGCGTGGGCCGCGGGCGCCGTCGGTTTCGTGCGGGGCGCCGGCGAGTGGTGGCTCGGCCACCGCGACGCCCCCGGCACCCCCGACCGCGAGCAGCTCACCGAGCGCGTCGCGTCCTGGCTCTGGTCCGGGCCCGTCGGCGTGCTCTCCCAGAACCCCGGCGCGAACCCCGGCGCGGTGCGCCACCCCGACTCCGACACGGCCGCTCCCACGGCCCCGGCACCGACCAAGGAGAACTCATGACCGCCACGTCCGACCGTCCCGCCACCGCCCGCGGTGCCGACGTCGGCACCAGCCCGCGCGACGACGCCCGGCTCGACGTCGCATACCTCGAGAAGGTGCTCCTCGGCCGGTGGGCCGAGCTGCGCTCTGCCGCGCGCGCGACCGCGGGGGAGGCGGCCTTCTGGCGCGTCGAGGGGCAGAGCAAGGAGGTGCACCGCGAGCACGTGCTCGAGCAGATGCACCGCCTCGTCGAGCGCCGTCAGGTGTGGCGCGCGTACCCCGAGCGGCTCGGCGGCGCCGACGACCCGGGCGGCAACCTCGCCGGGTTCGAGGAGCTCGCCGCGGCCGACCCGTCGCTGCAGATCAAGGCCGGCGTCCAGTGGGGCCTCTTCGGCGCGGCGATCCTGCACCTCGGCACCCCGGAGCAGCAGGACCGCCTGCTGCCCGGCGCGATGGACCTGTCCGTGCCCGGCGCGTTCGCGATGACCGAGACGGGCCACGGGTCCGACGTCGCGAGCATCGGCACCACCGCGACGTACGACCCCGAGACGCAGGAGTTCGTCATCCACACCCCGTTCCGCGGGGCGTGGAAGGACTACCTCGGCAACGCCGCCGTGCACGCGACCGCGGCCGTCGTGTTCGCCCAGCTCATCACCAAGAACGTCGACCACGGCGTGCACGCGTTCTACGTGCCGATCCGCGACCCGCAGGGCGAGCGCGACGAGCTCGGGCGGCTGCCCTTCCTGCCGGGCGTCGGCGGCGAGGACGACGGCCAGAAGGGCGGCCTCAACGGCGTCGACAACGGCCGCCTGCACTTCGACCACGTGCGCGTCCCGCGCACCGACCTGCTCGCCCGCTACGGGTCGGTCGACGCCGACGGCACCTACTCGAGCCCCATCGACAGCCCCGGGCGCCGCTTCTTCACCATGCTCGGCTCGCTCGTGCAGGGGCGCGTCTCGCTCGACGGCGCGGCCGTCACCGCGGCGAAGCTCGGCCTGGCCATCGCCGTGCGGTACGCGAACGAGCGCCGCCAGTTCACCGGTGCGAGCGCGACCGACGAGGTCGTGCTCCTCGACTACGGCACGCACAAGCGCCGCCTGATCGTGCCGATCGCCGAGGCGTACGCCGCGCACTTCGCGCACGAGCGGCTCCTCGACCTCTTCCACTCCGTGTTCTCCGGCGCGGAGGACACGCCCGAGCAGCGCGAGGACCTCGAGACGACGGCCGCCGCCCTCAAGGCGACGAGCACCCGGTTCGCGCTCGACGTCCTGCAGGAGACGCGCGAGGCCTGCGGCGGCGCGGGCTTCCTCACCGAGAACCGCATCACGAGCCTGCGCGCCGACATGGACGTCTACGCGACGTTCGAGGGCGACAACACCGTGCTGCTCCAGCTCGTCGCCAAGCGCCTGCTCGCCGACTACGGCAAGCAGTTCAAGGGCATCACGCCGGGGCAGATGGCTCGCGTCGTCGTCGAGCGCGCGAGCGACATGGCGCTGCACCGCACCCCGCTCAAGCGCGCCGCGCAGGCGCTGTCGGACGCCGGCGACCCGCGCCGCGCCGCCGGTCACCTGCGTGACCCCGAGACGCAGCGCGCGCTGCTGTCGGACCGCGTCGAGACGATGGTCGCGGACGTCGCGCAGGCGCTGCGCCCCGCGCAGAAGGCCGACCCCGAGACGGCGGCCGACCTGTTCAACGCCCACCAGGTCGAGCTCGTCGAGGCGGCCCGCGCCCACGCCGAGCTCCTGCGCTGGGAGGCGTTCACGCAGGCGCTCGCGACGATCGACGACGCGGGCACGCGCGAGGTGCTCACCACCGTGCGCGACCTCTACGGCCTGAGCCTCGTGGAGCGCCACCTCGCCTGGTACCTGCTCAACGGCCGCCTGTCCTCCCAGCGCGCGCGCACGGTGACGAGCTACCTCGACCGCCTCGTCGACCGCCTGCGCCCGCACGCGCAGGACCTCGTCGACGCCTGGGGGTACGGCCCGGAGCACCTGCGCGCGAAGATCGCGTCGGGCGCGGAGAAGGAGCGCCAGGACGAGGCGCGCGCCTACTACCGCCGCCTGCGCGCGAGCGGAGACGAGCCGCTCAGCGAGAAGTCGCTGCGCAAGGCCGAGAAGGCCGCCAAGCGCTCGTCGCTCGCCACGCGCCACTGACGGGTCGGCGGCGCGCCGCGGCCCGTCAGCTCGGGTTGCAGTGCGCCGCCAGCACCGCGACGAGGCCGACGTCGGGCCGCCACGGCTCGAGGTTCCACGTCGCCTTGTCCGGGGCGCCGAGCGCGTGGCACACGAGCTGGTCGCGCATGCCCGGCGCGTCGGCGTCGGGCTCCGCGGCGACGAGCTGCGCCCACAGCACGTCGCTCCCGGCGACACCCGCGGTCCGGGCCCACGGCGTCGCGTCGACGGCGAGCGACAGCCCGCCCTCGCGGTCGCCGCACACGGCGCTGCGCACGGTCGTGGTGCCGAGCGTCGTCGTCACCGGGAAGTCGTCCGAGGCGTCGGGTGCGGAAGCGGGGGCGTCGGTGCTCCCGGACGGCTCGCCGTCCTGGCGGACGACGAGCTCGGCCGTGGCCGGTCCCGTCACCGCGAGCACCGCGCGCGGGGTCGGTGAGCCGTCGGCCGGCCCGGTGCCGTCGTCCGCGACGGCCGGCGCGGAGAGCCCGCCGACGGGCGTGCCCGCAGCGTCGAGGACGGTGACCGTCCCGTCGGGGTTGGCCGTGAGGGTGCCGGGCGTCGTGAGCGCGAGGGTCGCGGGGCCGACGCCGGGGCGCACGGTGAGGACCGCCGCGCCGTCGTCGGCGGGCTCGACCTGGACGAGCGGGTCCACGCCGGGCTCGCCGGCGGGGCCCGGCACCGCGACGTCGAACGCGACCGCCCCGGAGGCCAGCGCGACGGGAGCCGGGTCCGTGGTCGGCGACGGAGCGTCACCCGACTCCGGCGCCGTCGCGGACGCGCTCGGGGGCGTCGGGGCGGGAGCGGGGTCCGGCGTGCCGGTGCACGCGCCCAGGGCCAGGACGCCGGCGAGCACCGCCGCGGCGCGAGTCGGAGCTCCGCGACCGGGAGCAGGCAGCGTCATGGCGCCCATCATGCGCGACGTGCGCGCCGGATCCTGCGACGCCGCGCGTCAGCGGTCGCGCGTGAGGGCGAACGCCGTCGTGCCCACGAGCGCGAGGCCGACGCCCCACCACACGAGCCCGACGCCGGCCACGGCGAGCCCTGCGGCGACGAGCACCGCGACCTGCGCGTCGAGGCGCCAGGGCTGCGCGAGGCGGTGCGCGGCGGTGCGGGCGAGCCAGCGCGCCCACACGACGACCACGAGGGCCGGGAGCGCGGCGGCGAGGACGACGCCGAGCACCGTCGGCAGCGGCGCGGAAGCGTCCACCCCGGAGCCCGTCCGCCACCCCGCGACCGCCACGAGCACGAGCATGGCGATCTCGCAGGCGAACGCGACGGCGTCCGCGACGCCGACGCGCCCCGGCGGCCGCCGTGCGACCCGGTGACCGGCGGCGTCGTGACCCGCGGGCCCTGTCACTGCTCCTCGACCTCGTCCTCGAGCCGCGCGACGTCGGAGAACGCGATCTGCCGCTTGCGCACCGCACGGTTGTAGAGCCAGGTCACGAACGACAGCACGACGCCGAGCGCGACGAGCGCCCCCGCGATGACGTACTGCTCCTGCTGGTCGGCGCTGCGTGCCCACGGCCCGGCGAGGTAGCCGCAGGTGAGCGCGCCGAGCACCGCGAGCGGCGTCTTCGTGCGGAAGTGCTCGTGGTCGACGGGCCGGCGGCGCAGCACGAGCAGCGCGACGTTGACGATGGTGAACACGACGAGCAGCAGGAGGGACGTCGTCCCGCCGAGCAGCGCGACGGCGTTGGCGCCGCCCTCGGTGGCCGACTGCCGCACGACGTAGACGATGAGGGCGAACGCGATGGCGGTGGTCACGAGGATCGACACCCACGGCGTGCGCCGCGTCGGCGCGACACGCCCGAACGCGCGCGGCAGCACGCCCTGGTTGGCCATGCCGTAGAGCAGGCGCGAGGCCATGAGCATGTTGATGAGCGCGGAGTTCGCGACGGCGAACATGCCGATGAAGGGGAAGATCGTCGCGAACGGCAGGTTCGGCGCCCCGGCCGCCACGACCTGCGTGAGCGCGGACCCCTTCGACTCGTCGACCAGGTTGCCCACGGGCACGAGCGCGACGGCGGTGATCGCGACGAGCACGTAGATGACGCCCGTGATCGTCAGGCCCGTGAGCATCATCCGCGGGAAGTCGCGGACCGGGTGCGTGCACTCCTCGGCCATGTTCACCGAGTCCTCGAAGCCGACCATCGCGAAGAACGCGAGCGTCGTCGCGGCGGTGACGGCGAGGAACACGCTCTTGTCGTCGGCGCTCTCGAACACCACGACGCGCGAGAAGTCGGCGCGGCCCTGCGTCATCGCCCACAGGCCGACGAAGACGACGAGCAGGAGTCCGGAGAGCTCGACGAGCGACAGCACGACGTTCGTCTTCACGCTCTCCGAGACGCCCCGGACGTTGACGAGCGCCACGAGCGTCATGAACCCGAGCGCGATCGCGATGAGCCCGCCGCTGCCCGGTTCGAGCCCGAGGTCGAAGCCGTCCGAGAGGAACCCGGCGAACGCGTTGGACGCCGTCGACGCCGACGTGATGCCCGAGCTCATGACCATGAACGCGACGACGAACGTCAGCAGGTGGATGCCGAACGCCTTGTGCGTGTAGAGCGCGGCCCCGGCCGCGCTCGGGTACTTGGTGACGAGCTCGAGGTAGGAGAACGCGGTGATCGTCGCGACGACGAACGCGAGGAGGAACGGTAGCCACGCCGCGCCGCCGACCTCGCCCGCGACCTGCCCGGTGAGGGCGTACACGCCGGTGCCGAGGATGTCCCCGACGATGAACAGCAGCAGCAGCTTCGGTCCCATGACCCGGCGGAGCTCCGGCTCCTGCTGCCGCTCAGGACCCGCCTCCGTCTGCCCTGCCGTCTGGCTCATGAGAGGCTCCTTCGCGTCTCGTGACGTCCCTGACCTCCATTCGACTCCTCCACGGCCCGCTTGTCGCCACGAACGCCCCCTTCCGCGCCGGCGTCCGGTGCAGGACGCCGGTCGTGATCGCGACGCCCAGCAGCAGGACGGCGCCGCCGGTCGCCTCCGCGGCGTTCGGCACCTCGTCGAGCACGAGCCACGCCGCGGCCATGCCGACCGGCGGCACGAGCATGGTGAACGGGACGACCGCCGACGCGGGGTAGCGCGCCAGCAGGCCGTTCCAGATCCCGTACCCGACGAGGCTCGCGAGCCACGCCGTGTACGCGGTGGACAGGACCGGCGCGAGGGTGAGGTGCGTGAGCGCGTGCCCGACGGCGTCCGGCCCGTCGGTCCACAGCGCGAGACCGAGCATGGGGACGGGGACGACGAGCGCCGACCACACCGTCATCGACAGCCCGTCCGTCCACGAGCGTCCGGTCGCCGCGCCTCCCGACCGGCGCTGGACGACGTTCCCGACCGCCCACGACGACGCCGCGGCGAGCGTGACGACGAACGCGAGCGCCGGCGTCGTCTCGCTGCGGCCGAGGCCCACGACGACGAGCCCCGCCGCGCCGACCAGCACGCCGACGACCTGCCGGCGCGTCGGCACCTCGCGCAGCGCCGCGGCGGCGAACAGCACCGTGAGCCCGACCTGCGCCTGCAGGACGAGCGACGCGAGCCCCGCGGGCATCCCGAGCGCGAGCGCGGTGTAGAGCAGGCCGAACTGGCCGAGACTCATGAAGGCGCCGACGAGCAGCACGTCGCGCCACCGGGCGGCGGGCCGCGGCACGAGAAAGACTGCGGGCACGAGCACCGCCACGAACCGCAGCGCGACGAAGAGCGTCGGCGGCAAATCGCCCAGGCCGAGGTCGATGACGACGAAGTTCACGCCCCAGATGACGGCGACGAGCGTGGCGAGCAGGGACGGGCGCAGCGGCATGGGATCAGGGTGGGGCGCGCGGTCGCGCACGTCCATCGCATTGTCAGTGGGCGCCACGGTGCCGGAACTCGGCTCCCTCGCCGGGCGTTGCGAGGGGAGCAGCACGCCGACGCGAGGGAGACCGATGAGCCAGGACCAGACCACCAGCCGCCGAGCCGTCGACCCGGCGGCGCTCGTGACCGCAGGGGCGACGACGCTCGCCTGGTACGCCGTGCCCGACGTCGTCGGGCCGCGCTGGGCGCGCGCGCTCGCCAAGACGGCGGTCAGCGCGGCGGGCGCGGTGCTCACCGTGCGGGCGACCGCGGAGGGCCGCGAGGCGCAGGAGGCGGTGCGGTCCGCGCGCGCCGCCGTCAGGGTCGCCGCCGACACCTCCGACGGCGCCACGGCCGACGGTCCCGGAACGGCGGACGCGACCGACGACGACGCGCCGTCGAGCGCGCGGCCGGCGGTGCTCGTGCTCGCCGGGGTGGGCGCCGTCGCCGTGAGCACCGCCCTCGCCGTCGCGGGGGAGAAGTGGGTCCACCGGCGCGGGGAGCGCCTGCGCGCACGCGGCGTGCGATTCCCGCACACGCGCGTCGGCCTCGCGATGGCGGTCGTCGCCGTGGCGCTCACGGC
This sequence comes from Cellulosimicrobium cellulans, assembly GCF_001722485.1. GTDB lineage: Bacteria > Actinomycetota > Actinomycetes > Actinomycetales > Cellulomonadaceae > Cellulosimicrobium > Cellulosimicrobium cellulans_A. The sequence goes on along the minus strand of NZ_LWGL01000004.1, from coordinate 29,145 downwards.
CGTCGAGCCGTACCTGCGGCGGACCGACGAGGGCGAGACGGCGGACGGGCCCGCCGCCTGACGGGGTCGGTCAGGCCGCGCGCGGCACGGCGGGCCGCTCGGGAGCGCGCTGCGCGAGCGCCGGGTGCAGGACTGCCCGGCGCATCGCGCTCAGCACCCCGATGCGGGTGAGGATGCGCTCGCGCTCGGCGACGAGCTCGTCCCGGTAGCGCCCGACCGCGGGCTCGACGATCTCGAGCGTCTCGTGCCCCATGTACGCGCCGGTGCGGCGCGAGTACCCGGAGAGCTGGCGCTCGACGAGCGTGAGCTCGTGGCCCAGGCGCTCGACCTGCGAGTCGACGAGGGCGCTCGCGGCGGCGGACGCGGTGGCGGGACGCGGAGGGGTCGAGCGGGTCACGGTCCTATCGCACCCCACGACGACGGCCGAGCCGTGGCGACGCTCCGCGAGGGGCCGGGTGAGAAAGGTCGCAGCCACATGCGCCGGTAGACTGGCGATGCGCCGTCGTGCGCTCCCGCTCAGCGCCCACCCGAGGGAACCGATGACCGCCCCCGCACCCCAGGCCTCCGCACGCCCCGACGCCCGTCCCGGCCACTCGCTCGACACCGTCGAGCGCGCCGCAGCGACGCCCGACGAGGTCCAGCCGTACGCCGAGCTCGGCCTCAAGCCCGACGAGTACCAGCGCATCCGCGACATCCTCGGGCGCCGCCCGACGGCCGCGGAGCTCGCCATGTACTCGGTCATGTGGTCCGAGCACTGCTCGTACAAGTCGTCCAAGGTCCACCTGCGCAAGTTCGGCGACGCCACCACGGACGAGATGAAGAAGCACCTGCTCGTCGGGATCGGCGAGAACGCGGGCGTCGTCGACATCGGCGACGGCTGGGCGGTGACGTTCAAGGTCGAGTCGCACAACCACCCGTCCTTCGTCGAGCCGTACCAGGGCGCCGCGACCGGCGTCGGCGGCATCGTGCGCGACATCATCTCGATGGGTGCCCGCCCGGTAGCCGTCATGGACCAGCTGCGCTTCGGCGCCGTCGACCACCCGGACACGGCGCGCGTCGTGCACGGGGTCGTGTCCGGCGTCGGCGGCTACGGCAACTCGCTCGGCCTGCCGAACATCGGCGGCGAGCTCGTGTTCGACGGCTCCTACCAGGGCAACCCGCTCGTCAACGCGCTGTGCCTCGGCGTGCTGCGCCACGAGGACATCCACCTCGCGAACGCCTCGGGCGTCGGCAACAAGGTCGTCCTCTTCGGTGCCCGCACGGGCGGCGACGGCATCGGCGGCGCCTCGATCCTCGCGTCCGAGACGTTCGAGGACGGCGTCCCCGCGAAGCGCCCGAGCGTGCAGGTGGGCGACCCCTTCATGGAGAAGGTCCTCATCGAGTGCTGCCTCGAGCTCTACGCGGCGAAGGTCGTCGAAGGCATCCAGGACCTCGGTGCCGCCGGCATCTCGTGCGCGACGTCGGAGCTCGCCTCCAACGGCGACGGCGGCATGCACGTGTGGCTCGACGACGTCCTGCTGCGCGACCCCACGCTCAACGCCGGCGAGATCCTCATGTCGGAGTCGCAGGAGCGCATGATGGCGGTCGTCGCGCCCGACAAGCTCGACGAGTTCCTCGCGATCACCGCGAAGTGGGACGTCGAGACGGCCGTCATCGGCGAGGTCAACGACTCCGGCCGCCTGACGATCGACCACCACGGCGAGCGGATCGTCGACGTCGACCCGCGCACGGTCGCGCACGAGGGCCCGGTCTACGAGCGCCCGTACGCGCGTCCGGCGTGGCAGGACGGGCTCAACGCCGACTCGATCAGCGCGGAGGGCGCCGCGGAGCGCTTCGCCCGCCCGGAGACCGGCGACGAGCTGCGCGCGACCGCGCTGCGCCTGCTCGCCTCGCCCAACCTCGCGTCGAAGGAGTGGGTGACGGACCAGTACGACCGGTTCGTCCAGGGCAACACCGCGCTCGCGCAGCCCGACGACTCGGGCGTCGTGCGCGTCGACGAGACCACGGGCCTCGGCGTCGCGCTCGCGACCGACGCGAACGGCCGCTACGGCAAGCTCGACCCCCGCACGGGCGCCCAGCTCGCGCTCGCGGAGGCGTACCGCAACGTCGCGACGACGGGCGCCCGCCCGCTCGCCGTGACCGACTGCCTGAACTTCGGCTCCCCCGAGGACCCGGACTCGATGTGGCAGCTCGTCGAGGCGATCGAGGGCCTCGCCGACGCGTGCCGCGAGCTCGGCGTGCCCGTCACGGGCGGCAACGTCTCGCTCTACAACGGGACGGGCGAGCCCGGGCAGATCGACTCGTCCATCCACCCGACGCCGGTCGTCGGCGTGCTCGGCGTGCTCGACGACGTCGCCCGCGCGACGCCGTCCGGCTGGCGCGAGACCGGCGAGAGCATCTACCTGCTCGGCACGACGCGCGCCGAGCTCGACGGCTCGGCCTGGGCCGACGTCGAGCACGGCCACCTCGGCGGCGTGCCGCCGCGCGTCGACCTCGCCGCGGAGAAGGCGCTCGCCGGCGTCCTCGTCAACGCGAGCCGCGACGGCCTCGTCTCCGCCGCGCACGACCTGTCCGAGGGCGGGCTCGCGCAGGCGCTGCTCGAGGCGTCGCTGCGGTTCGGCGTCGGCGCGAGCGTGTCGCTCGCGGGCGTCACCGAGCGCGACGGCGTGACGCCGTTCGAGGCGCTGTTCTCGGAGTCGACGGCGCGCGCGCTCGTCGCCGTGCCCCGCGGCGAGGAGTCGAAGCTCGTCGACGCGTGCGTCGCGCGCGGCGTGCCGGTCGTCAAGATCGGCGAGACCGGCACCGAGCCGGCCGCGGCCGCCGAGTCGGGCGAGGCGCTCGAGGTCGAGGGCCTGTTCACGGTGCCGCTGAGCGAGGCGGACGAGGCGTTCCGCGGGACGCTGCCGCGCATCTTCGGCTGACGCACGCTCGTCGGGCCCGCGGTCACCTCGGTGGCCGCGGGCCCGACGCGTTCCCCGGCCGACGCGGCTGGGCGGTTTCGGTGAAGATCCGGCCGTCCGCGCCGTGGGATGCGTGACGCCGTGCGGTCGCCGGTGCCAGCATGCGGCCATGACCACGGCCACCGCCGCACGCGTCACGACGCGCCGCCGCCCAGGAGGTCCCGTCGTGACCGGCGTCCTCGCGACGCTCACGGGCCTCGTCGTCGTCCTCACGTTCGTCCGGCTGGTGCCGTTCGACGCCGTGACGCCGTTCGCCCAGCTCGTGGGCCTCACGCCGTGGGTGGGCGCCCTCGGCGTGCTCACGCTCCTCGGGGCGGCGCTCGCCCGACGACGGCTCGTGGTCCTGCTGCTCGCGCCCTGCCTCGTGGCGCACGCGGTCTGGCTCGCGCCGTTCTTCACGCCCGGCCCGACGGCGGCGCCCGCCGGGACCGCACCCCTGCGCGTCCTCGGCGTCAACGCGTGGTTCGGGCAGGCCGACGCCGAGGCCGTCGTGCGCACGGTGCGCGACGAGGACGTCGACGTGCTCGCCGTCACCGAGCTGACCACGGACTTCCGCGAGCGCCTCGTCGACGCCGGCATCGAGGACGCGCTGCCGCACCACGCCGACGCCAAGGTCGGCACGGGCTCTCCCGGCAGCGGGCTGTGGTCGGCGCTGCCGCTCTCGGGCGTCGACACGACGGAGTTCTCGACGTTCGCCATGCCGTCGGCGGTCGTGGAGGTGGACGGCGTCCCGGTGCGGGTCACCGCGGTGCACCCCGTGCCGCCGCTGCCGGAGCTCGCCGTCGAGTGGCACGCGGAGATGCTGCGTCTCGGCGACCGTGCGCACGACGACCCGCTGCCGCAGGTGCTCGTCGGGGACTTCAACTCGACCTACGACCACGCGACGTTCCGCGACCTGCTCGGCGACCGGTTCCACGACGCGACCCGCAGCGCCGGCCGCGGGCTGAACCTGTCGTGGTCGCTGCGCCCGGGCACGCCCGCGCTGCTCGACCTCGACCACGTGGTGACGGACCGGGAGCACGTCGTGACCGACGTCGGCTCGCTCGCCGTGCCGGGCAGCGACCACCGCGCGATCGCCGCGACGGTGCACGTCCCGGTCGGCTGAGGCGTCCCGCCCGAGGCCGCGCGTGCGGGCTCCGCACGTGCCTAGACTCGAGATGTTCCTGTGGACGTGCGCAGAGGTCGGCTCCGATGGCGTGGCAGCTCATGGTCGGGTGCGCGACGGCGAGCACGGTCGCCGCCGCCTGGTGGGTGCTGCGCCGCGAGCCGCGCGACCCGGGCCGCGGCTCGCGCCGTCGGGGCTGGTTCCGCAGGCGCAGGCCGGACCCGGTCCCCGACCCCCTCGAGACGCTCGCGCTGCAGGTGCGCCTCAGCGAGCTCGCGGCCGAGATGCGGCGCCTCGAGGCCGACCCGGACGTGTACGCGCGCGCCCACCACTACCTCGCCGTCCAGGGCGCTTACGACGCGCTGCTGCGCGAGGCGTGCCGGCTGACCGGGCTCCCGGTCGAGGACGTCCCGATGCGCGCCGGGCTGCGCGCCGGCGACGAGGAGCGCTTCCGGGAGGAGCTCGAGCTGAGCGCCCGCGGCTGGAGCTGGTGACGGCGTCCCGGGCTGCGGGCTGAGACGCGCGTGCGCGCGCTTCCGGTACGGGCGTACCGTTCGTGGTTCCGTCCACCGCGTCATCAGGAGCACCCCATGGACAGCCGACTGCAGTCCGTCTACGACGACGTCCTGCGCCGCAACCCCGGCGAGACCGAGTTCCACCAGGCCGTGCGCGAGGTCTTCGACTCCCTCGGCCCGGTGCTCGTGAAGCACCCGCGCTACGTCGAGGCCGCGGTCCTCGAGCGCCTGTGCGAGCCTGAGCGGCAGATCATCTTCCGGGTGCCGTGGGTGGACGACTCCGGGCGCGTGCAGATCAACCGCGGCTTCCGCGTCGAGTTCAACTCGGCGCTCGGCCCGTACAAGGGCGGCCTGCGGTTCCACCCGTCGGTGTACCTGGGCATCGTGAAGTTCCTCGGCTTCGAGCAGGTCTTCAAGAACTCGCTCACCGGCATGCCGATCGGCGGCGGCAAGGGCGGGTCCGACTTCGACCCGCGCGGGCGCTCCGACGGCGAGGTCATGCGGTTCTGCCAGGCGTTCATGACCGAGCTCTACCGGCACATCGGCGAGCACACCGACGTGCCGGCGGGCGACATCGGCGTCGGCGGGCGCGAGATCGGGTACCTGTTCGGCCAGTACAAGCGGATCACCAACCGCTACGAGTCGGGCGTGCTCACGGGCAAGGGCGTGAGCTGGGGCGGCTCGCTCGTCCGCACCGAGGCGACGGGCTACGGCACGGTGATGTTCGCCGAGCGCATGCTCGCCACGACCGGCCGCGACCTCGACGGCCGCCGCGTCACCGTGTCCGGCTCGGGCAACGTCGCCGTGCACGCCATCGAGAAGGCGCAGCAGCTCGGCGCGCACGTCGTGGCGTTCTCCGACTCCTCGGGCTACGTCGTCGACGAGCTCGGCGTCGACCTCGCCCTGCTGCGCCACGTCAAGGAGGAGCAGCGGGGCCGCGTCGCGGACTACGTCGCGCAGCGGCCCGGTGCGCGCCTCGTCACCGAGGGCTCGATCTGGGACGTCCCGACGGACGTCGCGCTGCCGTGCGCCACGCAGAACGAGCTCGACGAGGCCGCGGCCAAGCAGCTCGTCACCCACGGCGTCGTGGCGGTCGCCGAGGGCGCCAACATGCCGACGACGCCCGAGGCGGTCGCGCTCCTGCAGGACGCCGGCGTGCTGTTCGCGCCGGGCAAGGCGGCGAACGCGGGCGGTGTCGCGACGTCGGCGCTCGAGATGCAGCAGAACGCGTCGCGCGACGCGTGGTCGTTCGAGCACACGGAGGAGCGGCTCGCGCAGACCATGGCGGGCATCCACGACCGCTGCGTCGAGACGGCCGACGAGTACGGCGCGCCGGGCAACTACGTGCTCGGCGCGAACATCGCGGGCTTCACCAAGGTGGCCGACGCGATGATCGCGCTCGGCGTGGTCTGATCGCCTAGGGTCGGTCCGTGCCCAGCCGACACGTGCGTCTCGTCCCGGAGCCGGCGCCCGGCGCCGCCCGCGTCGTCCAGGAGGCCCTCGCCGCGGTGCGCCGCGAGATGGAGATCCCCGACGGCTTCCCGCCCGAGGCGCTCGCCGAGGCGGAGGAGGCGGCGCGGGGCGCCGCCGACGGCGGGGCGCCGGTCGGCGGACCCCGGGGACGCGTCGACCTGCGCGACCTGCCCTTCGTGACGATCGACCCGCCCGGCTCGATGGACCTCGACCAGGCGCTGCACCTCGAGCGGGACGGCGACGGGTTCGTCGTGCACTACGCGATCGCGGACGTCGGCGCGTTCGTCGCGCCGGGCGGCGCGCTCGACGCGGAGGTCCACGAGCGCGGGACGACCCTGTACGCGCCCGACGGCCGCACCCCGCTGCACCCGGCCGTGCTGTCCGAGGGCGTCGCGAGCCTCCTGCCGGGGGAGGACCGCCCGGCCGCGGCGTGGCGCATCGCGCTCGACGCCGACGGCCGGCTCGTCGACGCCACCGTGCGCCGCGCCGTCGTGCGCTCGCGCGAGCGCCTCACCTACGAGCAGGCGCAGGGGCGCGTCGACGGTGGCGGCGGGGAGACTCCCGCCGACGGGCCGCTCGCGCTGTTGCGCACCGTGGGCGAGCTGCGCCTCGCGCGCGAGCGCGAGCGCGGCGGGGTGTCGCTCGAAGTGCCCGAGCAGGAGGTCGTCGCGCACGACGACGGATCGTTCGGCCTCGTCTTCCGCTCGACCCTGCCCGTCGAGGCGTGGAACGCGCAGCTGTCGCTGCTCACGGGCATCGCGGCCGCGCGCCTCATGCGCGCGGGCGGCGTCGGGGTCTTCCGCGCCCTGCCCGCGGCCGACGCGCGGGACGTCGCCCGGTTGCGTCGCACCGCCCGGGCCCTCGGGATCTCCTGGCCGCGCGAGACGGCGTACGCGGACCTGCTCCCGACGCTCGACTCCGCCCTCCCGCGCCACGCCGCCTTCCTCGCCGAGGCGACGTCGCTGTTCCGCGGCGCGTCGTACGAGGCCTTCGGCGGCACGGGCCAGGAACCCGGCGTGCCGGACGACGCCGCCCACGCGGCGATCGGGGCCGAGTACGCGCACGTCACCGCGCCGCTGCGCCGGCTCGTGGACCGCTACGGCACCGAGGTGTGCCTCGCGCTGTGCGCGGGGGAGCCGGTGCCGCGCTGGGTGCTCGACGCGCTCCCCGGACTGCCCCGCACGATGGGCCGCACCGGCCAGCGGGCCGGGGCGTACGAGCGCGCGATCGTCGACGTCGTCGAGGCCGCGGTGCTCGCCGGCCGCGAGGGCGAGGAGTTCGACGCGGTGGTCGTCGACGTCGAGGACGACCGCGAGCGTGCGCGACGTGCCGAGCGCGAGGGCGCCGCGACGACGGCTCCGCGGCGCGGTCAGGTCGTGCTCGCGGACCCGGCCGTGCGCGCCCCGGTCGAGGGCGTCGACCTGCCGCTGGGCGAGCCGGTGCGGGCGGTCCTGCGCGAGGCGTCGGTCGCGGGGCGCCGCGTCCGCTTCGAGGTGCGCGCCCGACCCGACGGCGGCGCGCACTAGCCTGTCCGCATGCCTGCCCGACGCCGCACCGACCCCTCCGCCGGACGTCTCGCCCTGGCCGCGTGGCGGGACGGGCGCGCGGAGCGCCGGGACGTGACGACGGCGGTGCGCTTCACGCTCGAGGAGCTCGCCGACGTCGCGCCGGGCCACACGGTCGAGGTGCGCGTGCCGCCCGCGGGAGCCGTGCAGGCGGTCGAGGGCCCGCGCCACACGCGCGGGACGCCGCCGAACGTCGTCGAGACCGACCCCCAGACGTGGCTCGGCCTCGTCACGGGTGGCGTGGCCTGGGACGACGCCGTGGCCGACGGCCGCGTGCGCGCGTCGGGCGAACGGGCCGACCTCTCGGGCCTCCTGCCGCTGCAGGCGGCACGCCGCCGCTGAGCCCCGCGACCGGGCGGTCACGGATCCGTCACGCCCGGGGCCCAGACCTGGCGGGCGTGGGTGCCCGGGGCTAGCGTCCGTGGGACGACCGGCGACCGCCCGGGCGGGTGCCGCCGCACGAGGGCGTGCGGCGACGTTCGCGCGGTGGTGATCCGGCGGCAACCGACCGTTCACGCGGGTCCGGTGCGATGGCTCTGGCAGGGACGTCGACCGCCCGGGGGAGCGGGGACGGTGCGCTGCCGGGCCGAACGCACGAGATGAAGGAGTCAGGCGTGTCCCATCACCACAACCCGCGGCGACGGAGAGGGGTGGTGGTGGCGAGCACGCTGAGCGCGGCGCTCGCCCTCCCGCTCTCCGCGACCGCGGCCACCGCAGCCGCCTCCGCACCGGGCGCCGTGCCCGCCGCCGTGGACGGCTCCGGCGTCGTGATCAACGAGGCCTACCTGAGCGGCGGCAGCGCGAACGCGCCGTTCACCAACAAGTTCGTCGAGCTCTACAACCCCACCGCCGCGGACGTCTCGCTCGACGGCTGGTCCGTCCAGTACCGCTCGGCGTCGGGCACCGGCGCCTCGCACGGCACCGTCGCGCTCTCGGGCACCATCGAGGCGGGCGGGCACTACCTCGTCGCCGGTGGCTCCAACGGCTCGAACGGGTCGGCGCTGCCGACGCCCGACGCGTCGGGCGGGCTCAACTTCCAGGGCCAGAACGGCACGATCGCCCTCGTCTCGGCGCCCGGCACGGTCACGCTCCCCGTGGGCGACGTCGCCGGTGCCGACGAGCGCGTCGTCGACCTGCTCGGCTACGGCTCCTCGAACACGTTCGAGACCTCCGCGGCGCCCGCGGGCCGCGCGAACAACGCGGGCGGCTCGCTCAACCGGACCGACGCCGCGGACACCGACGACAACGGCGCGGACTTCGTCGTCCTCGACGCCGTGACGCCGCAGAACGGCGGCGGCACCGAGCCCGAGCCGGAGCCCGAGCCCGAGCCGGGCGAGGTCGTCCCGATCGCCGAGATCCAGGGCACGGGCGCCACGAGCCCGCTCGCGGGCCGCACCGTCACGACGCGCGGCGTCGTCACGGCGACCTACCCGACCGGCGGCTACGACGGCTTCTACCTCCAGACCGAGGGGACGGGCGGCGACCTCGGCGAGGACCACGACGCGTCCGACGCGGTCTTCGTGTACTCGCGCGCCGCGGCCGAGCAGGTCCAGCCCGGCGACCACGTCGAGGTGACGGGCACGGTCGGCGAGTACTTCACGCTGACGCAGATCACGCCCGCCGCGGGCGGCTGGTCGGTGCTCGACGAGCCCGCCGAGGAGGTCAAGCCCGCCGCCGTCGCGTTCCCCGCGACCGACGCCGAGCGCGAGGTCCTCGAGGGCATGCTCGTCGCGCCCGCCGGCGACTACACGATCGCCGACAACTACGACACCAACTACTACGGGTCGTTCCTGCTGGCCGCCGGCACCGAGCCGTTCCTGCAGCCGACGTCGGCCGGCCGTCCGGGCAGCCCGGAGGCCGCGGCGGCCGTCGCGGACCGCGCGGCCCGCGCGGTCGTGCTCGACGACGGCGCGACGACGAACTTCAACGGGTCGGACAACAAGTCCGTCCCGCTCCCGTACCTCACGGGCGGCGCACCCGCGCGCGTGGGCGCCGGGGTGACGTTCACGACGCCCGTCGTCCTCGACTACCGCTTCGACGCGTGGACGTTCCAGCCGCTGACGCACCTGCGCGCGGGCGAGGGCGGCAACGCCGAGACCGTGCAGCCGGCGACGTTCGAGAACACGCGCGAGGACGCCCCCGCCGAGGTCGGCGGCGACCTGTCCGTCGCGACGTTCAACGTGCTCAACTACTTCACCACGACCGGCGACCAGCTCTCCGGCTGCCAGTACTACACGGACCGCGCGGGCGACCCCGTCACGGTCCGCACGGGCTGCGCCGCGCGCGGTGCGGCCGAGGCGGAGGACCTCGAGCGCCAGGAGACGAAGATCGTCGCGGCGATCGACGCGCTCGACGCCGACGTGGTCGCGCTCTCCGAGATCGAGAACTCGGCCCGGTTCGGCAAGGACCGCGACCAGGCGCTGTCCGACCTCGTCGCGGCGCTCAACGAGCACGCGGGCGCCGAGGAGTGGGCGTTCGTGCCGTCGCCGGCCGCGCTGCCCGCCGAGGAGGACGTCATCCGCCTCGCGTACATCTACCAGGTGGACGCCGCCGAGCCGGTGGAGGAGTCGCGGATCCTGCTCGACGACCCCGCGTTCGTCAACGCGCGCGAGCCGCTCGCGCAGGTGTTCCAGCCGGTCGACGGGCTCGACGGCTCCGCGGAGGACGACGTGCTCGTCGTCGTGAACCACTTCAAGTCCAAGGGGTCGGGCGACCCGGTGCTGCCGGGCGACGAGGACACCGGTGACGGCCAGGGCCGCTTCACCGCCTCGCGCGTCGCGCAGGCCACGGCGCTCGTCGGCTTCGCCGAGGACGTCGCGGCGGACGCCGGCACGGACAAGGTCCTGCTCGTGGGCGACCTCAACTCGTACTCCATGGAGGACCCGCTCGAGGTGCTCAAGGACGCGGGCTACGTCGACCTCGGCGCCACGACCGGCGAGCAGACCTACCTCTTCGACGGCTACGTCGGGTCGCTCGACCACGTCTTCGCGTCGCCGGCGGCGGCCGAGGCCGTGACGGGCACCGACGTGTGGAACATCAACTCCGTCGAGCCGATCGCCAACGAGTACTCGCGGTACAACTACAACGCGTCGCTCCTGTACGACACGACGCCGTTCCGGTCGTCCGACCACGACCCGGTCCTCGTCGGCCTCGAGCTCGGCGGCGACGCCGAGCCCGGCACCACGACGATCGACCTGCTCGCGATCAACGACTTCCACGGGCGCATCGACGGCAACACCGTGAAGTTCGCGGGGACGGTCGAGCAGCTGCGCGCCGCGAACCCCGACGGCACGGCGTTCGTGTCCGCGGGCGACAACATCGGCGCCTCGCTGTTCGCGTCGGCGCTCCAGGAGGACCAGCCGACGATCGACGTGCTGAACGCTCTCGACCTGGCCACCTCCGCGGTGGGCAACCACGAGTTCGACCAGGGCTTCGACGACCTCACCGGTCGCGTGGCCGACGCCGCGGAGTGGAACTACCTCGGCGCGAACGTCTACGAGAAGGGCACGCAGAACCCCGCCCTCCCCGAGTACGACGTCATCGAGATCGACGGCGTCCAGGTCGGGTTCGTCGGCGTCGTCACGCAGGAGACGCCGTCGCTCGTCACGCCGTCGGGCATCGCGGACCTCGACTTCGGCGACCCCGTCGAGGCGCTGAACCGCGTCACCGCGCAGCTCCAGGACGGCGACGCCGCGAACGGCGAGGCGGACGTCGTCGTGGCGCTCGTCCACGAGGGAGCCGGCGCCGGCACGCCGGACGGCTCGACGCTCGAGGAGGAGGTCGCCGCAGGCGGCGCCTTCGCCGAGATCGTCACGGAGACCGACGCGCGCGTCGCGGCGATCTTCACCGGCCACACGCACAAGCAGTACGCGTGGGAGGCGCCCGTGCCCGGCGTCGAGGGCGCCACGCGCCCGATCGTGCAGACGGGCAGCTACGGCGAGTTCGTCGGCCACATCACGCTCACCGTGGACACGGAGACGGGCGACGTGGTCGAGCACGCGGCGGCGAACGTCGCGCGCACGACGACGCCCGACGCCGAGCTCGTCGCCGCGTACCCGCGCGTCGCCGAGGTCAGCACGATCGTCGCCGACGCGCTCGCCGAGGCCGAGGTCATCGGTGCGCAGCCGGTCGGCGAGGTCACGGCGGACATCACCACCGCGTTCGCCGGCGGGTCCTACGTGGACGGCGTCTGGACGGGCGGCACGCGCGACGACCGCGCGTCGGAGTCCGCCCTGGGCAACCTCGTGGCGAACTCGCTCCGCGACACGCTCGCCGACCCCGCGCGCGGCGGCGCCGACTTCGGCGTCGTCAACCCGGGCGGCCTGCGCAACGAGCTGCTCGTGGGCGAGGACGGCGTGATCACGTACGCCGAGGCCAACGCGGTCCTGCCGTTCGTCAACAACCTGTGGACCGTGACCCTCACGGGCGCGCAGGTGATCGAGATGCTCGAGCAGCAGTGGCAGACGAACGAGGACGGCACGCGCCCGTCGCGCCCGTACCTCGCGCTCGGGCTGTCGGACAACGTGAGCTGGACGGCGGCCACGGCCGACGGCAACGCCGAGCCGGGCGGCAACGTCCTGTCCGTGACGATCGACGGCGAGCCGATCGACCCGGAGGCGGAGTACCGCGTCGCGACGTTCTCGTTCCTCGCGACCGGCGGCGACAACTTCCGGGTGTTCACCGAGGGCACCGACCCGCGCGACTCCGGTCTGGTCGACCGGGAGGCGTGGATCGCGTACCTCCAGGAGAACTCTCCGCTGTCGCCGTCGTTCGCGCGGTCGCGCGCTGTCGTCGGCGAGCTGCCCGGCCCGGTCGCGGCGGGCGAGGACGTGAGCGTCGAGCTCTCGCACCTCGACCTGACGTCGCTCGGGGCGCCGCAGAACACCGAGGTCGCGGGCTACCTCGTGCCGCGCGACGGCACGTTCGACCCGTCGGCGCCGGGCGAGCCCGTCGCGACCGCGACCGTCACCGACGGCGCGGCGACGCTCACCGCCACCGTGCCGGCTGGCACCGCCGAGGGCGCGTACGACCTCTGGGTCGTCGCGTCGCCGAGCGGGACGACCGCGCGGATCCCCGTGACGGTCGAGGCGGCGGCCCCGGCCGTCGAGCTCACCGGTCTCGAGGCGCAGGCCCGCTGCCTCGGCAGGTTCGTCCACGTCGCCGCGCGCGCCACGAGCGCGGAGGACGTGCCGGTCGAGGTCGTCCTGACGACCCCGTACGGCACCAAGCGGTTCCCGAACCTCCAGGCGGGCAAGAACGCGTACCAGGCGTTCAACACCCGCGCCACGACGGTCGAGGGCGGCACGGTGACCTTCACCGCCACGCTCGACGGCGTGACGCAGGAGTACGAGGTGCCGTTCGAGGGCACGACGTGCGGCTGACGGCCTGACCGCAGTCCCGAACCCGCGGCCCGGGTCCGTCCGACGGACCCGGGCCGCGGTGCGTCGTGATCGCGCCCCCGACGGGCCGACGCCGACCGGGGTTGATGCCGACCACGTCGCCGCCCGCCGACGACGTCCGTGCCCGGCCGGCTCCCAGGGAGCGCGGGTAGGGTCGTCCTCGTGAGCAGCGAGCAGTCCCCCGTGCCCGACGACGCGGCCGCCGGCGCGCCCCGGCCCGACGCCGGCCGGGCCGACGAGGTCGAGGTCGAGGGCGTCGTCGACCGCGCCACCGTGCGGCGCGCCCCGCGCTACCGCGCCTTCTTCACGGTGGGCATCCTGCTCGGCCTCGTCGTCGGACTCGGCGTCGGCGGGGCGTGGCTGCAGTCGCCCGCCGCAGCGCCGGTGTTCAAGCCCGGCGTCTACTTCACCGTCATCCTCGTGACGTGCACCGCGCTCGGCGCGGCGGTCGCCGGCGTCTGGGCCGTGATCGCGGACCGCCGGAGCCTGCGCGGTCGCCGCTAGGCGCCCTCGCCTCCGTTCGGCGCCGTCCGTCCGGGAGGCCGCGCCGTTCTCTTGGCGTGACGTGACGAAGATCACCCGTGTCACAGTCCGGCTCCTGCTACTTTGTCGCCGCGGCTTGAGGCGGCCGCGCCGTCGAGCCACCGATGAAGGGGACGCACGTGACACAGCGCAGGGCAGGCTCGAGGGGCGCGGTACTCGCCCTGGTCGTGGGAGTTCTCGTCGCCGGACTCGTCGGCGCACCGGCCACGGCCGAGGAGCTGGAAGCTCCCGGCGCGACGGAGAGCGCGGAGGCGCCGGTGACGTCCGAGGGCGTCGACGCATCGGAGACCGCCGAAGGTGTGAAGGCTCCGGAGGCGACCCAGGGCGAGCCCGCGGCGCTGCCGGAGGGGGCGACTGCTCCGGCGCCCTCCGACGACGGCACGGCCACCACCACGCCGCAGGAGGCGGCCACCGGCGCCGAGCCCGGACCTGAGCCGGGGACGGCGACGCTCGCTGCCGAGCCCGTCCTCGAGATCGACCGGACGACGTTCACGAACGCCGACCGTGCGAACGGCTTCCTTTTCACCGGTACTGGCTACACGCCCGGTGCGGACATGGTGTTCTGGATCCCGTCCGGAGGCGACGACTGGGCGGACGCGTACCACGAGGTGCCGGTCGGCGGCGACGGCACGTTCAGCTTCCACTTCGTGCCCGGGACGATCGACGGGGACGACTCCGCCCTCCGGCCCGACGAGTACCGGGTGTGGGTGGAGGAGCGTCTCGCACCCATGGAGTACCGGACGGTCGGCTGGTTCACGCTCGAGCTCGTGACCCCTGTGGTCGAGGTGGACCGGACGACGTTCACCGACGCCGACCGGTCCGACGGGTTCGTCCTCACGGGGTCGGGCTTCGCCCCGGGCGCGAGGGTGCTGATCGACCTCGCGTACACGGGTGTGGACCTGTCCACCATGCACTACGACGTGACAGCCGGTGACGACGGGACCTTCACCTTCCGCTTCGTCCCCGGTGGTCCGCACCCGGAGCACCCCGAGGACCAGCCGAGCCAGTACATCCTGTTCGTGCGGCAGGTCGTCGCCGGGATCGCGCAGCCCGTGGACTGGGTCTACCTCGACCGCGTGACGCCGGAAGAGCCTGCTCCCGTCCCTGCGCCGATCCCGGCCCCGGGTCTGTCACCGGCTCCCGTCGCCTCGCTCACCGCGTCGACGCCCGGGACGACCGCGACGCCTTCTGCGAAGCCGATCTCCGAGGCCAGGAGCAGCGGTGGCCTGGCCGAGACGGGATCCGACGGCACCGTGGTTCTCGTCGCGCTCGCCCTCGTGCTGGCCGGAGGTGCGCTGCTGGCGCTGCGTCGTCACGTCGCGACCGCGTCGCGCTGACCCGGCGCTTCGGCCAGGCGAGGCCGCTGTGGGACACTGAGGTACGTGGCCCCCCGCGGAGATGGACTTCTCAACCACGACCTCATGCCCGGCGAGAAAGGCCCGCAGGACGCCTGCGGCGTCTTCGGCGTCTGGGCGCCCGGCGAGGAGGTCGCCAAGCTCGCCTACTTCGGCCTCTACGCCCTGCAGCACCGCGGGCAGGAGTCGGCCGGCATCGCGACGAGCAACGGCGAGCAGATCCTCGTCTACAAGGACATGGGTCTGGTGTCCCAGGTCTTCGACGAGACGGCGCTCAACGCGCTGACCGGGCACATCGCCGTCGGTCACTGCCGGTACTCCACGACCGGCGGCGTGACGTGGGAGAACGCCCAGCCGACGCTCGGCGCGACGTCGTCGGGCACGGTCGCCCTCGCGCACAACGGCAACCTCACGAACTCGGCGGAGCTCGTCAACCTCGTGGCCGAGCGCTACGGCAGCCAGCGCCGTGGCGAGCTCGCGCGCGGCAACACCACGGACACGGCGCTCGTCACCGCGTTGTTCGCGGGCGACGCCGACCACACGCTCGAGGCCACGGCGCTCGAGGTCCTGCCCCGTCTCCGCGGCGCCTTCTCCCTCGTCTTCATGGACGAGCGCACCCTGTACGCGGCGCGCGACCCGCAGGGCGTGCGCCCGCTCGTGCTCGGCCGCCTCGAGCGCGGCTGGGTCGTCGCGAGCGAGACGCCGGCCCTCGACATCGTCGGCGCGTCCTACGTGCGCGAGGTCGAGCCGGGCGAGCTCATCGCCATCGACGCGGACGGCCTGCGCTCCCAGCGCTTCGCCCCGACCGAGCGCGCGGGCTGCGTCTTCGAGTACGTCTACCTCGCCCGCCCCGACACGACGATCAAGGGCCGCTCGGTGCACGCCGCGCGCGTCGAGATGGGCCGCCGGCTCGCCCGCGAGTACCCCGTCGAGGCCGACCTCGTCATCCCCGTCCCGGAGTCGGGCACGCCCGCCGCGGTCGGCTACGCCGCCGAGTCCGGCATCCCGTTCGGCCAGGGCCTGACGAAGAACGCGTACGTCGGCCGGACGTTCATCCAGCCGTCGGACACGCTGCGCCAGCTCGGCATCCGCCTCAAGCTCAACCCCCTGCGCGAGGTGATCCGCGGCAAGCGGCTCGTCGTCGTCGACGACTCGATCGTGCGCGGCAACACCCAGCGGGCGCTCGTGCGGATGCTGCGCGAGGCCGGCGCGGCCGAGGTCCATGTCCGGATCAGCTCCCCGCCGGTGAAGTGGCCGTGCTTCTACGGCATCGACTTCGCGTCCCGGGCCGAGCTCATCGCGAACGGCCTGTCGCCCGACGAGATCGGGCAGTCGCTCGGTGCCGACTCCCTCGGTTACATCTCCGCCGAGAGCATGATCGCGGCGACCGAGCAGCCGTCGTCGCAGCTGTGCACCGCGTGCTTCACGGGGAAGTACCCGATCGAGCTCCCGCCCGACGACCAGCTCGGCAAGCACCTGCTCGAGCAGGCCGAGCTGCCGCTCGGCGCGCCCGAGGACGGCCTCCGCTCGCTGTCCGTGAGCGCGGGCGGCGGCAGCGCGCTGCAGCACCCGTGACCGTCGCCCGCCCGGCGACCTCTTCCTCGACTCCCTCGACGACACCTGGAGCCACGACCGTGACTGCCGACGCGCCGCAGAACCCCGCCGGCCTGACCTACGCCGCCGCGGGCGTCGACACCGAGGCGGGCGACCGCGCCGTCGAGCTCATGAAGGACGCCGTCCGGCGCACCCAGGGCCCGCAGGTCCTCGGGGGGGTGGGCGGCTTCGCCGGGCTGTACGACGCCGCCGAGCTCACGCGCTACCGCCGCCCGCTCCTCGCGACGTCCACGGACGGCGTCGGGACGAAGGTCGCTATCGCGCAGGCGATGGACGTGCACGACACCATCGGTTTCGACCTCGTCGGCATGGTCGTCGACGACATCGTCGTCGTCGGCGCGAAGCCGCTGTTCATGACCGACTACATCGCGTGCGGCAAGGTCGTGCCGGAGCGCATCGCCGGCGTGGTCCGCGGCATCGCGGCGGCGTGCGAGGTGGCGGGCACCGCGCTCGTCGGCGGCGAGACCGCGGAGCACCCGGGTCTGCTCGCCGAGGACGAGTACGACGTCGCCGGCGCGGCGACGGGCGTGGTCGAGGCCGACGAGCTGCTCGGCCCCGACCGCGTGCGCGAGGGCGACGTCCTCGTCGCGCTCGCGTCGTCGGGCCTGCACTCCAACGGCTACTCGCTGGTCCGCGCGGTGCTGAGGCACGCCGGGTGGGGCCTCGAGCGCCACGTCGACGAGCTCGGGCGCACGGTCGGGGAGGAGCTCCTCGAGCCCACCCGTGTCTACGCGAGCGACTGCCTCGCCCTCGCGGCCGACGACGCCGCGCAGGTCCACGCGTTCACGCACGTCACCGGTGGCGGGCTCGCCGCGAACCTCGCGCGCGTGCTGCCCGCCGGCCTCGTCGGGGTCGTGGACCGCGCGAGCTGGGACGTCCCGGCGGTCTTCCGCCTCGTGCGCGAGCTGGGCGGCGTCCCGCGCGGTGACCTCGAGAGCACGCTCAACCTCGGCGTCGGCATGGTGGCCGTCGTCGGGGCAGACGGCGTCGACGCGGCGCTTGCGCGGTGCGCGGCGCTCGGCCTGCCGGCGTGGGTGCTCGGCTCCGTCGAGGCGTACGACCCGGAGTCGGTGCGCGGCGTCGCGGACGGCGACCTCGTCGCCGGCACCAAGGGTGTGCAGGCGGGGGCGGTCCGGCTCGTGGGCGACTACCGGGGCTGACGCACGACGACGGCGCGACCGCCGTGCGGCGGTCGCGCCGTCGTGAAACAGGGGTGGATCAGGCTCCGCGACGAAGGCGGACGCGAGAACCGACCGTCAGCGGTCGTCGGACCAGTCGTTGTAGCGCTGGTCGTAGCGCTCGAGGTCGTCCACGGACTCGACGCCGAAGCGGGAGTCCGTCACGACATCCGTGTGGCTGTGACCGGTGAGCTCCTGCTCGAGAGCCCTGTAGTTCGTCTCGGGGCTGTAGTACTTCAGCGCGCGAGCGACCTTGGTCTGCTTTGCCTTCTGACGGCCGCGGCCCATGGCTCCGACCCCCTCAACGTAGAAGCGGGGCGGCAACGTGCTCAGACGTGCGGCCCCGGGGTGTAGTTTCGTCTGTTCAGGGTCCAACGGTACATGCTCGGGCCCTATTCCATCCACTCAGGACGCGTGCTCCGGCTCACCGCAGGCGGGCGCCGTCAGCGCCGGAATGCCGCAGGACCGTCGATACGACCCTTCCGGCCATAGACCACCTAATTCACCCCTCCGGCACCCCTCCGTCAAGTCGCCCCAAATCCGCATCCTGCGACAATGGACAGAACTGCGATCGTGCTGTCGTCGTGATCCGGGGCATCCGCCGGACCAGCGCGAACCAGGAGGAGGTGCCCTATGTCCATGCACGGAGAGTCCGAGGTCTTGCTCACGCCGGCCGAGGTGGCAAGCCTCTTCCGCGTCGATCCCAAGACCGTCACCCGCTGGGCGAAGGCCGGCAAGCTCTCGTCGATCCGGACGCTGGGCGGCCATCGCCGGTACCGCGAGTCCGAGGTGCGGGCGCTCCTGGGCGCGGCGAGCGAGCCGGCGGAGGGCCCCGACAAGGGCTGACGGCACGGGTAACGCTAGAGCACGGCCGGGGCGAGGGCAAGGGTCGGCTCCGCCCCGGCGAGCGCCGCGACGAAGCGGTGCGGGAGCGCTCCCAGGTCGCACGTGGTCGCCCCGTGGGAGTGCCCGGCGAGGAGGCGGTCCACGGCGCGACCGCGGCCGGGCCGCGTCAGGGACGACGCGCGCGGAGCCGCGGAGAGCGCGGCATCACGAAGAGCGCGGCGTCACGACGAGCGCTTGCGCACGATCCCCGTCACGACGAGCGCGACGGCTGCGACGGCGACACCGAGGAGCACCTTGACGTTGCGCGAGCGCTCGGGGTCGGCCTCCGGCAGGCCTCCGCCCGTGAGGAACGCGCCGGTGTCGGACGCCGCCTGCTTGGCCTGCTTCGCGACGTGCGAGGCCTGCACGCGGGGGTCGAGCCGCGTCGCGAGCTCGTCCACCGTCCCGGCGAGCTCGGCGCGGGTGCGCGCGATCTCGTCCTCGAGCTGGGACTGGGTCTGTGCCGGGGCCTTGTCGGCGGCGCTCACGAGCGCACCCCCTTCTTGATCGTCTCGACGTCCTCTTTGATGCTCTCCACCGCCGTCGTCGGCGTGGGCGGGACGCCGCGCTGCAGCTGCTTGAGCCCGACGAACGCCAGGCCGCCCGCGATCAGCACGAGGACGAGCCCGACGATCAGGGCGGCGAGCCACGTCGGCATCACGGTGGCCAGGCCCTCCATGCCCGCGGCGAAGAGGAAGCCCAGGCCGTAGAGGACGAGGACGCCTCCGACGACGAGCATCCCGGCGCCGACGCCGGCGTACCTGGCCTTCTCCTTGAGCTCGGCCTTGGCGAGGGCGATCTCGGACCGGACGAGCCGCGTCGCCTGCTCGGAGAGACGCTCGACGAGCTGCCCGACCGTCGGCTTCTGCTCCTCGGGCGGTATGCGCCCGTCGATCCAGTCGCTCATGTGCTCACCCTCTCGCCGGTGGATACGCGTCCAACTCAACCGGCACCGTCTCGGGTCCGCAACTTCCGGGCAGGTCAGGGGGTGTCGGCGGGCGGGCGCGGGCGTCGCGAGACCGGGCTGGTCCACCGACGAGAAGACCCCCACCCGGTGCCCGGGTGGGGGTCTCGATGTGGCTCCGACCGGCGTCGATCCGGTGACCTTTCGATTTTCAGTCGAACGCTCTACCAACTGAGCTACAGAGCCCTGACACGAAAGCCCGGGCGGCCGTTGCCGACCGTTCCGGGCTCTCGCCTCGCGCGACCCTGACGGGACTTGAACCCGCGACCTCCGCCGTGACAGGGCGGCGCGCTAACCAACTGCGCTACAGGGCCTTGCTGTTCTTCCACGTCCGCCGTCCGGCGGCCCGCTTTCGAACCGAGAGGATCGTACCGTACCGGCGAGCCGATCCGTAAATCGGCTGGTGGGTGCCGGTCCAGCCACGATCCCACGTACCCCCAACGGGATTCGAACCCGTGCTACCGCCGTGAAAGGGCGGGGTCCTAGGCCGCTAGACGATGGGGGCTCGAGGACGTCGGCCAGTGTACAGGCGGAGCGGGTCGCGGGGCGGGGCAGGATGGACCCGTGGTGGACATGTCGCGCGAGGAGTTCGAGGACGCCGTCCGGGACGGGCTGGACCTCGTGCCCGCGGACCTGGCGGCGCAGATGGACAACGTCGTCGTGCTCGTGGAGGACGACGCGCCGCCCGACGACCCGGAGCTGCTCGGCGTCTACGAGGGCGTGCCGCTCACCGAGCGCGACCACATGTGGGCGGCCGGGTCGCTGCCGGACCGGATCACGATCTTCCGGAACCCGACCCTCGCCATCTGCGAGACGCGCGAGGACGTCGTCGAGGAGGTCGCGATCACGGTGGTCCACGAGATCGCGCACCACTTCGGCATCGACGACGACCGCCTGCACGAGCTCGGCTGGGCCTGACCGGACCTGGTCGGCATCGCCGCCCAGCGATAACATCGTCGCATGGCGATGAATGGGCGGGCAGGCCGCGACGTGCCCGCCGTGCACGACCACGAGGCGGTCGCACGACTGCTGCACGCGCTCGCCGAGCCCAGCCGGCTCGCCCTCGTGCACCTGCTCACCGGCGCGGAGCGGCGCGTGGTCGACCTGACGCGCGAGCTCGGCCTCGCGCAGTCGACGGTCTCGGCGCACCTGACGATGCTGCGCGACGCCGGCGTCGTCGCGGTGCGGCGCGAGGGCCGCTCGTCCTGGTACCGGCTCCATCGTCCCGAGGTCGCGCACCTCCTCGCGGACGCGGAGCACGTCGCGCTCGCGCCGCTGCCGCGGGAGGAGGCCTCGTGACCGGTCACCATCACGGGAGCGGCGCCCACGGCCGCTCTCACGCGACCGCCCACGGCACCGCGACACGCGCGCACCGCCGCCGGCTCGCCGTCGTGCTCGCGATCACCCTGGTGGTCATGGTGGGGGAGGTGGTCGGCGCGCTCGCCTCCGGATCGCTCGCCCTGCTCGCCGACGCCGGGCACATGCTCACCGACGCGTCGGGCATCGCGCTCGCGCTGCTCGCGGGCTGGCTCGCCACACGCCCGCCGACGACGCGGCGCACGTTCGGCTGGCAGCGCGCCGAGATCCTCGCGGCCCTGGCGAACGCGCTGATCCTCGGCGCCGTGGCCGTGACGGTGGTCGTCGAGGGCGTCGGGCGGGCGGTGGACCCGGACCCCGGCGTCGACGCGGGGATCATGATCGCCGTCGCCGTGGTCGGGCTCGTCGCCAACGTGGTCGGGCTGCGGATCCTCGCCCCGGGGCAGGGGGAGAGCCTCAACGTGCGCGGGGCGTACCTCGAGGTGCTCGGCGACCTGCTCGGGTCGGTCGCCGTCGTCGCGGCGGGCGTCGCGGTGGCCGGCGGGTTCCCCCGCGCGGACGGGGTCGCGTCCGTGGCCGTCGGCCTCATGATCCTGCCGCGCGCGCTGCTCCTGCTGCGCGACGTCGTGCACGTCCTGCTCGAGGCGACGCCGGCCGGCGTCGACCTCGGCCAGGTGCGCGCGCACATCGAGGGCGTGCCGGGCGTCGTCGGCGTGCACGACCTGCACGCGTGGACCATCACGTCCGGGGTCCCGGTGCTCTCGGCGCACGTCGAGGTCGAGCCGCGCCTGCTCGAGCGCGGCGACGGGACGGACGTGCTGCGCCGGCTGCGGACGTGCCTCAGCGGCCACTTCGACGTCGACCACTGCACCTTCCAGATCGAGCCGCCCGACATGCGGGGCACGGAGACCTCGGCCCACCGCTGAGCGGTCGGCGCCGGCCCCGGGTGCGCGGTCGGGCCGCCCCGGTCCTGGGCGGGCGTGCCCCGCTAGGCTGGCGCCATGACGATCCTGGTGACCGGCGGAGCGGGGTACATCGGCGCGCACGTGGTGCGCCTGCTGCAGGAGCGGGGCGAGGAGGTCGTCGTGGTCGACGACCTCAGCACCGGGCGCGCGGACCGCGTCGGCGACGCGACGCTCGTCCAGCTCGACGTCGCCTCCTCCGAGGCCGTGGACGTCCTCACGCGCGCGATGACGGAGCACGGCGTGCGCGCCGTCGTCCACTTCGCCGCGCGCAAGCAGGTCGGCGAGTCGGTCGAGAAGCCGGCCTGGTACTACCAGCAGAACGTCGGCGGGTTCACGAACCTCGTCACGGCCATGCAGGCCGCGGGCGTCGACCGCCTCGTCTTCTCGTCCTCGGCCGCGACCTACGGCATGCCGTCGGTCTCGACGGTGGAGGAGAAGCTGCACGCGGAGCCCATCAACCCGTACGGCGAGACGAAGCTCGTCGGCGAGTGGCTCGGCCGCGCCGCCGGCCGCGCGTGGGGCCTGCGGTTCGTCGCGCTGCGCTATTTCAACGTCGCGGGCTCCGGCTGGCCCGAGCTCGGCGACCCCGCGGTCCTCAACCTCGTCCCGATGGTGCTCGACCGTCTCGAGCGGGGCGAGCGGCCGAAGATCTTCGGCGACGACTACCCGACGCCCGACGGCACGTGCATCCGCGACTACATCCACGTGCTCGACCTCGCGCAGGCGCACCTGGCGTCGCTCGACTACCTCGACGCCGACGAGCGCCCGTTCGACGTGTTCAACGTCGGGACGGGCGAGGGCTCGTCGGTGCGCGAGGTCATCGACGAGATCGGCAGGGTGAGCGGTCTCGACGTCACGCCGGAGGTCTTCCCGCGCCGTGCGGGCGACCCGCCGCAGCTCGTCGGCGACCCGCGCCGCATCAACGAGGTGCTGGGTTGGCGCGCGACCAACGGGCTCCCGGAGATCATCGCCTCGGCATGGGAGGCCTGGCAGGCAGGTCCGCGACGCATCGAGGTGCCCGCCGACGTGTGAGGTCGCCCACCTCGTGAAATCATGCGTTCCTCAGCATGCTGAGGAACGTGTCGCGGCGCGTTCCCGACGACCGGACGGGGTGGTGGCGTGGGCGCCGAGCAGGACCTGTACGACCGCACGGCGGCACGCACCAGCCGTGTGGTGCTCGCGTCGTACTCGACGTCGTTCGGTCTGGGGGCGCGGCTGCTCGACGCCGCGACCCGGGACGGGATCGACGCCGTGTACGGGCTGGTGCGCATCGCCGACGAGGTGGTGGACACCCGGCGTGGCGACGGCGCGGGCGAGCTGCTCGACGAGCTCGAGGCGGAGACGGCGCGCGCCCTCGAGCGCGGCTGGTCGACGAACCTCGTCGTGCACTCGTTCGCCCGCACCGCACGACGCTGCGGGATCGGGCACCGCGAGGTCGACCCGTTCTTCGCGTCCATGCGCACCGACCTCACGGTCCAGGTGCACGACCGCGAGAGCTACGAGCGCTACGTGTACGGATCGGCGGAGGTCGTCGGGCTCATGTGCCTCGCCGTCTTCCTCAACGCCCACCGGCAGCCGGGCGAGCCGCTCGCCGTGGCCGACGAGAGGATCGAGCGCGGCGCCCGGGCCCTCGGTGCCGCCTTCCAGAAGATCAACTTCCTCCGCGACCTGCGCACCGACTACGCCGAGCTCGGCCGGCGCTACCTGCCCGGCGTGGTCCCGGACCGCCTGCGCCGGCGCGACGTCGAGGCGTTCTGCGCGGAGGTCGAGGCCGACCTCGCGGCCGCGCGCGCCGCGCTGCCCGGCCTGCCGGTCCGCGCACGGATCGCCGTCGCCGCGACGGTCGCGGTGTACGAGCGGCTGCTCGCCCGGCTCCACGCGACGCCGCCGCACGAGATCCTGCGCACGCGCGTGCGCGTGCCCGACCCCGTGAAGGTCGCGCTCGCGGCCCGGGCGGCGGGCACGCAGCTGCTCGGGCAGGTGTCGGCGAACCGCGCCCGGACCGCCCCGCGCGACCGGGTCCTCGCGTGAGGGCCCCGCGCGTCGCCGTCGTCGGCGGGGGCATCGCCGGTCTCGCGACGGCGGCTCTGCTCGCACGCGGCGGCGCCCGGGTCACGCTGCTCGAGCGGCACGACGCCGTCGGCGGCCGGGCGGGGACGCTCGAGGTGGACGGCTTCCGGTTCGACACCGGCCCGTCGTGGTACTTCATGCCCGAGGTGTTCGAGCACTTCTTCGCGCTGCTGGGCGAGCGGATCGAGGACCACGTCGACCTCGTGCGGCTCGACCCGGCCTACCGCGTGTTCTTCGAGCCGGACGGCGCCGGGACGTCGGGCGCCGCCGACGTCGCGTCGACGCTCGAGGTGAGCACGGACCGCGCCGCGACCCTCGCCGCGTTCGACGCGCTCGAGCCCGGGGCGGGCGAGCGGATGGGCGCGTACGCCGACGCCTCGAGCGAGGCGTACCGCCTCGCGCTCGACCACTTCCTCTACACGACGTTCGAGCGTCCCGACCGCGCGCTCGCGCCCGAGGTGCTGCGCCGGCTGCCGCGGCTCGCGCGCCTGCTGACCCGGTCCCTCGCCGAGCACACGGCGAGCACGGTCGACGACGAGCGCCTGCGCCAGGTGCTCGGGTACCACGCGGTGTTCCTCGGCTCGTCGCCGTACCGCGCCCCCGCGCTGTACTCGCTCATGAGCCACCTCGACCTCGTCGACGGCGTGCTCTACCCGCGCGGCGGCATGTACACGGTCATCGAGGCGGTCGAGCGCCTCGCGCGCGCCGAGGGCGTGGAGGTCCGCACCGGCGTCGAGGTCGAGGCGGTCGAGGTGGAGCCGGGTGCCCGACGCCGCGGGCGCGCCACGGGTGTGCGGCTCGCCTCGGGCGAGCTGGTGCCCGCGGACGTCGTCGTCTCGGCGGCCGACCTGCACCACACCGAGACGCGCCTGCTGGACCCGCGGTGGTCGACGCGGCCGCAGGAGTGGTGGGACGAGCACGGGCCGGGCGTCTCCTCCCTCCTCGTGCTCGCGGGCGTGCGCGGCGAGCTGCCCGAGCTCGCGCACCACTCGCTGTTCTTCACGAAGGACTGGCCGCGCAACTTCGACGCCATCCTCGGCTCGGGCCCGGGCAGCGCGGTGCACGAGCTGCACGCGCCCGAGCCCGCGTCGCTGTACGTGTCCCGCACGTCCGCGACGGACGGACCGACGTCGGACGCCCCCGCGTCGCCGCCCGGGCACGAGAACCTGTTCCTCCTCGTGCCGTTCCCGGCCGACCCGTCGCTCGGCGCGGACGAGCCGTCGCAGCGCACCCTGGAGGGGCTCGCCGACGGGTACCTCGCCCAGGTCGGGGCGTGGGCGGGGATCGACGACCTGCCCGGCCGGGTCGTGACGCGCACCGTCCTCGGCCCGGCGCACTTCGCGACGGAGCTCTCGGCGTGGCGCGGCGGCGCGCTCGGCATGGAGCACACGCTGCGCCAGTCGGCGATGTTCCGGCCGGGGGTGGTCTCGCCGCGCGTCGACGGGCTGTACCACGCCGGGTCTGGCACGATCCCGGGGGTGGGACTGCCGATGTGCCTGATCAGCGCCGAGCTCGTCGCCAAGCGGCTGCTCGGGGAGACCTCCGCCCGGCCCCTGCCCGCCCCGCTGCGGCCCGGGTTCCTCGCGGCGAGCCGCCGGCCCGAGCGGCTCGGTGCGCTCCCCGTCGCGGTGCGTCGGTGAGCGGGCGATGACAGGACTGCTCTACCTCGCCGCCCTGCTGGGAGCGATTACCGGCATCGCGCTCCTCGACCGGCGCTTCCGCCTCGCGTTCTGGGCGGACCGGCGGCGCACGGTGCTCACCGTCGGGATCGCCGTCGTGGGCTTCCTCGTCTGGGACCTCGTGGGCATCGGGCTCGGGATCTTCTCGCGCGGCGAGGCGCCGTACATGACCGGCCTGCTGCTCGCGCCCGAGCTGCCCGTCGAGGAGGCCGTCTTCCTCACGCTGCTCTGCTACAACACGCTCGTCGCGTGGCGCTGGTTCGACCGCGTCGCGCGCCGCCGCGTGGCCGCGCGCTCGGCCGGCGCCGGGAGCGGCGCGGTCCCGGACCGCGCGGCGGACGGGGAGGCGCGCTCGTGACCAACATCGTGCTCAACGTCGTCGTCATCGCACTCGTCGTCGCCGTCTCGTGGCGCGTCCTGCGGCGCCTGCGGCCCAGCGGCCTCGTCTGGACGACCGTGCTCATGCTCCTGCTGACGCTCGTCTTCGACACGCTGATGATCGCCGTCGGCCTGTACGTCTACCATCCCGAGCGGATCCTCGGCGTGTACGTGTGGGGCGCCCCGCTCGAGGACTTCGCCTACCCGCTCGTCGCCGCGCTCGCCGTGCCCGCGCTGTGGGAGGTCCTCGGCCGCCGTCGCGCTGTGGTCGACGAGGTCGACGAGGGCACGACGTGAGGGAGGTACTCGCCGCCTCCCGGCCGTTCTCCTGGATCAACACCGCCTACCCGTTCGCCGCGGGCTACCTCGTCGCGACCGGCGGCCACGTGGACGTCGCGCTCGTCGTCGGCACGCTGTACTTCCTCGTCCCGTACAACCTGCTGATGTACGGGGTGAACGACGTCTTCGACTACGAGAGCGACCTGCGCAACCCGCGCAAGGGTGGGATCGAGGGAGCGCTCGCGGACCCCGCGACGGCGCGGGCGACGCACCGGCGCATCCTGTGGGCGTGCGCCGTCACCAACGTGCCGTTCCTCGTGTGGCTGCTCGCGCTCGGCGACGCCTGGGCCGCCGTGACGCTGCTCGTCGTCGTCCTCCTCGTGGTCGCGTACTCCGCACCCGTGCTGCGGTTCAAGGAGCGGCCGCTCCTCGACTCGTTCACGTCGGCGATGCACTTCGCGGGGCCGCTGCTGTACGCCCTCGTGCTCGTGGACGCCGACCTCGCCGCGCGCACCGTGTGGCCGGTTCTCGTCGGGTTCGTGCTCTGGGGCATGGCCTCGCACGCGTTCGGCGCGGTGCAGGACGTGCGCGCCGACCGGGAGGTGGGCATCGGCTCGGTCGCGACCGTCATCGGTGCGCGGGCGACCGTGCTCGCCGCGGCGGGCGCCTACGTCGCCGCCGCCGCGGTGCTCGCCGTGCTGCCCTGGCCGGGCGTCCTCGCGGCGCTGCTCCCGCTCCCGTACGCGGCAAACGTCCTGCGGTTCCGCGGGGTGACGGACGCCGACTGCGAGCGCGCGAACGCGGGCTGGCGCACCTTCCTGTGGCTCAACCTCGTCACCGGCTTCCTCGTGACGATGCTCCTCATCGCGGACGCGCTGAGCGCGTAGGCGGGACCGGCCCTGTCCGGCCGTCCTCGGCCGTCCGTCCTCGCGGTCCCGCGTCTTCGCCCGACGCGCGGACGGCCGGCCCGGAGAACCGGGCCGGCCGTCGCGGTCGTGCGGTCAGCGGATCAGAAGAGCTTGCCGCCGGTGACGGCGAGGTGGTCGCCGGAGATGTAGCTCGACTCCTGCGACGCGAAGAACACGTACGCCGGCGCGAGCTCGGCGGGCTGGCCGGGGCGCCCGAGCGGCGTGTCGCCACCGAACTGCTCGACCTTCTCCTCCGGCATGGTCGCCGGGATGAGCGGCGTCCAGATCGGACCGGGCGCCACGGCGTTGACGCGGATGCCCTCCTCGGCGAGCTGCTGGGCCAGGCCGCGCGTGAAGTTGAGGATCGCGGCCTTCGTCGACGCGTAGTCGAGCAGCTGCGGGCTCGGCTCCGACGCCTGGATCGACGTCGTGTTGATGATCGCGCCGCCGCGGGGCAGGTGGTCGAGCGCGGCCTTCGTGATCCAGAACAGCGCGTAGAGGTTCGTCTTGAGCACGCGGTCCAGCTGCTCGGTCGAGATGCCGCGCAGGCCCTCGTCCTGGGCCATCTGGTACGCGGCGTTGTTGACGAGGACGTCCAGCCCGCCGAGCTGGTCGACGGCGTCCGCGACGAGCTGCTGGCAGAAGGCCTCGTCGCGCACGTCGCCGGGCAGCAGCACCGCGCGGCGCCCGGCCTTCTCGATCCAGCCGGCCGTCGTGCGCGCGTCCTCCTCCTCCTCGGGCAGGTAGCCGATCGCGACGTCGGCGCCCTCACGGGCGAACGCGATGGCGACGGCGCGGCCGATGCCCGAGTCGCCGCCGGTGATGAGGGCACGCTTGCCCTCGAGGCGGCCCGACCCGACGTACGTCTCCTCGCCGTGGTCCGGCTCCTGCGACATCTCGCCGGTGGTGCCCGGGGGCTGGAGGTCGTCGGCCGGCTGCTCCGGCTGCGGCTCCTGGGTGGTCGGGTCCTGCGGGGTGGTCTGGTCGGGCATGGGGTCCTCCGGTCTCGGGTCCAGGGGTGCCTCCAGCATGGGGCGCACCGCGCGCGCTCGCACCGCGTCGGGGGACGACGACGCCCCGCGTCCGGGGCGGACGCGGGGCGTGGTCGTGCGGTGCGCGGGTGCGCGACGGGTCAGGACAGGTCGCCGAACTCCCAGTGCCACGGCTCGTTCTTCGAGCCGCCGGCGCGGGCCCACTCCGGGTTGTCGAAGCCGAACGCCGGGGCGTTGGCACGCATCCACTCGTACTGCGCGGTGCCGTAGTCCTGGATGCCGCCGCCGAGGTCGAGCGCGAGGCCCCACCCGTGGTTCGACGTGCCGGGGACGGCGGCGAAGTAGCCGCGCGACGCCTTCATCGAGACCTGCTCGTCGAACGAGCGGTACGAGTCGGTCACCGAGATGTCGGTGCCGAACGCCTCGCGGTACTTCGCGTTGAGCGCCTCGAACTGGTGCGCGGCGTCGCAGCGCAGCAGGTCACCCGGCGCGAACGACACCTCGCACAGCACGTCCGTCGGGATCTGGCCGTTGCCGTAGCCCTCGGTCGAGACGGCCCACGCCGCGAGCTGCGCGGCGATCTCCTCGGGCGACGGGGGAGCCGGGACCACCTCGGGGACGGGCGTGGCCGGCACCGCGACCTCGGGCGCCGGCGGGGCGGGGGCCACCTCGACGGCGATCCCGGCCTCCGAGGCGTCGAGCAGCGTGCGCAGCTCGGTCGTGAGGGCGGTGATCTCCTCGTCGGTCGCGGCGGGCTCGGCGGTCGTGGCCGCCGCGTCCTCGGCCGTGGCCTCGGAGGCGGGCTGCTGGGTCGCGTCCTGCTCGGTCGTGTCCTGCTCCGGCGCGGGGTCCGCGGTCGGGACGGCGGGGAGGGGCGCGGGCAGGCCCGCGTCCTTCGCGTCCTCGGCCGGGAGCCGGACGAGCGGCGGGGTGAGGGTCGGCGCCTCCTCGAGCGGGGCGGCGAGCTCGTCGAGCGGCGTCCGCTCGGCGGCGCGGCTCGC
>NZ_LWGL01000039.1 GCF_001722485.1 Cellulosimicrobium cellulans | reverse complement strand
CGGGCGAGCAGGCCCTCGAGCCGGGCGCGCACCTCGTACACGCGGCGCGCGTCGGCGACGTCGAGCGGGGCGACGCGCACGCCGCCCGTGGGGAGCGCGACGACGAGGGCCTCGGCCTCGAGCAGCCGCAGCGCCTCGCGCACCGGGGTGCGCGACACCCCGAGCCGGTCGGCGAGCACGGGCTCGGCGAGCCGCTCCCCCGGCGCGAGCGAGCCGTCGATGATCCGCGCGCGCAGGACGTCGTAGACCGTGCGCGCGCCCGACTGCCGCCGCGCGAGACCGGCCGAGGCGGCCGGCTGCCCGACGGCGAGGCTCAGGTGCGGCGTCGTCACCCGGCCATCGTGCCATGCGGTTGCGTACGTGTATACAGTCTCGTCGCGCAGCGGAGCGCGACCTCCGACGGCGGCGCGGGCCGCTCGGCTCACAGCCCCGTCGGGAGCCCCGTCCCTCCGGCGTCGTCGTCGACCGGTGCCATCCGCGCGGCCATCTCGAAGTGCCAGTCGACCAGCTCGCCCAGCGGGACGACGGTGCGCGACGACCGCGCGACGTCGCGACCCTCCGTCGACCACAGCGGCGGGTAGACGCTCAGGCCCTCGTCGAGGCGGAGCCGCTCGGTCTCGTCGTACCACCCGGGCCAGCGCAGGTGGTCGTAGAAGGCGGTCGTCCCGCCGCTCACCGCCCACTCGAGGAAGGCCGCCTGGCCGAACCCGAGGTCCACCCACTCCAGGGAGTCGGGAGCGAACCAGTGGACGTCGCCGAGCGGCCCGGGCAGCCCGCCCCCGTTGACGGCGAACGTCCCGCCGAGGACGTCGTACCCGACGACGAGCACCGGCGGCGCGACGCTCGCGTCGGTCGGGTCGCCGAGACCGTTGACGCTCGCGAGGTCCGGCAGGCCCGCGCCGCCGCCCCCGAGGAGGCGCAGCCAGCCGCCGTCGACGAGTACGCCGCCGGTGTGCAGGGCGAGGGCACCGAGCGTGGACCGGACCGTGACCTGGAGGCGGAACAGCACGTCGAGGGCCCACGCGGGCGCCGGGACGACGTCGACACCCGCGCGCCCGAGCATGCGCGAGAGCGTGGGCCAGGCCGGGTCCTCGACGGCGGCGAGCTCCGCGGCCGTCCTCACAGTCATGGCCGGATCATGTCAGATGTTGCCGCGTGGCGTCAGCCCTGGTATGGGACCTCACCCGGCCTCCGTCGCGCCTGTCGGGGCACGAACCCGCCTACACCTAGCGGTGCTAGGGTTCGTTACCTAGCACCGCTAGGCACTGCCGGGTAACACGACGAAGGAGGGACCGTGCCGGACACGTCGACGTGGTCCACCGCGTTCGCGG
The DNA here is from genome assembly GCF_001722485.1 of Cellulosimicrobium cellulans. Taxonomy (GTDB): domain Bacteria; phylum Actinomycetota; class Actinomycetes; order Actinomycetales; family Cellulomonadaceae; genus Cellulosimicrobium; species Cellulosimicrobium cellulans_A. The sequence continues at coordinate 22,089 of NZ_LWGL01000039.1, read as the reverse complement.
ACCTCCCGTGGGTGCTCGCCGTCGTGTTCGGCGCGGCGGCCGTGGACGGCGTGGTCCCGCCGGTCCCGAGCGAGACGGTCGTCATCGCGCTCGCCGCGCTGCCGGCGAGCGGCCGGCCGGACCTGTGGCTCGTGGCGGGCGTCGCGGCGCTCGGCGCGTTCACCGGCGACCAGGTCGCGTACGCCCTCGGGCGTCGCCTGGGCACGGGCGGTCTCGCCCGCTCGCGACGCGGGAGGGCCGTCGTCACGGCCGCCAGGTCGACGCTCGCCCGGCGCGGCGCCGCCTGCCTCCTCACGGCCCGCTTCGTGCCCGTCGGCCGCGTGGCCGTGACCATGGCGGCCGGCGCCGCGAGGCTTCCTCGCGCCCGGTTCAGCGCGCTCACCGCCGTCGCCTCCGTCCTCTGGGCGACCTGGTCGACCGCGCTCGGGGCGGGCGCGGGCCGGCTCCTGGCGGACCGGCATCCCGCCGTCGGCGTCGCGGTCGGCGTGGCCGGCGGCCTCACCCTCGGCCTCGTCGTCGACCGCGTCGCGACGCGGGCCCGCCGCCGCGCACGGGCCCCGCGCTCCCCCGACCTCCCGTCCCTGCCCGGACCACCGTCCCCCCTCGATGAAGGAGCTCTCGTGCGCCTGGTCACCGTCCTCCCCCTGCGAGCCGTGCTCGCCGCCGTGCTCGTCGGCTCGCTGCTCGTCCAGGTCGTCCTGGCCCCGCTGCTGTGGGCCGACCTCGACGCGGCACCCTCCTGGGTCCGCGCGTCGCTCGTCACCCTCCTCGTGCTCGGGCTCGTCACGCTGCAGGTCAGCGCCGTGTGCGTGTGGCGGCTCGTGACGATGGTCCGCCGCGGCACCGTGCTCACGCCCGCCGCCTTCCCGTACGTCGACGTCGTCATCGGGTCGGTCGCCGCGGCGGCCGTGCTCACGTTCGCGCTCGCCGTCGTCATGGCGCCGGGCGAGGCCGTCGCGCCGGGCGTCGTCGGCCTCGTGTGCGGGGCCGCGCTCGTCATCGGCGGCGTGGCGCTGATCGTCGTGGTGCTGCGCGGCCTGCTCGGCCAGGCCATCGCGCGCGACGCCGAGGCACGCGGCCTGAAGGCACGCCTCGCCGAGCTGACCTGAGACACCACCGCTCCCCCGACCGCCTCTGGACCGTACGTCGCACTGCGAGGCGCCCACGGCCGTGATAGGTGTCGGACGTCGTGCCGCGGCGAACTGCGGTGACGGGCAGGGGGATCATGACGGACGCGACCGCTACGGCCGCGCGCGAGGACGCGCGCGTCCTCGCGCTGCACCGGCTCGGGGTGCTCGACACGGCACCCGAGGAACGCTTCGAGCGCGTCACGCGCCTCGCGCAGCGGCTCTTCGGCGTGCCGACGGTGAGCATCACCCTCGTCGACACGGACCGGCAGTGGCGCAAGGCGTTCATCGGGCTCGACGGCCCGGTCGCCCAGCGCGAGGGCGCGTTCTGCGACGTGACGATCCAGGAGGACCGGACGCTCGTCGTCGAGGACGCGGCGGCCGACGCGCGGTTCGCGGACAACCCGTTCGTCGTCGACGACCCGCACCTGCGCTTCTACGCCGGCCACCCGCTCGCCGCGCCCGGCGGCGAGCGCGTCGGCACGCTCTGCGTCATCGACACGCTGCCGCGCCGCTTCGACGACGCCGACCGCGCCCTCCTGCGCGACCTCGCGCTGTGGGTGCAGGGCGAGCTGCAGCGCGACGAGGAGATCGACCGCGCGGGCGCCGTGCAGCGCGGCCTCCTCCCCCGGCGCGCCCCGGCGCTCGAGGGCTACCGGATCGCCGCGCGGTGCGTGCCGGCCCGCGGCGTCGGGGGCGACTTCTACGACTGGACCACGACGGCCGACGGCGCAGGGCTGATCCTCGCCGACGTCATGGGCAAGGGGATGGCCGCCGCCATCGTCGCGGCCTCCGCGCGCGCTGCGCTGCGGACCGCGGTGCGCGTGCCGGGGCTCGCCCCGGGCGTCGAGGCCGCCGACGAGTCGCTCGCGGCGGACCTCGAGGAGGTCGGGTCCTTTGTCACCGCGTGGTGCGCGACGGTGGAGCGGGAGACCGGGCGGGTCACGTTCGTCGACGCCGGGCACGGGCTCGCGAGCGTCCTGCGCGCGGACGGTGGCGTGGAGCGCCTGGACGCCGACGGCCTGCCGCTCGGCGTCGCCCCGGAGCTCCCGCGCGAGGCGGACGAGGTCACGCTCGGCCCCGGGGACCGGCTCGTGGTCGTGAGCGACGGCCTCGTCGACCTGCTAGCCGACCTCGGCGTCCCCGGCGGCGACCCGCGGCTCGTCGACCCGGACGTGCCGGCGCCCGGCCCGCACGGCGAGGACCTCGCCCGGTTCGCACGCGACGTGCGCCGCGCCCCGGACGCCGCCACGACGCTCTCCGCGCTGGTCGGCATCGCCGCGGGCCGGCACCTGCCGGACGACCTCACCGCGCTCGTCCTCGAGAGGGTCGGCGCATGAACGGCTCCGCGCGCCGGCTCGTCCTCGTCCGGGTGCTCGTCGTCCTCACCGTGCTGACCGGACTCAACTACGTGACGTGGCGGTGGCTCGACTCGGTGGCGTGGTCCGCCTGGTGGATCGCGGTGCCGCTCGTGCTCGCCGAGACGTACAGCCTCGTCGACACGCTCCTGTTCGGCGTGACGATGTGGCGCGTGCGCGACCGCGGCGAGCCGCCCCCCGCACCCGCCGGCACGACCGTCGACGTGTTCGTCACCACGTACGACGAGCCGCAGGACCTCGTGCTCACCACGGCGCGGGCCGCGCGCGACATCCGCTACCCCCACCGCACGTGGATCCTCGACGACGGCGCACGGCCCGCCCTGCGCGCGGCCGCCGAGGCGGAGGGGATCGGCTACCTGACGCGGTCGGCGAGCTGGGACGGCAAGCCGCGGCACGCGAAGGCCGGCAACCTCAACGACGCGCTCTTCCGGACCGAGGGCGAGCTCGTCCTGGTCCTCGACGCGGACCAGGTGCCCGACCCGGCGATCCTCGACCGGACCGTCGGGTACTTCGTGGAGGACGAGCGCGTCGCGATCGTCCAGACGCCCCAGTACTTCACCAACGTCGACGAGGCCGACCCGCTCGGCAGCCAGGCGCCGCTGTTCTACGGGCCGATCCAGCAGGGCAAGGACGGGTGGAACGCGGCGTTCTTCTGCGGGTCGAACGCCGTGCTGCGGCGCGAGGCCCTCATGCAGCTCGGTGTCGTGGGCTACGTCCGCGGCGTCACGAGCGGGGTGCGCCGCGCGCTGCGGACGGCCGACGCGGTCCTCGCGCGCGCCGCGCGTTCGCCCGAGGCCGGCGACCCGGCGGTCCGCGCGGCTCTGGACGAGCTGCAGTCCGAGGCGGACGGCGCCCGTCGGGCGCTGCGCGCCGGGGAGCCGGTCGCCGACGTCACCTACCGCTTCCAGTGCCGGGTCGACGCCGCGTCGCGCACGGTCGTCGCCGGGCAGGTGGAGACGCTGCGCGCCGAGCTCGCCGCCGTCGAGCCCGAGCTGCTGCGCGGCGGGCCGCTCGAGGTCGACGCCGAGATCGGCCAGCTCGTCGTCGACGAGGACGCGCTCGACCGGCTCGCGCGGCGCGACCTGTCCCCGCTGGTCGCCGTCGAGGCGGTGCGCCGGCTCGCCGACGCGGTCGACGTCGGGATCGCGGACGAGGCGCAGGCCGTCATGCCGATGGCGACGATCTCGGTCACCGAGGACATGGCGACCGCCATGCGGCTCCACTCCCTCGGCTGGCGCTCGGTGTACCACCACGAGGTTCTCGCCCACGGCCTGGCGCCCGAGGACATGCCCACGATGCTCCAGCAGCGCCTGCGCTGGGCGCAGGGCACCGTGCAGGTGATGCTGCGCGAGAACCCGCTCGTCCAGCGCGGACTGAGCCTCGGACAGCGCCTCATGTACTTCTCGACGATGTGGAGCTACCTGGCCGGGTTCGCCGCGCTCGCCTACCTCGCGGCCCCCGTGGTCTACCTGTGCTTCGGGATCCTCCCGGTCCAGGCGTTCGGCACCGACTTCTTCGTCCGCTTCGTGCCCTACTTCCTCGTCAACCAGCTGCTGTTCCTCGTGGTCGCCCGGGGCGTGCGGACGTGGCGCGGCCAGCAGTACTCCCTCGCCCTGTTCCCGGTGTGGATCCGCGCGTGCTGGACCGCGTTCGCGAACGTCGTTCTTGGCCGACCGCTGGGCTTCGTCGTGACCCCGAAGACGCGGACGGGCGAGCACCTCCCGGCGTGGCGCACGATCTGGCCGCAGCTCACGGCGATGGTGGTGCTCGTGGTCGCCGCGGTCGTGGGGACCGTCCGTCTCGTCGCGTTCGACGCCGACCCCGGCGCGACGGTCGTCACGCTCCTGTGGGTCGTCTACGACCTCGCGGTCCTGGGCGTGCTCGTGCCCGCCGCGCGCTACGCCGGCCCCCGCACACCGGCGGACACCACTCCCGGCCGGGCGGTCCCGGCCACCCCGAGGACGGAGGAACAGTGAAGCTCGACGTGGAACCGCTCGACGGGACGGGCGCCGTCATCACGCCCGTGGGACGTCTGACCCTGACGACGGCCGGACAGGTCCGCGAGGCCGTGGACGACCTCGTGCGCAACGGGCGCCCGCGCCTCGTCGTGGACCTCGGCCGGCTCGACTTCATCGACTCGTCCGGGCTCGGCGCCCTGGTCGCCGGGCTGCGCAGCGCCCGCGCGGCGGGCGGCGACCTGCGGCTCGCGAACGCGTCCCCGCAGGTGGCGACCGTCCTGCGGCTCACCAACCTCGACCGGGTCCTGCGCGTGCACGACGACGCGGCGACCGCCTACGTCGACGGCTGACCTCCCGTGCCCACCGACCCCGGGGACGCACCGCTCGTCGTCCTCAGCGCCACGGCCACCCCGCCCTGGCTGGAGGCGCTCCCCGGCGCCTTCGCGACCCTGTGGGAGCGCGCGCCCTGGGTCCCCGCCGAGGACCGGTTCGCCGTCGAGCTCGCGACGACGGAGATCGCCGCGAACATCGTCCGGCACTCTCCCGTCCCGGAGTCCGTCGAGGTGCGCGCCGAGCTCGACGCCGACGCCGCGCGGGTCCGCGTGACGCTCCGGGACTCGGCCCCGGCCGCCGACGTCGACCTCGACCAGCCCATGCCAGGGGCCGAGGCCGAGTCGGGCCGCGGGGTGGCTCTCGCCCGCGAGTCCGTCGACCTGCTCGAGCACCGCGCCGACCCGGACGGGCGCGGGAACCTGTGGGTGCTCGAGCGTCGGACGGGCGTGGACCGCGGCGGCGTCGCCTCCGGGGCCTGATCGGCGGCGGAGGCGGCGCCAGGAGGGCGCCGCGCTCCCGGGTCAGCGCATGCGACGCTCCTGCACGGCGCCCGCGAGCTCGCGCAGCAGGTCGGCCGTGGTGTCCCAGTCGATGCACGCGTCCGTCACGGACTGCCCGTACACGAGGCCGGACGGTGCGGGCTTCTGGGCTCCCGCCACGAGGAAGCTCTCCATCATCAGGCCGGTGACGCCCTGCTCGCCCGCGGCCAGCCGCGCGGAGATCTCGCGCACGACCTCGGCCTGGCGCACGTGGTCCTTGCCCGAGTTGCCGTGCGACGCGTCGACGACCAGCCCGTGCTCGACCACCCCGCCGAGGCCGGAGGTGCGCGCCACCGCGAGCGCCGCGGCGACGTCGTCCGCCCCGTAGTTGGGGCCCGAGCGCCCGCCGCGCAGGATGACGTGGCAGTCCGGGTTGCCCGCGGTCTCGACGGCGGCGGCCCGCCCGAGCGAGTCCATGCCGAAGAAGGTGTGCTCGCTCGCCGCGGTGACGCAGCCGTCGACGGCGATCTGCACGTCGCCGTCCGTGGCGTTCTTGAAGCCCACCGGCATCGACAGGCCCGACGCGAGCTGGCGGTGCACCTGCGACTCCGCGTTGCGCGCACCGATCGCGCCCCACGACACGGCGTCGGCGATGTACTGGGGGCTCGTCGGCTCGAGGAACTCGCACGCCGCCGGCACGCCCGCGTCGAGGACTCCCAGCAGGACCTCCCGCGCGAGGCGCAGGCCGTGGTGCACGTCGTGCGAGCCGTCGAGGTGCGGGTCGTTGATGAGGCCCTTCCAGCCGACCGTCGTGCGCGGCTTCTCGAAGTACACGCGCATGACGACGAGCAGGTCGTCCGACAGCTCGCGGGCGAGCGCGCCGAGCCGGCCCGCGTACTCCAGCGCCGCCTCCGGGTCGTGCACCGAGCACGGCCCGACGATCACGAGCAGGCGGTCGTCGTCGCCGGCGAGGACGTCGCGGACCTCGCGGCGCGACGTCGTCACGAGGTCGCTGCGCGCCGGACCGAGCGGCAGGTCGGCGAGCATGGCGCGCGGCGCGGGCAGCGCGTCGAGCGCGCGCACCCGCAGGTCGCTGGTCCGTGCCTGCAGCTCGGGGCTGTCCACAGGATCGACGCTAGCGGCATCCGGCCCGGCGTTCGCGGGCTGAGCGGTCGTGGGCTGGGCGGTCGTGCTGGTCACGGGAGGCTCCTGGTTCGTGCGGCGGGGTCGAGGGCCGTCGTCGAGACGGAGCCCTCACCGGCCTGCTGCCGCCCGTGGTCCCGGAGCGGCCCGTCTGAACGACGAAGGGCCCGGACGCGGTCCGCGTCCAAGGCCCTGTGCTGGCTCCGGGTGGTTGTCTGTGGTCAGGCGAACGCCCGCACGGCCCCACCGGGAGCCTGCGTAAAGCGCCAATACCACTGAGAAGTCACGCCGTGACAGTAGCACGCGCCCTCCAAGGCGCGGACTGACCGTCTCGGCTGGTGGGCGGTTCCTGGTGGGCGGGCCGTGGTCACCCTGGGTGGTGGGTGGGGGTGGTGGCGCCGGATCTACCATCCGCGGCTCGTCCCTCGCCGCTCCCGCCAAACCCGCCACGATCCGGCGCCACCACCCCCACCCACCGTCGTCATGTCACCGTCGCGCGGTGTCACCGCCGCATGCAGCGCGCAGGGCGACCGCCACGAATTCGCAGACAGCGGCGATCGTCACCCCCTACGCTCGGGGCATGCCGATCCCCGAGTTCGTCACCGCCCTGCGCTCCCGCATCGGGACCGACCTGCTGTGGATGCCGGGGGTGTCCGCGGTCGTCGTGGACGACGACGGTCGCCTGCTGCTCGGGCAGCGCGCCGACAACGGGCTGTGGTCCGTGATCAGCGGGATCCTCGAGCCGGGCGAGGACCCGGCGGTGGGGCTGGCGCGCGAGGTGCTCGAGGAGACGGGCGTCGAGGTCGTCGTGGACGCGCTCGTCGCCGTGACCGTCACGGAGCAGGTCCGGTACCCGAACGGCGACCTGTCGCAGTACCTCGACCTCGCGTTCCTGTGCCGGCCGACCTCCCCCGCCGCGGCCGCGGCGGCGCACGTGGCCGACGACGAGTCGCTCGCCGTCGCGTGGTTCGCGCCCGACGCCCTGCCCGAGGCGGTCACGCCGTCGACCACCGAGCGCGTCGGCCACGCGCTCGGGTGGCTCGCCGACCCGTCGGCGGGACCGTTCTTCGTCCGCTGACCCGACGTCGCCCGCCGTCGCGTCCCGCGGCCACCCCCGTGGCCGGGACGTGACGACCTGCCCACCGGGCAGAATGTGCCCGTGCGGGTCTCGGCGAAGGCGGACTATGCGGTGCGGGCGTGCGCCGAGCTGGCGGCGTCCCCGCACGGCGACCCGGTGCGCGCCGAGGACCTCGCCGCCGGGCAGGGGCTGCCCGTGAGCTTCCTCGAACGCATCCTCGGCGACCTGCGCCGCGCCGGCGTCGTCGCGAGCGTGCGGGGGCGGTCGGGCGGCTACCGCCTCGTGCGGCCCGCCGAGGAGATCACCCTCGCAGACGTGTTCCGCGCCGTCGACGGACCGCTCGTGACGGTGCGCGACGAGCGCCCGCCGAGCCTCGAGTACGAGGGCTCCGCCGCCGGGCTGCTGGACGTCTGGGTCGCGCTGCGCGCGAGCGTGCGCAACGTGCTCGACGTGGTGACGCTCGCGGACGTCGTGCGGCGCGACCTGCCCCCGCCGGTCCGTGCGCTCGCGGCGCGTGCCGACGCGTGGGAGAACCCGTGAGGTCCGCGCGCCGCTGACCGCCGCCGTGTGACGGCCGCCGGTAACACTCTCCCACCAGGTGACCACCCTCTGGGAAAACCCGACCGATCCGGTCACCCTTGTCGGGCACGGTCGGGACGGGCCCGACCCCACGAACAGGGAGCGTGCGGTGCGGAGCCTTCTCCTGCTGGCGCTCGTCGGCCTCGGCGCGCAGCTCGTCGACGGCAGCCTCGGCATGGCCTACGGCGTGACCTCGACGACCCTCCTGCTCGCGATCGGGACCAACCCCGCGGCGGCGTCCGCGACCGTCCACCTCGCCGAGATCGGCACGACGCTCGCCTCGGGCGCCGCGCACTGGCGCTTCGGCAACGTCGACTGGAAGGTCGTCCTGCGCATCGGTCTCCCCGGTGCGGTCGGCGCGTTCGCCGGGGCGACGTTCCTGTCGTCGCTCTCCACCGAGGTCGCCGCACCGGTCATGTCGCTCCTGCTGCTCGCCCTCGGTGTCTACGTGCTCACGCGCTTCACCGTCGCCGGGCTGCCGACGGGCCGCCTCGGCCTCCCGCTGCGCCGCCGGTTCCTCGCGCCGCTCGGCCTCGTCGCCGGCTTCGTCGACGCGACGGGCGGCGGGGGCTGGGGCCCCGTCGGCACGCCGGCGCTCCTCGCGTCCGGCCGCATCGAGCCGCGCAAGGTCATCGGGTCGATCGACACGAGCGAGTTCCTCGTCGCGGTCGCGGCGTCGCTCGGCTTCCTCGTCGGCCTGGGGTCGGCGGGGATCGACCCGCTGTGGGTCGTCGCGCTCCTGGCGGGCGGGCTCGTCGCCGCGCCGGTGGCCGCGTGGCTCGTGCGGCACCTGCCGCCTCGCGTCCTCGGCTCGGCCGTGGGCGGCGTCATCGTCCTGACGAACGTCCGCACCCTCCTGCGCTCCGACTGGGTGGACGCGAGCGGCGCGGTCCAGGGCGTCGTGCTCGGGGCCGTCGCCGTCGTCTGGGTCGCCGCCGTCGCCTGGTCGGTGCGCGAGCACCGGCGCGCGGCCGCCGTCGAGCGCTCACGGACCGCCCACGAGCCGGAGCTCGCCGCCGCGCCCTGAGCCCGCCCGAGCGCGCCCGCGGCCCGCTCCGAGGCGATCAGTCGCGGGCGTAGCGCCGCACGAACGCCTCGAGGATGCGGCGCGGGTGACGCACGTCGCCCTGGCGCACGGCCGCCTCGACCTCGCCCGCCGTCTCCGGCGGGAAGTACCCGTAGTCCTGGTAGACGCCGATCCGCGTGACGATGCCCTCGAGGTCGAGCTCGGGGTGGAACTGCGTCGCGTAGAGGTTCTCCCGCACGCGGAACATCTGCACCGGGCACGTGTCCGACGTCGCGAGCAGCACCGCGTGCGACGGCAGCTCGCGCACGGCCTCCTTGTGCCCGGCGTACGCCTCGAACGCGTCCGGCAGGTCGGCGAGCAGGGGGTCCGCGCGTCCCTCGGGCGTGAGCCGGATCGTCACGGGGGCGATCGGCTCGGCGAACGTCGTGTCGACGACGGCGCCCTCGTGCAGCCCGAGGGTGCCGACGCCGTAGCACGCGCCGAGGAACGGGAAGTCCCGGTCGACGATCTCGTCGAGCAGCGGGGCGAGCTCGCGCTCGACACGGCGCTGCACGTCGGACTTCTCGTCGTCCGGCTTCGCGGAGTCGAACGGGCTGCCGCCGACGATCACGCCCGAGTAGTCGTCGAGGTCGATCGCCGGCAGCGGGCCCGCCTCCATGCGCACGCGGTGCAGCTGGTCCTCGCGCAGGCCGGCGAAGCGGAGGACGGCCTCGTGCTCGCCGTCCGCCGCGACGTCCTCCGCGCGCGAGGCGAGGAGCAGGAAGGGCCGCACGCCCGACAGGCTATGCGGCCCTCCCCCGCCTCGCCGCCGGTCAGGACCAGCGGAACAGCTTCACACCGAGCGGCAGCAGGACGGCGGTCCACGCCGCCATGACGACGAGCTGCAGCGTCGGGACGCCGTCCTCGAACCAGCCCGCCGTCATGGCCTGGGCGGCCGCGCCGAGAGGCGTGTACTGGCCGACCTCCCGCACGGCGTCGGGCATGACCGGGCCCGGTGTCCACAGTCCCGACAGGAACAGCATCGGGAAGTAGATCAGCGTGCCGATCGCCGAGGCGGTGCTGGCCTTCGGCGCACGGGCGGCGACCACCGTCCCGAGCGACAGCATCGCGAGCACGGCCAGCACGAACGCGAGCGCGACGGTGCCGACGTTGCGCGGCGCGGGGACGTCGAACACGAACGAGCCGACCACGAGCGCCACCGCGGTCGCGGCGACGACGGCCACGAGATTGATCACCAGGTGCGCCACGACGATGCCCTGCGGCCGCATCGGCGTCGTCGAGAGGCGGCGCAGGACCCCCTTCTCGCGGAACGTGGCGAAGTACACGGGCATGGTCGTGAGCGCCGGCGTCGCGATCGCTGCCGCCAGGACGACGGGCACGTACGTCGCGATCGCGGTGAGCCCCTCCCACGCGCCGCCCGCCCCCTCGATCGGGTCGCGCATCCCGGGGATGGCGAAGCCGACGCCGAGGAGCAGCACCGTCGGGAACGCCAGCGAGAAGAAGACGGTCCCGGCGTCGCGCAGCCACAGGCGCGACTCGGTGGTCAGGAGGGTGCCGAACCCGCGCCACCCGGTGCCCCGGGAGGACGCCGTCGACGGGGAGAGGGTCGCGGTGGTCATCGGGAGACTCCTTCGCGGGCGGGCTGCCGGGCGGCGGCCGGGCTGGTCGGGGCGACGCCGGGGGTCTCCGGGTCGTAGGTGCGGCCGGTCACGGCCACGAAGACGTCCTCGAGCGTGCGGGAGACGGTGCGGACGTCGTCGGGCACCACGTCGTGCTCGGCCAGTGCCAGCACGACGGCGGGCAGCACGCGCCGCGTCCCCGTCACCTCGATCTCGCGCCCGGCGCCGTCGACCGAGCGGACGTCGGTGAGGCCCGCGATGGTGTGCAGCGCGAGGTCGTGGTCCGCGACGGGGACGCGCAGCCGCATCGTCCGCGTGTCGTCGAGGGCGTCGATCAGCTCGGCCGGGCTGCCCTGCGCGACGACCCGGCCGGCGTCGATGACGACGAGCCGGTCGCACAGCCGCTCCGCCTCGTCCATGAAGTGCGTGACGAGCAGGACCGTGACGCCGCGGTCGCGCACGCGCTCCACCAGGTCCCACGTGTTGCGGCGGGCCTGCGGGTCGAGGCCCGTGGTGAGCTCGTCGAGGATCGCGACGCGAGGGTTCCCCACGAGCGCGAGCGCGATCGACAGGCGCTGTTTCTGCCCGCCGGACAGCTTCGCGTACGCGACGTCGCGGTGCTGCGCGAGGTCGAGGAGGTCCAGGAGCTCGGCGACGTCCGCGGGCTCGGCGTAGAACGACGCGAACAGGCGCATCGCCTCGGCGACCGTGATCTTCTCGTTGAGCGCCGACTCCTGGAGCTGGACGCCCACGAGGTCCCGGATGCGCCCGGGGTGGGCCTGCGGGTCGACGCCGAGCACGCGCACGGTGCCGCCGTCGGCCTCGCGCAGGCCCGCGAGGCACTCGACGGTCGTCGTCTTGCCCGCGCCGTTGGGCCCGAGGATGCCGAAGATCTCGCCGGGAGCGACGGAGAAGCTCACGTCCTCGACGGCGACCTTCCGCTCGGCCGTGCCCTTCGGGCCCGGGTAGGTCTTGCGCAGGTGCCGGACCTCGACGACGGCTGCAGCGACGTCGGGCCGGGCGGGCGACGACGTGCCCGACGCGCCGGCGGGCGCACGGGTCGAGGTGGTGCTCGACCCGTTCGTGGGAGGTGGTGCCGTGCTCATGGTGATCTCCTCGAGGGTGTGCTCGGCCCACGGACGGCGCGACGCGCCGCCCGCCGGGCGATGAGGGACGGTGGAGGTGCGGTCAGACGCTCGCGCTGGCGGCGAACTCGACCGGACGGATCGCGACGCCCCGCAGGACGGCGCGCAGGAGCAGTGCGGCGAGCACGATCCCGGCGAGCCCGCCGAGCACGGCGAGCCAGACGGGCGTGTCGTCGAGACCGACGACGCGCGCGAGCGCGTCCCCGAAGAAGCCCGAGCGGAGGAAGACCTCCGCGACGAGGACCGGCGCGAGCGACGCGAGGACGAGGAGCGTCCCCCTGACGAACCCGAACCTGTAGTACCCGGCGGCGATCGTCATGCCGGCCAGGTAGTAGACGGTGCAGAACAGCGCCTCGACGAGCAGCACGGTCCCCACCTGCGAACCGTCCGCGTAGAGCTGCATCTGCTCCGGCTCGGACCCCCAGTCGTTGCGGTGGAACAGCCACCACTCGAGCCACTTCACGAGGGCGGTCGCGAGGCCGAACGTCAGGCCCGAGACCGCGGCGCCGATCCAGAGCCCCTGGGTGTACGACCGTCGCGTGCCGCCGGCGGCGACGTGCATCGCGATCGTCATGAGCGGGAGGACGATGCCCAGGACGAAGAGGAAGAACTTCGCCGAGCCGGCGACGCCTCCGACCGCCCCGATGCTCACGTCGTCGTTGCGCTGCATGATCCACAGGACGAGCGCACCGACGGCGAGCGCGATCGCCCAGAACCACACCCCGATGTACCACGTACCGCCGATGTAGTACTCGGCGATCGTGCGCACCGCACGGCGGTGGGCCGCTGCCTCGACGGCGCGCCGCTGCGTCGGCTGCTGGTCTGTCGTCATCGTCCCTCACCCCTCTCGGTGCCACGCGTGAGATGGACGAACAGGTCCTGGACCGGCACGGCCCCGACCTCCAGTCCTGCCTCGACCGCGGCCTCGCGCTCGCCGTCGACGAAGGTGCCGAAGAGCGTGACCTGCGCGGTGCCGCCGAGCCGCTGCCTGGCGAGCACCTCGCGGCCGGCGGCGTGCCGCTCGACGACGTCGACCGGTCCGGTGAGGCTCACGCCGCGCGCCCGGACGTCGTCGGCGTTCTCCGCGAGCAGCACGCGCCCGCGGTCGATGATGACGACGTCCTCGAAGACGCGCTCGACCTCGGTGATGAGGTGGCTCGACAGGAGGATCGTGCGCGGGTGCTCGGTGTAGTCGGCCACCAGCGCGTCGTAGAACGTGTACCGGCTCGGGGCGTCCATGCCGAGGTACACCTCGTCGAAGATCGTCAGCGGCGCCCGGGAGGCGAGCCCGATGGCCGCGCCGAGCGCGGAGCGCTTGCCCCGCGACATCTCGGACGGCTTCTTGCGCACGTCGACCTCGAGCTCGTCGAGGAGCCGCTCCGCGAGGCCGGCGTCCCAGTGCGGGCGCATGTCGGCGTAGTAGGCGAGCGTGTCCTTCGCCTTGTCACCCTCCCCCACGTCGCCGCTCTCGCGCACGAGCTGCGTGTGCGTCGTCGTCCACACGTTCTCGAACGGGTCCTCGAGCCCGCCCTCGGGCCCGACGAGGACCCGGCCCGAGGTCGGGCGGCGGAACGCCGCGAGGAGCGCGGCGAGCGTCGTCTTGCCCGCGCCGTTGCGGCCGAGAAGGCCCGTGATGACACCGGGCCGGACCGTCAGCGTCGCGCCGCGCAGGGCAGGGTCGCCGGTACGGCCGTAGCGCACGACGACGTCGTGCAGCTCTGCGCCGAACGGCGGCGCGGTCATGGTGGGCGGGGCGGGCCGGGTGGTCATGGCACCTCTCCGGTCGGGGTGTGTGGGGTCAGGCGGCGGGCGACCCGGCCGACGGCGCGGGGTCGTCGGGGCGGCTGCGGCCGAGGACGTAGTCGACGATCCGGTCGGTCGGGATGCCGAGGACGTCGGCCTGCGCGAGCGCGGGGGCGAGGACCTCGTCGAAGAAGCGGGCGCGGTGCTGCTCGAGCAGGCGCTCGCGCGCGCCGGGGGCGACGAACATGCCGATCCCCCGCCGCTTGTAGAGCACGCCCTCGTCCACGAGCTCGGCGAACGCCTTGGCGGCCGTCGCGGGGTTGATGCGGAAGGTCGTGGCCAGCTCCGTCGTCGACATGACCTGCTCCTCCTCGGCAGCCTCTCCCGCGAGGACCTGCGCCCGGATCATCTGGGCGATCTGCAGGTAGATGGGCTCAGGACCGTCGAACATGGCGCCCATCCTCTCGCGGTTCTCGTGTTCTGCGGTTCATTACTCAACTAATGAACCACGCATGCGCGTCGGCGCGCAAGGGCTTTCCGAGAAGTGCGTCCGCGAGCGTGCACGGGCGGGACGCAGAACGCTGGACACCCGGGGACCGGTGGGTGAGGGAGGTCGGGGTGGGCGGAGCGTGCGAGCTCGCCGGCGGGACGCCGTGGGCGGAGCCGCTGAGCACGTGGACGAGCCTCGCGTTCGTCCTCGCCGGTGCCGTGATCCTGGGCGGCGCCTCCCGTCGGTCGTCGACGGGCGATGCCGGCTCCGCCGCCGTGGCGGGCGTTCGGCGCGACGAGGTGACCGCGCTGCGCGTCGCCTTCGGCGTGCTCGTGGCCCTGATCGGGGTCGGCTCGGTGATCCAGCACGGACCGTCGCCGTCGTGGAACCCCGTGGCGCACGACCCGCCCCTGCTCGGTGCGCTCGCCCTCGTCGCGGCCGACGCCGTCGCCGACCTCACGGGTCGCCGGACCCGCACCCGGTGGTGGCTCGCACCGACGCTCGCCGCCGTCGTCGTGGCGGCCGCGAGCGTCCCCGCGTCGACGGCCTTCCAGCTCGCGGTGGCCGTCGTCGCCGTGGCGGCGAGCGTCGTGCGGGCGTGGCACCGCCCCGCCGTCCGACGCCGCACGGTCATCGCTCTCGGGCTGCTCGCCCTGGGCGGGACCATCGGTACGCTGACGCGCCCCGGCTGGCCCCTGTGCGACGCCGACGGGCCGCTCGGCGTGACGCTGCAGGGTCACGCCGTCTGGCACGTCCTCGCGGCGTCCGCGCTCTGGGTGCTCGCGCCGACGCTCGGTACGCGCAGGACGTCACCGGCCCCGGCTCCGGGACCGACGCCGAGGTAGAACCGCAGGCCGCGAGGTAGAGCACCGGGTGCTCTACCTCGCGGCCTGGAGCTCTACCTCGCGGTCCGCGCTCGCACGTGCACCCCGTCAGGCGGAGGCGGACGCCCCCGCGAACGCGGCGCGGACGCCGTCGAGGTCGGCCGCGACGAGCTCCGCGAGCTGGACCGCGTTGAGCGCGGCGCCCTTGCGCAGGTTGTCGTTCGACACGAACAGCACGAGGCCGCGGCCGCCCGGGACCGACTGGTCGGTGCGGATGCGCCCGACGAACGACGGGTCCTGGCCGGCGGCCTGGAGCGGGTTCGGGACGTCGGCGAGCGCGACGCCCGGAGCGCCCGCGAGGATCTCGCGCGCCCGCTGCGGCTCGATCGGCTGCGCGAACTCGGCGTGGATCGCGAGCGAGTGCCCCGTGAACACGGGCACGCGCACGCACGTGCCCGCCACCGCGAGGTCGGGCAGGCCGAGGATCTTGCGCGACTCGTTGCGCAGCTTCTTCTCCTCGTCCGTCTCGTCGAGCCCGTCGTCGACGATCGACCCGGCGAGCGGCACGACGTTGAACGCGACGGTGCGCGGGAACGCCGAAGGCTCGGGGAATGCGACCGCCCCGCCGTCGTGGACGAGGCCCGCCAGACCGGCGCCCTCCCCCCCCTCGGACTCCCGCTCGGCCGCGGCGCCCGCGACGACCTGCGACCGCAGCTCGTCGGCACCGGCCAGGCCGGCCCCGGAGACCGCCTGGTACGTCGCGACGATCAGCCGCTCGAGCCCGGCCTCGTCCGCGAGCGGCTTGAGCACGGGCATCGCGGCCATCGTCGTGCAGTTCGGGTTCGCGACGATGCCCTTGCGCGCACCGCGCAGCGCGCCAGGGTTGACCTCGGACACGACGAGCGGGACGTCGGGGTCCATGCGCCAGGCCGACGAGTTGTCGATGACGACGGCGCCCGCCTCGGCGAAGCGCTCCGCGTGCGCCTTGGACGTCGAGCCACCCGCGGAGAACAGCGCGACGTCGATCCCGCGCAGGTCCTCGGTCGGGGTCGCGGCGACGTCCTCGACGACGAGGTCCTGCCCACGCCACGGCAGCGTCGAGCCGGCGGACCGCGCGGACGCGAACCAGCGGATGCTCGCGACCGGGAGGTCGCGCTCCTCGAGCAGGCGGCGCATGACGGCGCCCACCTGGCCGGTCGCGCCGACGACGGCGACGTTCATCCCGCGGGCGGTCGCGGGCACGGCGAAGTTCTCGGTGCTCATGATCGGTGTCTCCTCTCGTCCGTCGGTCAGCGGCCGGTGCCGGCGTAGACGACGGCCTCGCCCTCGGCGGCGTCGAGCTCGAACGCGGTGTGGACGGCGCGGACCGCGTCGTCCAGCGAGTCCTCACGGGTCACGACGCTGATGCGGATCTCCGACGTCGAGATCATCTCGATGTTGATGCCCGCGTCGCGCAGCGCGCCGAACAGCTTCGCCGAGACGCCGGGGTGCGACTTCATGCCCGCGCCGACGAGCGACAGCTTGCCGATCTGGTCGTCGAACTGCAGCGAGTCGAACCCGACCTCGGCCTGCAGCGCGGACAGGGCCGCCATCGCCGCCGGGCCGTCGCCCTCAGGGAGGCTGAACGAGATGTCCGTGAGCCCCGTCCGGGCAGCCGACACGTTCTGCACGATCATGTCGATGTTCACGCCCGAGCCCGCGACGACCTCGAAGATCCGCGCGGCCGTGCCGGGCACGTCGGGGACGCCGACGACCGTGATCTTCGCCTCGCTGCGGTCGTGCGCGACGCCGGAGATGATCGGGGCTTCCATGGCGGTCTCCTCGGGGATGTCTGCAGAACGGGTGCCGGGCGTGGGTGCGGGGTCCTGGGCGGTGTACGCGTCGGCGCTGACGAACGTGCCCTCCTTGCCGGAGAACGACGACCGCACGTGGATCGGGACGCCGTAGCGGCGGCCGTACTCGACGCAGCGCAGCGCGAGCACCTTGGCCCCGCTCGCCGCCATCTCGAGCATCTCCTCGTACGTGATGCGGTCGATCTTGCGCGCGCTCGGGACGATGCGCGGGTCGGCGGTGAACACGCCGTCGACGTCGGTGTAGATCTCGCACACGTCCGCGTCGAGACCCGCGGCCAGCGCGACCGCGGTCGTGTCCGAGCCGCCGCGACCCAGCGTCGTCACGTCGTTCGTCGACTCCGTGACGCCCTGGAACCCGGCCACGATCGCGACCTGGCCCTTCTCGATCGTCTCGCGGATGCGGTGCGGCACGACGTCGACGATGCGCGCCTTGCCGTGCACCGCGTCCGTGATGAGACCCGCCTGCTGCCCGGTGAACGACTTCGCGCGGACGCCCAGGTTCGTGATCGCCATCGCGAGCAACGACATCGAGATGCGCTCACCCGCGGTGAGGAGGATGTCCATCTCGCGCTGCGGCGGCAGCGGGCTCACCTGCTGGGCGAGGTCGATGAGCTCGTCCGTCGTGTCGCCCATCGCCGAGACCACGACCACCACGTCGTTCCCGGCGCGCTTCGCCTCCGCGATGCGCTTGGCCACCCTCTTGATGCTCTCGGCGTCGGATACCGACGAACCGCCGTACTTCTGCACGACAAGTGCCACGTGCCTGCTCCATCTGTCGCCGGCCTCCGTCTCTCTCAACGGTCCGCCGGGTGCGTGTGGGACTGTCGATGATAGGCACGCGCCTCGCAGTCCGGCCAAGTTCGTCCCGCGATGCGGGCCGTTGTGCGGCCGGGCGGCGTGGTGTCAGACCGGGTGGTGGCTGCGCTCCGGGGGCGCGGGTCTACCATCCGCACGCTCGTCCCTCGCGCGCTCCCGCCAGACCCGCCACGACCCGCGCCCCCGGACCTCCGCCACCACCCTCTTCTCGTCCGTCACCTGGTCCGACCCGTCCCTCTCCACAGCAGTCATGGGAGCAGCGGTTGTCCGGTTGTCCGGTCGTCAGTCGACGCAGGTGAGGTGGGGCGGGCGACGACGGCGTAGCCCAGGCCGACGACGATCGCGCCGCCGAGGAGGTTGCCGAGGCCGACCCAGGTGAGGTTGCGGGCGAAGTCGGGCCACGTCGTCCAGGCCTCGCCGGAGAAGAGGCCGAGGGAGAACGTCGTCATGTTGGCCACGACGTGCTCGAAGCCCGAGGCGATGAAGGCGAGCACGGCCCAGAAGACGACGATCGCCTTCCCCGCCTCGGAGGACAGGCGACCGCAGGCCCAGATCGCCGCGCACACCAGGACGTTGCACAGGATGCCGCGGGCGAGGAGCTGGCCGCCGGTCTCGTGCGCCTTCGCGGCGAGCATCGACGCGACCATGTCGCCCGCCGCCGCGTTGGTGCGCAGCACCCCGGCCTGCACCACGAGCCACGCGAACGCCATCGAGCCCGCGAGGTTGCCCAGCAGGCACAGCGCGAGGGCGCCGACGGCGGCACGCACCCGGACGGCGCGGGTCACCACTCCCTGGGCGATGACCATCATCGCGGACGTCGCGAGCTCGGCGCCCGCGAGGACGACGAGCGTCAGCGCCGCGGCGAACACGCTGCCGGCGACGAGACGCTCGGCCGGAGCGCCGGCGGCGAGGAACGGCCCCGCCGTCGCGACCATGAGGACGACGCCCACACCGATGTACGCGCCCGCGAGCGCCGAGGCGATGAGGTAGCGCCCGGGCCGCCGTGCGGCCGCGACCTTCGTCCGGGCGGCGTCGGACTGGACGGTCAGCGCCTGGGCGAGGGTCTTCACGGCCTCGATGCTCGCGCGTGCGCGTCGCGGGCGGCAGGGTCCGAGTGCCGTCCCGGCCGGGACCGAGGTCGCTCGCCGCCCCGGCCGCCCCGGCCGCGCCGGGCGAGGGGGCGTGGGTCAGACCAGGTCGGTGACGACGTCGTACCCGAGCTTGAGGATGAGCGCGCCCACCACCACGACGAACACGACCCGGACGAACCCGCTGCCCTTGGCGACGGCCATGCGTGCTCCGATGTACGCGCCGAGGAGGTTTGCCGCACCCATGACCAGACCGAGTCCCCACAGGACCGCGCCGTAGGGCACGAAGAAGATGAGCGCGCCCGCGTTCGTCGCGAAGTTGGCGATCTTCGCGAGCGCGGACGCGGGCAGGAACGCGTAGCCGAGGATGCTCACGAGCGAGATGACGAAGAAGGTGCCCGTGCCGGGCCCGAGCAGGCCGTCGTACGTGCCGATGACGAGGCCGATGCCGGCTGCCGCCCACCGGTGCCCGTTGCCCTCCCAGCGCAGGTTCGTCGCGTGCCCGAGCTTCGGCTTGACGATCGTGTAGGTCGCGACGCCGACGAGCACCACGAGGATGATCGGCGTGAAGAGGTCCGCGGGGATCTTCGAGGCGAGCGCCGCGCCCCCGACGGCGCCGACGAGCGCCGCGAGCGCCATCGGCCCGGCCGTCCGGAGGTCGGGACCGACGCGCCGGTAGTACGTCACGGCGCTCACGGACGTCCCCATGATGCTCGCGAGCTTGTTCGTCGCGAGCGCCTGCACCGGGCTGATCCCCGGCACGAGCAGGAGCGCGGGGAGCTGGACCAGCCCGCCCCCGCCGACGACCGCGTCGATCCAGCCCGCGGTGAGCGCGGCGAGGACGAGGAGAAGAAGGGTCAGACCGTCGATCTCGAGCCCGCCGGTGGACGGGAGGGCGAAGGCGGGCAGCACCCCCCAGTGGTACCACGCAGGCCCCCGATTTCCGGTGGCCGTCCGCGGTGGCGCGCTGCCCGGCCCGTCGGTGGCCGTGTGGGCGACCGGTGGGCACGGTGTGGAACGTTCGCGGGGCCTTCGCGCGGCCTTCGGGGCGGCGGCCCGCGGACACGGGCGCGCGGCTACGTTCACGCCATGGTCAGCGACGACACAACTCCGGTCCAGGTTCCTCCCACCTCCGGCGCCCGCTCGCCGGGCTTCGCGGTCTGGGTGGAGCACTTCCGCGCCAACCGCAGCGCTCAGATCGTCATGGAGCAAGGTGTCGACTGGGACGCCCCGAGCACGTTGCCGTCCGACATCCGGGCGGCGTTCGTCCGCTCGTTCCAGCGCTTCGAGCTGGGCGAGGACGGCGACGGCGCGCGCCTTCTCGCCAAGGCGCGGCGGGCGGGCGACCCCGTCTACGTCGAGGCCCTCGAGCTCCTCGTGCAGGAGGAGCAACGGCACTCGGCGCTGTTCCGCCGCGGCCTCGAGCACCTCGAGGCGCCCACCCTGGACGCGCACTGGTCGGACGCGGCGTTCACGTGGCTGCGGCGGTTGCTCGGACTGCGGACCGAGCTCGCGCTGTTCCTCGTCGCCGAGTCGGTCGCCATGGGCTACTTCACCGCGCTCGCGTCGAGCGCGCCGGATCCGGTGCTGCGGGGCATCGGCCGGCGGGTCGCCTCCGACGAGGTGCACCACCTGCGCTTCCAGGTCGACCGGTTGCGGCAGGGCTTCACGCGCACGCCGCGGCCGGTCCGTGCCGTCGTCGGCATCGCGTGGGGCGTCGTCGCGCTCGGCGCCGCGACGGTCCTCGTCGTGGACCACGCGAGCGCGATCCGCGCGAGCGGGCTACGCCCCGGCCGCGCCTGGCTCGACGCCGTCGGCCGGTTCCGCACCACCGCGCACCTCGTGCTGGACGACCCCGCGGCGGGGATGGTCGGACCGGCGCCCGCGCGGCTCGTCGCCGAGGCCACGACCGGCCTGCCTCACACCGGAGCCACGGAGGACTGAGCGGCGGCCGGCGCGGGCGTCAGGCGTGCAGCGCGTCGTACTCCGCCTCGGCCGCGACGTCGTCCTCCACGTCGAGGCGCAGGTGGGCGAGCGCGCTCTGCAGGACACGCAGCGCGCTGGCGGCCCGCTCCCCCCACAGCGACACGTACGAGAACTGCCACCACCACAGGCCCTCGACCTCGCGGCCGGCCTCGTAGTGCTGCAGCCCCTTGGCGAGCGCTTCCGCGACGCACGCGAGGTCGCCCGACAGCGTCGCGCTCGCGACGTCCGGCCCGACGAGCGGGTCCGCGATCTCGACGTAGTCGTCGAAGCCGTCGAACAGGCGCGACAGCGCGGTGCGCAGCGGGTCGAGGTCGGTGTCGGGGCCGGCGTCCGGCTCGAACCGCTCGACCGGGACGACGTCGCCCATCGCGCCGAGACGGGCGCCCGCCGCGAGGACGTCGGACAGCGCGAGGAGCAGCAGCGGCAGCACGGCACCCTGCGCGGCTCCCCCGGCGACCTGCGTCGTCGTCGTCAGGTACGCCCGCGCCTGGTCCGCCATGGTCTCCGCGATCTCGCGGAGGTCCGGGTCGTGCTCGATCTCTCCCATGCCCCTGCCCCTTCCGTCAGCCGCCGACGAGCCGGCGACCCTCGAACGCCCTGCCGAGGGTCACCTCGTCGGCGTACTCCAAGTCTCCCCCGACCGGCAGCCCGGACGCGAGACGCGTCACGCGCAGCCCCATCGGCCCGAGCATGCGCGCGAGGTACGTGGCCGTCGCCTCGCCCTCGACGTTCGGGTCGGTCGCGAGGATGACCTCGGTGACCTGCCCGTCCGCGAGGCGCGCCATGAGCTCGGAGATCCGCAGGTCACCGGGCCCGACGTTCTCGATCGGGTTGATGGCGCCGCCGAGCACGTGGTACCTGCCGCGGAACTCGCGCGTGCGCTCGATCGCGACGACGTCCTTCGGCTCCTCGACGACGCAGATCACCTCGGGCGAGCGCCGCGGGTCCGCGCAGATGCGGCACCGCTCGGACTCGGCGACGTTGCCGCACGTCTCGCAGAACCGGACCCGGGCCTTGACCTCGGTCAGCGCGTCGACCAGACGACGCACGTCCGTCGCGTCCGCGGCGAGGAGGTGGAACGCGATGCGTTGCGCGCTCTTGGGCCCGACGCCGGGAAGTCGGCCGAGCTCGTCGATCAGGTCCTGGACCGCGCCTTCGTACACTCCCCCAGCCTACGGGGCGCCGGGGACGGTCCCGCCCCGGCGTCGCCGCTCCGCGGCGCGACGCGGGTCACCCGTCCTGCTGCTGGATCTCCTCGAGCACCTTGCCGTCGAGGAGCTTGACGACGAGAGCGGCGCCGACGAGGCCGGTGGACACGATGTCCGGGTCGTCGCGCGACGGCAGGTCGTCCTCCGCCGCGTCGACGGCCGCGGGACCGGCCGGCCGCGACGCGGCGCGCAGCGCGGCCTCGCGGCGCTCGGC
>NZ_LWGL01000038.1 GCF_001722485.1 Cellulosimicrobium cellulans | reverse complement strand
CGGCAGGAGCAGGCGCGCCCGACGCCGCCGGGCCGGGTGAGGAGGTCGAGGCCGACCTCGTCGTCGCGGCGGACGGCATCGACTCCCCCACCCGCACGCGCTGGTGGCCGGACGCGCCGCGGCCCGTCCACGGCGGGTCGACGGCCTGGCGGCTCGTCGCGCCCGCGCCGCACGGCGGTGTCGTGGGCGGCGAGACGGTCGGTGGCGAGGCGTTCGGCGGTGAGACAGTCGGTGGAGAGACCTGGGGCCGCGGGATCGTCGCGGGCGTCGTGCCGCTCGCGGACGGGCGCGTGTACGCCTACGTCTCGGTGGCCGACGCCGCGGGCGTCCCCGCGACGTTCGACGAGCTCCGCGAGCGCCTCTCCGGCTGGCACGACCCGATCCCGGAGCTGCTGGCGTCCGTCCCGCCGGACCGGGTGCTGCGCCACGCGCTGCGGCGCCTGCCCGCTCCCCCGGCGACGCTCGCGACCGGGCGGGTCGCGCTCGTCGGGGACGCGGCGCACGCGATGCTGCCGAACGTCGGGCAGGGCGGGTGCCAGGCGCTCGAGGACGCGGTCGTGCTCGGCGTGCGCGCGCCGGCGTCGGCCGACGTCGTGCCCGCGCTGCAGCGCTGGTCGGCCGAGCGGCGGCCGCGCGTCGAGAAGGTCATGCGGCTCTCGGCGCGGGTCGCCGGGCCGACGCGCTGGACGTCGCCCGTGCTCACCGGCGCGCGCGACCTCGGCGCGCAGGTCGCCGGGTCGTGGGCGGCGTCGCTCGGCTCGCGGGCGCTCGGCGACGTCATGGGGTGGCGGCCGCCGGCGGGAGACACCCGTTGAAGGCCGCGGGCGCGGTCAGTCGGTCGGCAGCGGCGTGAGGACGCCGATCTGCCACCGGTCGCCCGTGTCGAGGAGCTGGTAGACGAACCGCTCCGTCATGTCGTTGTCGTGGCGCCACGTGACGTCCGCCCAGATGCTGTGCGGGGCGGACGCGATGACGTCGATCTCGGCGCTCGTGTTCTCGATGCCCTCGTACTGCCCGAACGCCGACGCGAAGAAGTCGGAGATCTGCGAGCGCTCCGCCACGGCGAGCGACTGGGCGGGGAAGGCGATGAGCGACGGCACGGCGTAGAGGTCGGCCAGGGCCTCCTGGTCCCGGTCGAGCAGCGCGCGCGTGTAGCGGTCGAAGAACTCCCGAGCGGTCCCGTTGATGTCCATGCCCTCGACGGTAGGCAGGGCACGGGCGGCTCGCGCGGGCTGGGCGGTGGCCGTGTCGCGGGCTCGACGGTGCGGCCGGCTCAGGCCCGACGGCGGTCGGGCAGCCCCGCGGCGACGCGCAGCTCCCCGTACGCGGCGCCGAGCGTCGCGACGGTGTGGTGCGCGTTGAGTCCGCTCGGGTTGGGCAGCAGCCACACGCGCGCCGGGCCGATCCGGCGCTCCTGCGGGCCCGCCGTCGCGCGCCGGTCGCCGAACGCCGTCCGGTACGCCCCGAGGCCGAGCACCGCGACCCAGCGCGGCTCCCACTCCTGCGCCGTCTGGACCAGCCGGTGGAGGCTGGACGCCTTGAAGGAGTTTTCTACTGTGCCGTCCTTTTCCACTGGACCAGTAGAAAAGGACGGTTCAGTAAAAGACCCTGCCTCGCAGGCCTACTTCGTCGACCAGTACTCGAAGCAGCGTTGCGCCTCGGTGAACCACTCGTGCTTGCCCTTGGTGAACCCACTGCCGGGCTGCCCCCCGGACTTCGCCACCACGAGAACGGCGAGTGAGGGCTCACCGGCGTCGATGCAGACCTGGGACACCTTGTCCAGAACTCGTGAGACATGACCCGGAAGCGGAACCTTCCGGTCGATACCCACGGCGCGGCCCAGCTCCCCGTAAGTCAGGAGCGTCCGCCGCATCGCCGCGACCACCAGCGCCGAGCGGGCCTGAGATGCCATCAATTCGTAGTCCACTTCACTCCCTTGTCGCGACGACCGACCACGCTCGTGGTCGGAGGCGGCCCAGCATGCCGGGCCGCCCCTACCGATGTCCCGACGCGGCGGCCGACTTCACCCGCCGGAGCCAGGACCGATCACCGTCAGCCCAGCGCAACCTCGACCCCGCCGGAGAACATCGAGTCGTGCAGGTCGATCGACGCCGGCACGGCGTCAGCAGGGATGTCGAAGACGACGGTGCCCTCGACGGAGTTCCCCGGGTTGATGTCGGTGAGGAAGCTGTTCGCGTCGCCGAGGTAGATCGCGGCGCTCGTGTCGGCGGAGTGCGTGCGGCCGGCGGTGTCGGTGAGCTCCTGGCTCGACCCGTCGAACATCTGCGCCTCGGTGCCGATGTTCGTCACCGTCATGTGGACGAGCACGTACTGGCCCTGCGCCTGCTGGTTGAGGAACTCGTCACCGACGGTCGCGACGCCCGTCTCCACGGACGTCACCGTGAACTCGAACTTGCCGTCGCGCACCGGCGTGCCGACGCCGGGTGCGGCCGGCTCCTCCGGCGCCGGCTCCTCGGCGGGCGCCTCGGGCGCGGGATCGGCGGGTGCCTCGTCCCCCGGCGCGTCCGGCGCGGGGGCGACGGCGGCCGGCGGCGTCGGCTCTTCCTCGCCCCCGCCGCCCAGGGCGGCACCGATGATGGCGAGCAGCACGACGACTCCCAGGCCCGTGAGGATCTTGTGGCGCGCGAACCAGCTCTTGCGGGGCGGCGTCGGGACGCCCGGCTGGGCGCCGTGCGCGGGGTAGCCCTGCGGGTACGGCTGGCCGGGGTACTGCTGTCCGGGGTGCGTCTGACCGGGGTCCTGCCCGGGCGCGCCGGCCTGGTGCGGCGTCGTGTACGGCTGGGGCTGGGCGGGCTGCGGGTGCTGGCTGGGCGTGGACATCGTGGCCTCCTGGTGACCGACGGCGGTCGGCGTCGTCGCGGACTGCGTTTCGACGACGATCGTGCTGGCCGGGCACCTATCGCTGGATCCCCCGATCGGCTCGTCACCGCCGCCCGACCGGTGGAGATCCGGCCGGTGAGAACCACCCGCTCGGGCGGGCCGCGGCGTCGGCGTGCGCCCGTATGCTCGCCGCATGTACCCGCCCCCGCAGCCGCCCGCGACGCCGCCGTACGGCCGTCCGCACGGTGCCGCGGGGTACCCGCCGCCCGCTCCCCCGCCCGTGCAGTACCCGGGGTGGTCGGGGCACGCGACCGGCGTCGTGCCGTCGTTCGGCCCGACGGCGTACCCCGCCCCCGCGGGGCACGCGCCGCGGCCCACACCTCCTCGGCGACCCCGCCAGCCTCTGACCGCTCGACGCGTGTGGTCGGTGCTGGGGACGGTCGGCGCGGTGATCGTGACCTTCTTCGTCGGGCTGATCAGCGCGACCTACGACAACCTCGGGCACGGCCCGGAGCCGTCCGGCCGCCAGGTCGCACTCACGCTGCTCTGGTGGGTGCTCGCCGCGGGCATCGCGACGTTCGTGGTGTGGCGCGACCGGCTCGCGCTCGTCGTGTGCGTGACGACCGCCGCCGCCGGCATCCTCACGCCGGTCGGCGCCGCGGCGCCGCTGCTCGCGCTGCCGTTCGTCATCGCGCGCGAGAAGCGCTGGAACGTCATCGTCGGCTGCATGGCGGCGACGGCGCTCGCCGTCGGGACCTCGTTGTGGCGCGACGAGACACGTGAGGGCGACGCGGTGATCTTCTCCATCGTCGCGTCCGACCTCTCGGGGATGACGTACCTGACCCCGGGCGGCTACGTGGTCCTCGGCGTGCTGGCGATGGGCGCGTCGGTCGGCGCGGGCTTCCTGCGTCGCGCGGTGCGCCGGGCGGACGCCGCCCAGGAGGTCGCGATCGCGGAGAACCAGCGCGCGCGGGTGCTCAGCACGCAGGCCGACGAGCTGCGCACCGAGGTGTCGCGCCAGGACGAGCGCGAGCTCATCGCGCGCGAGATGCACGACACCGTCGCGCACAACCTGTCCCTCATGTCGCTGCAGGCGTCGGCGCTGGAGGTGACGACCGACAACCCCGAGGTTATGGACGCCGCCCGCACCATGCGCTCGTCGGCCCACCGTGCGCTCGACGAGATGCGCACGCTCATCTCGTCGTTGCGCGCCGGCTCCGAGCAGTACACCGGGTCCGCGCCGGCGCTCGGCGACCTGGCGACGCTGCTCGACGACGCCCGCGCCGGCGGGGTAGACCTCGCCGCGACGGTGTTCATCACGGACGGCGACGACGCCCCGCCGGCCCTCACGCGCGCCGTGTACCGGATCGTGCAGGAGGCGCTGACCAACGTCATGAAGCACGCGCCCGGCGCCCGGGCCGAGGTCGACGTCCGCGCGCGGCCGGGTGACGGCGTGGACATCACCGTGCGGAACGCCGTGCTGCCGGAGCTCAACCCGTACGCCGACGCGCCCGTGCTCGGCGACCCGAGTGCCACGGTCGGCGCCTCGGGGATCCCCGGTGGCGGCTCTGGCCTCGTCGGGATGCGCGTGCGCTGCGAGGCCATGGGCGGGACGTTCAGCGCGGGCGTCGACGACGGACGGTACGTCGTTCGCGCGGACCTGCCGTGGGATCGCCCGACGCCGTAGCCCGCTCCTACGTGCGTGCCCGCCACGTGTGGCGGTGTCTTTGGCGACGACGCGTGGGCGGCCGCGGCTACGCTCGCGACGTGATCAGGGTGATGGTCGTCGACGACGACGCGATGGTCCGCCGCCTGCTGCGCACCATCCTGCGCCCCGACGACATCGAGGTCGTCGCCGAGGCGTCCGACGGCGACCAGGTCGTCCCCGCGGTGCAGGCGCACCACCCCGACGTCGTGCTCATGGACCTGCGAATGCCCCGCGTCGACGGCGTCACCGCGACCCGGGCCGTACGGGCGCTGCCCGACCCGCCGGGCGTCATCGCCATGACCTCGTTCGACACCGAGCAGGTCATCCTCGACGCCGTGCACGCCGGCGCCTCCGGGTTCCTCGCCAAGGACGCCGAGCCGACGGAGATCGTCGCAGCCGTACGCGCCGTCGCGGCGGGCGACGGCGCATTGTCGCCGCGCGCCGCACGGACCGTCATCGCGCAGGTGAACGCGGCACCCGGTGCAGCGGGGCGGCGCGACGCGGCCGAGCGCGTCGCAACGCTTACCGAGCGGGAGCTCGACGTCGCGCGGCTGGTGGTCGAGGGGCTGTCGAACTCCCAGATCGCCGAGCAGCTGTTCCTCGGCGAGGCAACCGTTAAGACGCACCTGACGAGTGCGAACGCGAAGCTCGGTGTATCCGGTCGGGTGCAGCTCGCCGTGGTGCTCGTCCAGGCGGGCCTGGTCTAACGAGAACCGATCCGTCGCTCTCGAGGATTCATGGAAACATCTACACGCCTGTCGCGCCCGTCTACGTCTTTGACGACGAGCCGGAGAACCGTCAGTTTCTCATCGGCCTGGACGAGGCGTTCTGATTCATCCCCCACGCGCGGGACCTCACGACGCCTCAACGCGAGTACGCCGTGCGTCTAGCCAGGCAGCGACTCCACCAGCCGGCATTCCGGACGCGCGCGCTCGTCAACTACGAGACATGGTGCGCGATCCGCGAGCTCAAGCCCGGCGCCCTCCTCGACGCCGCTCACGTCGTTCCCGACAGCGACGAATGCGGCGTTCCGACGGTGGTCAACGCCCTCCCCCTGTGCAAGATCCACCTAGCCGCGTACGACCAGAACATGTCGGGGTGACGCCCGACGGCGAGGTACGCATAGCGCTCGGCCTTCTCAGGAGATCGATGGCCCCAGGCTTAAGCACGGGCTTCAGGAGACGCACGAACGCCTTCTCGCTCAACCCCGCCGACGATCCGACCGGCCGGACCGCGACCTCCTCGCCTGGCGCTCCGAACGCTTCGCAGCTCAGTCGAATCACTGAAGACACCCGAGTGTGCAGCGCGTAAGGTCAACGCCCTTCGGCGCTAGACATGGCCGCCGCGAGCCCATGAGGGCGACTGAAATCGGTGCCTAGTTTCGGTTCAAGCCGTGCTTCCGCGAGTCGAGTGCGACCTTGAAGTGACTTTCAGCGTCGTCGATCACACGCGCCGGCGTTGCCGGGTCGAACACCCGCAGCAGCGAGAAGCGGAAACCGGCGGGATCGGTGTGGCGCAGCTCGACGTTGCCACCATGGCCGTTTGTCGCGTAGGCGTGCCAGCGCTGCCGAATGCTTTCCGCGCCGTCGGCCTTACCGACGTAGTGCCGCCCGTCGCGGGTGTCGGTGATGAGGTAAATGCCCACCACGGACGCTAGGGCCGTGCGCCACGCGGCGAAGCGGTGCTCGCGCATCACCGCCTGAAGCTGCACATGGTCCAGCACGAGTCGGTCGAACCCAGGAAAGGCCACCGGCTGCGCGTCGGCGATCTCCATCACCGGGTAGCCCGCCGCTGTGGGGCCGTTGAGCCGCCACGTGCGCGGTGATCGCCACCCGATCACCAGCCGGTTCCTCAGGTCGGCCAGCTGTTCGGTTACGCCCAATTCAAAGGTGCGGAACGCGCCGTCGTTCGACACCTCACCGCGGTTCTCTAGCACCGACCACAGGCGCGCCCGGTCGCCACCTTCACGGACGAAAACCACCCAGATGCCCGCAGGAGAGACGGGAAAGATCCGCGGCGACGCCGACTGAGTGCGCGTGTACGCGAGGATCTCCTCGTCAGTGGAATCGGCATGGATGCCCGGCAGTCCCGTGTCCTCATGCTCCTTGACGTAGGCATGACGGATCACGAGAGCTTGCACGGGGTCAATGCCTCCGCTGCGCAAAATCGGATCAAGCGTCAGCGTCATGGGTAGCCAATCTCGTCCACCAGTCGTCCGGGCTATCCATCCTCGCAGGTCGCGAGCATGTCACCGGACCGCCTGTAGACCCAAGCATTCGCGTTGGCGACTCAGTGCCACTTGCCAGTTCAGTCGGACTGCGCTTCGTTACCAGCGCTCCGCCAGCCATAACGTGGCGGCATCGAGCGTGGGGCGACGGTCTCCGCAATCGAGGCCGACGGCAAGCGCCGCTCTCACCCGGGTCGCTGTCACTGTTGAGACGGATCAGCGGACGCCAGCCGTACGACCTCTCTAGTCGGAGCTACACCGCTCGGCCGTATCACCTAGGCGGAGCAGGCCAGCTCGGGCGAGCACGCTAACGATGAGCAGCTGGACGCGGCAGCGGAAATGCGTGGACGGCGCGCGTAGTACTCGGTATCGAGAGCACCACGGCGCCGTACGTGGACGTGACGGCGCCGCTGCCATACCGGCCAGTCGCGATGCTCCGTGAGGGCTACCTCGTCGTGGCTTCAGGCCTAACCCGACCTGCTCAGCGATAAGCGATGAGCGTTGCACCGCGACTCCACCGCGAAGAGCGGACAAGCTGACCACTACTCCTGACGATTAAGATGCTGTTGGGGCTATGCAAGCGGCTTGTTCCGCGAGTAAGCTGCGTAACGCGTACAACAAGCAGCAGAACTTGCAGACAAGGAGCAAACCGTGTCCCTCGCTCTCCCCAGCGGTTACGACCCCTACGAGCGCTTCTTCGCCTCGCGCTACAGGCAGGGCGGCCGGGTTGTCTACGGGATCGACTTCTCAGTGCGGGAGCTGATCACGTTCCTGCCTAAGCCGGACCCCAACAAGCCGCTCGACAGTCACGCGACGCAGCGTCGGATCGTTCCGGCCCACGCGCGGGACTTCGCGAACTACATCCTTGAGACGCCGGAGTGGGTTTCGCCGGCCCTGCTCGTGCGGGCCCCGGACATCTTCAAGTTCGAGCCCTACGACGCGATCAACACGGCCACGACCCAGTTCGGGATCTTGGCCGTGCCCAAGGACGCCAGGGACGAGCTCAGCCTCGTCGACGGCCAGCACCGGACGCTCGGCTTCCACATCGCCTGGGAGATCCTCTCCAAGCAGATCGAGGAGGCGCGCGCCGACCTGGCGGCTGCGAAGAACAGCTCGGGACCCGAGGTGGTTGCGCACTTCCAGAAGGTCCTGGACGGCCTGCTTGCACGCCGCGACGAGCTCAGCAGCGAGCGTGTCTCCGTCCAGGTGGTGATCGTCGAGACGCCGGAGGTTGCCCGGCGCATCTTCGTCGATATCAACGACAACGCCAAGGGCATCACGGGCGCCGTGCGTGAGAGGTTCAATGACCGCACGGCGGTCGGGCGTGCGCTCAACTCCGTGCTCGACCGCTCGGACCTGCTCGACCAGCGTGTCGACCTCGAGCAGGACCGGATCCTCGGGTCCTCCCCGTACCTGCTGGGCGCGAAGCACGTGGCCGACATCATTCGTGCCCTCGCCGTCGGCAACGGGCGCATCGGCAAGAACGTGGCGAAGACGCTCCAGGACAGTGTGCTCGTTAAGCAGTACGAGGACTTCGAGGACGCCCTGCTCTCGGCGTTTCCCGTACTGACCGACGTGCAGGATGGCAACCTCAGCCCGGCTGAGCTGCGGCAGCAGCACCTCATCGGCTCGAACGTCGTGCTCCGTGCGTTCGCCGCGGCCTGGCACGACCTCACGGATGACGGTCTGAGTGCTAAGGAGATCGCGGACGCGTGGTCCACGTTCGACGAGTACATGTCGCTGCCCGTCTACGCTAACTCCAAGGACAGCTGGTTCGCGCTGGGCGTCATCGAGCCTCGTGCTGGAGGGTCGTACGCGGCCCGCTCGCGTGCACAGGACTTCAAGGTGCTGACGAACTTCATCGTCAAGCAGACCTACACGGACGGGGTGGAGTGGCACCGGTCCAAGTCTGAAGACTCGTCGCTGATTCCGAAGAAGTAGTCGCGTCCGTCTCGACAGGGGAGAGCCTGAGGCGAAGTGTCGCCTCAGGCTCTTCCCCCGTCGTCCGGAGGCGGAGATCGACTTTGAAACCGTGGCAAGATCCCAGCTGCTAAGACGTGGCGGTAGAAATGAACTCTGGTGGGGTCACCACCCGGGGACCTAGTCGCGGCAGCGCTTCCGGCCTTCAGAGACTTAGGCGAAGCAAGATTGCGGGAGGCTCGACGCTGGTAGTTGCCAGCGCTGGGTCTCACCCGTTCGCTCTAGACTGGGGCAGTGGCTGAGGTCTGGGTGAGCACTACGTCGAGCCCCAGCCTGTCCGGCCGGAAGAACAGGGACACAAAACCCGAGGTCGAGCTCCGCCGCGCGCTCCATGCGCTCGGGGCGAGGTTTCGACTCCAACGCAAGCTCGGTCCCGCATGCACGCCAGACATCCTGATGCCTGGCCGCCGCCTCGCGGTCTGGGTGGACGGCTGCTACTGGCACTCGTGTCCCGAGCATGGGCGTCAGAAGCCGTTCGAGGGGCCAAATGCGCAGATGTGGGCGGCGAAAATGTCGCGCACCCGCGCGCGGGATGTCGCGGCGACCGAGCTGGCCGAACAGCAGGGCTGGACCGTTGTTCGAGTCTGGGAGCACGAGGTGCGGCAGAACCCGACAGCCGTCGCGGCACGTGTGCTAGCCGCCGGAAGCAAATCACCCGATTAGTGGTCTTGGGTGACGATCGCGCCGGCGATACTCGGGGGCATGAGCGATGACGCAGCGTATCCCGAAGGCGCCTACGCGCCGGGTACGGAGACCCTCTGGTGGGAACTGAAGACTCGGCCTGGCACCAAGATGAAGTTCGGTCAGACGGCAAAGCTGTCAGCCTGGCTCTGGTTTAACAAGGACGTGGGTGACACGTTCACGATGAACGAGCTGCGCACTGCTCTTGGGCAGGACATCGTTGGGAGCTCGGAACACCTCAACCGCCGCTTCCGTAAGCTGCGCGAGTACCAGTGGGTGGTTCCGTCCGGGAACGACATCGGCGCCGGGGTAAGCAACAGCGAATATCGGCTCGACAAGAAGGGCATCCGATACTGGCTCGATGACGAACGCCGGTCCGTCGAGACCTTCGCTCCGTCTCATAAGGTCCGCCGCCTCGTGCTTGACCGAGACGGGAATCGCTGTGTCATCTGCGGCATCGGTGCGGGCGAGGCGTATCCGGGTGAGCCCGACACCCGGGCACGGCTGACCATCGGCCACCGTGTCCCGCAGGAGCGCCTTCGCCAGTACAAGCAGAAAGACAACCTCGACAACTGGCGGACCGAGTGCTCGCGCTGCAACGAGACCGTTCGGGATGCGATGCCGGACCCGCACACCTACGAGGAGGTGATCCCGCACGTTCGCGCGCTGTCCCGCAATGAGAAGGTCACCCTCTATCACTGGCTCGAACGAGGCGAGCGCGTCCGATCGGAGCTGGATCGCGTCTACGACCTCGCTCGGACGCTGTCGTTGGAGGAGCGCGCTCGATTGGTTGACTCCTTGAAGGGCTTCGCTAGCTAGCGACTCCTTGGAGGGCTTCGCTAACTAGCGAGCTCGCAAACACGAATGTCACAGGCGAAGGGCGCTCCGCCTAAACGACGGAGCGCCGGTATCTCCTAGCTGATCTTCGATCGTGCGGTGACGAAGGCCAGGTGCCTCTCGTGATCGTCCTGACCGACGAAGCCCTTAAAGCCCGTAAGGAGGTAGGCACGATCCTCACCGACCTCTGCCTCTTCGATCACGAAGTCGCGCGAGAGCATCGCCATCCGGCGCTCGAACTCGCGAGCCTCGACCTTGCCTCCCGCCTTCCGAATGAGGTCCCGGGACGTCAGCGGCTCGGTTGAATGCTTGAGGACCGTGTAGATGGGGTCGTGCAGGACCTCAGCCTCAAGCTCCGTCAGGTCCTTCCGCTCGCCCTCATGCCCGAGTGCTCGTGCAATGGACTCGCCAACGGCGCGAGCAACCGGGGGAGGGAAGGCGTTCCCGATCTGGCGGTAGCGGGACGTCTTCCGTCCCGTGAAAGCCCAGTCGTACTCGGACCCCGGCTCCCATCCCTGGATGCGAGCAACCATCTCAGTCGTCAGCTTCGGCTTGTAGCCCACCGGGTACTCCCGGTCTTCCGGTGGCTCGTCCGCGACGCCGTGCGCGTCGACTCCGAGCGCCGCCCAGGCTGCCTTTGCGCGCGTCGGGCCAAGGTCTGCACCGCCATGCCTCTTCGAGCCGCCGACGATCGTCGGGGCGATGCCCTCGGCGTTGTCCGCCCAACGCTTGGCACCCTTCCAACCATTGGCGCCCATCATCCTGCCGAGAGCAGTACCAACCGTGCCCTGGAAGGGCGTCTCCTCAGGCCAGTCGAACCAGCCAGCCTCGTCGGAGTTGATCGCGACTAGGACGAAGCGAGGGCGAAGCTGCGGCACGCCGTAGTCGCGGGCTTCGAGTAGCTTCCAGTCCGACCAGTAGCCCATCTCCTTGAGTCGATCCTTGACGTGCTGGCGATAGCCAGCGAAGCGCGGCATCGAGAGGCCGCGAACGTTCTCCAGCAGCAGGGCGCGAGGCTTCATGCGTCCAGCAAGCTCAACGGCCCAGGCGAACAAGTCACGTTCGTCGTTGGCGCCGAGCTGCTTGCCTGCGATGGAGAACGGAGGGCAAGGAACTCCACCAGCCAGGAGGTCAACGCCACGAAACGCCGGGTCCTCGGGGTTCCATACAGACTTGTCGGCAACGTCACCGATCGCGACGTCCCACTCCCTGCGGTTCCGCTTGAGCGTAGCCGCAGCGTTCTCGTCCAGCTCGACGGCGAGCTTGTGCTCGAAGCCCGCGAGCTCCAGACCAAGGGACTGTCCGCCAGCTCCTGCGCAAATCTCAACTACTGACAGGCTCACGCCTGCTCCTCTCGGTCGAACTGGTGGCGTCTCGATCATTCAACGCGGAGGCACCGACACGAACCGCCCCGGGGTGTCACTCGACCCACCCCCACGTGTAGTGAGATCAGCCGCGCGAAGCCGTCCCGCTATGAGCGGTTCGTCCTAAGCGAGGTCACCCATCCGCGTCCTCCCGTTGGGAGGAGGGGTGCGGCGAGCGATGCAACGCGTCGGTTAGTGCCTCGGTCAGTGAGCCGCCTGTCGTGGAGGTGAGGTGACGGTGGTCGCCGTGGTGGCTTGCCTCTGTCGCCCTCACGGTGTCGCCCGTGCTGGTCCGACCCCTCACGTGACGCTTCCGGGAGCATTATGGGGTCTCGGTCGGTCTCCGCCTGACTCGCCAGGCTCGTGCGATCCGCTCCCGGGACGGTTCACTGCGCTCCAGGCGCCCGTACCGGCTTCATGCTTCAGTACACCCATGGCGCACTGGTATCCCGGACTCGAAAACGGCTTACAGGGCAGATTCTCGCTGTCCACCCTCGACTGGCTCACCTGTGAACTGATCGGTGCTGGCGTGGTCGCCTCTGAAAGCACGAAGTACAAGTACGACGGCGGCAGCAAGGCGGGGTACGACACCACGGCGGACGGCAGCAAGATCAACGTCAAGGCTGTCTGGTGGCACCGCAAGCGGTCACGCGAGTTCATCGGAATGCCGTCTCCCGGTAAGGCCGGCGCGTACAACGCTGAGGTACTCGATGAGTTAGTTCTCGTACTTACCGAATTTCTACCCGAGGTGAGCATGGATTATCGGGAGGACGGCTCGCTGTTCATGACGGCTGTGGCCACACCCTCGCACGTCTGGCGTCTCCCGGTCGAGGACATGAACCGCCTTATGCGGCAGGACGGCGAGTCGCAGCAGCGCTGGCTCGTCCGGTTCGATGACCTCGCGCCGTACCTCATCCGCTCAGTCTCAGAGCGGCTTTCTGACGTACTCCCGTAGCGCTGCTGAGAGGTCGTCTGCCACGTCAAGCGACGGGTCGCGGGCGACGTCCGCAGGCTTGCGATCGACCAGTGACATGCCTGCGCTCGCCCTGTAGGGTTCCGGTGAGCCGCATCCGGAGCCGGAAGACCGGCGGAAACCCAATCGGGCACGCCCTGCACCAGCGCCGCGGTCGGCGAGGAGTCGATCGAGCCGGACCGCCGCCGTACTGCGCCCTGGACGCCGTCTGGTCGATCGGCATCAACTACGACCGGCATGTCGTTCCGGCTGTGCGCCGTGTCGCTACCGCGGCAGGTGACACCGAGCCGGTTGTCCCCATCGGCGCGCTCCCGCCGTCCGATCCGTTGGCGCTCTCGGCGTTCCGAGACACGTACCGGACTTCCGACGAGCTCGTCGCGGTCACGACCGCGCACCGCACGTCATCCCGTGGCGGGATTCTCAAGGCAGAGGCTGCCCTCCGGTACGCGGACGTGCTCGTCAGGCGGGCGTCGACACGTTGGCGGACGCCGCCAAGGCGTTGGACGACTTTGGCAGGGTGGACGAGATCAGTGCCCGTCTGCGCCAGATCCCCGGCGACGGGGTGCGCACCGGGTACTTCTGGATGCTCGTCGGTGACGACGACACGGTGAAGCCTGACCGCATGATCCTGCGCTTCCTCAAGCGGTACGGCACCGTCACCGACGTCGTCGGTGCAAAGGTCGTCCTCCGCGCGTTGGCGGATCAGCTCACGACGCGCGGTACGGCACCGTCACCGACGTCGTCGGTGCAAAGGTCGTCCTCCGCGCGTTGGCGGATCAGCTCACGACGTTGGACTCCCGCGTGACGCCATGGATGGTCGATCACGCGATCTGGAACGCTGAGCGAGCGCGTCGCTGACGGTTTCCCTGAAGAAGCGACCGCCGCAGTGCTCGGGCAATCTGGTGCACTGCGGCCTCCGGTACTTTCATAAGACGGCGACTAGCCGTCACTTCATGAAAGTTCCCGCTCGGTGATTCGTAGGATCGGGTCGTGCCCGATTCCGACCATGACCCGCTTCCTCCGTCTGCCGCGCTGGCCCGCCGCCTGGCCGACCAGCGCATGATCCTCCGCCTCGTCGGTCACGACGAGCCGGTCGACGAGCTGCCGCCCACACCCGAGGGTCTGATGGAGCCGCCGTCGGGCACCGGCAAGAAGATCCGCAACGGTGTGCTGCTCGCGCTGCTCTCCGCGGGGTTCGTCTGGCTCGTGACCGTCAACGCGTGGGACCACGACGGCTTCTTCCCGTGGTTCTGGAACGTCATCTGGACGCTGTTCCCGTGGGTCTTCCTCACGCCGATGTGGGCCGGTACTTCCGGTCGCTGCGCCGCAGCCGAGACGACGCGCCGTTCTACGCGCAGTACCACCGCGACCGCAAGGCCGCGGTGCGCACGACGGGCACGGTGACGGCGTCCGTCACGGACCGCACCGATTCCGGCGGTGTGAGCGCGTGCGTCGTCCGGGTGGAGCACGGCCCGCTCACGACGACCGTCACGCGGCTCGCCCCGGCGCGGAACCTGCTGCCGTCCGAGGTGCCGCAGCCGGGCGACACGGTGGTCGTGTTCCGCCTACCTGGGGAGCGCACGGTCGTCCAGGCCGTCCGTGATCGCACCCGTCGGGTCGCCGACGTCGCGGCGTCCTCCCCTACCCCGGTCGCCGCCACAGCGAGCCCGGCCTATGGCACCCCGCCGCTCGGAGCCACCACGCCGCACCGAGACACACCGGCGCCCAGCGCCGCGGCCGGCCGCTCGCCGTCGGGCACCACGGACGATCCCGAGCGGTCCGGCGGCCTCGCCGCCGAGCTCCAGCAGCTCGCGGACCTGCACACGGCAGGCTCGCTCACCGCCGAGGAGTTTGCCGCCGCGAAGCGCCGACTGCTCGGACTGAGCTGAACGCACCGCCCGAGCACCCAGCCGCCTCGCGGCCGACGGATCGGTAACCGCTGCGCGGCTCAGGCGGGCGACCAGGAGCTGTCGCGCCCGGGAGTGGCCGGTATGAAGCATCTCGCTCGCGCGGGTGGCGCGAGAACGAGTCTGCTCACCCTCGACCACGACGTTGATGTCGTCTGCAGCTGGATAACGTCACCAACGTCGTGTTCGACGACCACCGAGTCCGGCTGACCCGGAAGACGAACGAGCCGGGCCGCACCCCACGACGAGGGGTGCGACCCGGCTCGTGCCGAGCGGTCGCGTCAGCGACCGATGTCGGACAGCTCGGCCGCAGCGATGATCAGCTGCCGCTCGGCGCCGATGAGCACGCCCGCGTCGACGAGGTCACGGGTGACCTCGCGGACGTGGCGGACGAACTCGCGGTGGGTGGGGTACTCGTCGTCCTCGGCGATGTGGTCGTTGACGGTGCAGCCCTCGCCGTCGTCGAAGTTCTCGACGGTGGAGTCGTGGCCGTCGATGATCACGGTGGGGCGCACGTCGGAGCCCTGGCAGCGGTCGCGCTGGAGCTGCAGGATCGTGAACGTGACCTCGCCGGTCTGCGAGACGTTGCCCGCGCCGTCGACGGCGCGGTACCGCACGACGTGCTCGCCGTCGGCCGCGAGGACGAACGGAGCGGCGTAGCGCTGCCACGTGCCGTCGTCGACCTGGAACTCGGTGCGGTCGACGCCGGACTCCTCGTCCACGGCCGTCAGGGTGACGGTGGCGCGGCCGACGAAGGCGCCGTCGCGCGTGCGGCTGCCGCCCACGCCCGCGGTGACCTCGGGACCCTCGGTGTCGCCGGGGCCCTCGCCCTCCATGTCGACGACGATGCTCTGCGGCGCGGACACGTTGCCGGCGACGTCCGTGGCGCGGAACGTCACGGTGTGCTCGCCCGGGTCGCGCAGCGTGATGGCCTTGGCGTACGGGAGCCACTCGCCGCCGTCGATCTGGTACTCGACGGACGCGACGCCGGAGCCGTCGTCGGTGGCGAGGAGCCGGACGAACGCGGGGCCGATGTACTCGCCCGCCTCGTTGCGCGGGCCGAGGACGCGGTGCCGGACCTCGGGGGCGACGGTGTCGCTCCCGTCGCCCTCGACGACGTCGAACGTCACGGTGCCGGTCTCGGAGACGTTGCCGGCCGAGTCCGTCGCGCGGTACGCGAGGGTGTGCTGGCCGGGCTCGTCGACGACGACGGCCTCGGTGTACGGGGCCCAGCCCGCGCCGTCGAGGTCGTACTCGACGGACGCGACGCCGGAGCCGTCGTCGGTCGCGGTGACCATCACGGACGCGGAGCCCACGTAGGCGCCGTTCTCGTCCTGCGTGCCGCTGAGCTGGGTGCTCACCGTCGGCGCGGTGGTGTCGCCGGTGTCCTCGGCGGCGACGGTGAACGTCGTCACCGTCTCCTCGGACACGTTGCCCGCGCCGTCGGTTGCCCGGTACACGAGCGTGTGCTCGCCCGGCTCGTCGACGACGACCGGCTCGGTGTAGTCGGCCCAGCCGGCGCCGTCGAGGTCGTACTCGACGGACGCGACGCCGGACGCGTCGTCGGTCGCGGTGAGGGTCGCGGTCGCGGAGCCGACGAAGGCGCCGTTCTCGTCCTCGGTGCCCGAGACCTCGGCGGTCACGGTCGGCGCCGTGGTGTCCTGCTGCGTGTCGTCCTCGATGACGGTGAACGTCGTCGAGCCGACCTGGGAGACGTTGCCCGCCGCGTCGGTCGCGCGGTAGGAGACGGTGTGCTCGCCGGGCTCGGCGAACTCGACCGGCGCCGTGTACGGCATCCACTGGCCGTTCACCTGGTACTCGATCGAGTCGACGCCGGAGCCGCCCTCCTCGTCCTCGGCGTGGATCATGACCGACGCGCTGCCGACGTACTGGCCGTGGTCGTTCATGTCGCCCATGAGCATCGCGTGGACGGTCGGGGCCGTCGTGTCCTCGACGACGTCGCCCTCGACGACGGTGAACGTCGCCGTCTGCGGCTCGGACGTGTTGCCGGCCTGGTCGGTCGCGCGGAACTCGAGCGTGTGCTGGCCCACCGCGTCGACGGCGAACGGCTCGGTGTACGCCTGCCAGCCCGCGCCGTCGAGGTTGTACTCGACGCCCGCGACGCCGGAGCCGTCGTCCGTCGCGTCGAGCGTGACCGTGGCCCCGCCGACGTACGCGCCGTCACCGTTCTGCTCCCCCGTCACCTGCGCGGTGACGGACGGCGCGGTGGTGTCGTCCCCGCCGCCCCCGTCGTCGGTGACGACGAGCTCGCCCCACATCTCGCCGTGGCCGGGGATCGCGCAGAAGTAGCGGTAGGTGCCGGGCGTGAACGTCACCTGGGCCTCGTGCAGGCCGCCGTTGGCGTCGAACGGGCTCGCCAGGATGTTGAGGTCGACGTCGTGGTTGTAGCCGGGCGTCGAGGTGTCGAACGTCAGCGTGTGGCTCATGCCGAACGTGCTGCCGGTCGCGATGCTGTTCTCGAAGACGATCGTCGCCGGGCCGGCGGTCGCCGTCGCGGGGAACGCCTTGTAGTCGGTGACGGAGTTGTCGGCGGTCCAGGTGAGCACCTGCTCCGCGGCGACGTCGGCGGCGGGTGCCGCGGGCAGGCCGAAGGCGGCGGTCGAAGCGGGCAGGGGGGTCGCCGTCGCTGGTGCGACGGAGACGACGGTGGCGGCCGTCAGCCCGGCCACCACGGCGGCCAGGAGCCGTGTGGAGCCGCGGCGACTGGCGCCGGAACCGGTACGTCGTTCCATGGGTGTGCACTCCTCGTCGATGTGCAGGTCGGTCATGGGTGGTGGGGGTACGGGTGGACCGGGCCGGCGGGGGCGACGAGCGCCGCCCCCGCCGGCCCGGTCACGCGGTCACAGGTCCGCGACCCGGATGTCCCGGAACTCGATGAGGTCCGAGTTCCCGTGGTTCTGCAGGCCGATGAACCCGCTGTCGAACTGGCGCAGGTCGGTCGGCGGGTCGCCCGCGCGCGAGGACTGCTGCCCCGGCGTGTTCTCCCACTCGTTGATGACCACGCCGTTGCGGATGATCGTGTACTGCTGGCCGACCACCCGGATCTCGTACTCGTTCCACTCGCCCTTCGGCTTCTCGCCACCGGTGTTCAGGCCCAGCGGGTCGAAGTTGTAGACGGAGCCCGTCTTCTGCGGCTCGCCCGTCGGGCCGTCGTAGATCTGGATCTCGTGACCGCACGAGATCGCGACCCACGCCGGGGACTGGCCCTCCGCGCACTCGACGTCACCGGGCTCGTCCGGGTTCGGGAACCGGGTGAACACGCCCGCGTTGGCGTGGTGGTCGCCCGGCGAGACGTCGCGGTAGAGCAGCTTCACGGAGAAGTCCCCGAGCTCCTCGCCCGCGTACCAGAGCATCCCGAGACCGCCGCTGGAGCGCAGCGACCCGTCCGGCTGGAGCTCGAACTCCCCGCTCGGCGCCTGGACCCAGTCGAACAGCGACTCCTCGGTGCCGTCGAAGATCGTGCGGTACCCGCCCGGGTCCACGCCGATCTGCGACCGCGCCGCGGCGTTGACCAGCGCGTTGCGCTGGGCGCCGGTGATGCGGCTGTCGTCGAACAGCTGCTTCGCGACCGACCGCACGTGACGCAGGAACTGCTTGTGGTTGTCCCACTCCTTCTCGTCCTGGAACAGGTCGTTCATCGTGCAGCCGCCCAGGTCGAGGTTCTCGACGTGCGAGTCGAAGTCCCCGAAGAACACCGTCGGACGGGTGTCCGGCAGGGTGCAGGTGGTGCTCGAGTCGGTCGTGACCGTCTCGGTGGACCCGTCGGCGTAGGTCACCGTGAGCGTGGCCTCGTACTGGCCGATGCGCTGGTAGGTGTGCTGCGGGTTCGCCTTGCGGGACGTCGCGCCGTCGCCGAAGTCCCAGTGGTACGCGACGCCGCCCGACCGCTCGCCGTTGAACTGCACGGTCAGCGGGTCGCCCTGGACGCTGGCCGCGGACGCCGTCGGCAGCGGGGTCGGCGCCCCGCCCTGGTACGTGATCCGCATGAGCTTCTGGTTCGGGTCGAGGCTGAAGAAGCCGCCCGCGTAGTCGAGCAGGTACAGCGCTCCGTCCGGACCGAACTTCGCGTCCATCCAGCTCTGCAGCAGCCCGTCACCGCGACCGCCCGGGATGATGTGGCGCAGGTCCTCCATGAACGCGGGAGCACCGGCCTCCTCCACGGTCTCCGGGTCGACCGTCACCGCGACGCGGTTGTTCGGGTTCGACTGGTCACCGAGGAACCACTTGCCCTCCCAGTACGACGGCCATGCGACGTCGGACTCCGGGTCGACCTGCGACTGCCGGTACGTCGGGCCCGACATGACGGCCTGGCCGCCACCGCGCAGCCACGGGATCGTGTACTCCGCGTCGTCGTTCTCGTACGTCGGGACGCCGTTGCCGCGGTCCGGGAACACCGGGCCGCCGCCGGACGGCGAGTACCAGATCATGTTGTCCCGCGCGGGCGGGATGTCCACGAGACCGGTGTTGCGGGGCGACTCGTTCTTGAGGTTGTCGCAGTCGTACCAGCCGGTGAGGACGCTCGCGTCCTCGTTGCTCCGGTCGCGGTACGGCTGACGGTTGCCCATGCAGTACGGCCAGCCCTGGTTGCCGGCCGACGTGATGATCGTCGCCGTCTCGTACTTCGCCGGGCCCAGCTCGGGGTTCGGCATCGTCGCGTCCGGCCCGACCCACGCGGCGGTGAGCCAGTCGGTGTCGGCGTCGATCTGCAGGCGCGAGATGTTGCGCACGCCCATGACGTAGATCTCCGGGCGGGTCTTGTCCGCCGGGTACTCGCCCTCGGGGAACAGGTTGCCCTCGGGGATCGTGTACGTGCCGTCGGCCTCGGGGTGGATCCGCAGGATCTTGCCGTTGAGGTCGTTGGTGTTGCCCGACGTGCGGCGCGCGTCCTGGAAGCTGATGCCCGCGTACTCCTGCGTCCAGTTGTTGCCGGAGTACCCGTTCGAGCCGCCGGACGAGTTGCTGTCGCCGGAGCCGATGTAGAGGTTGCCCTCGTCGTCGAACGCCATGCCGCCGCCCGCGTGGCAGCAGCTGTGGATCTGCGTCTCCCACTGGAGGAGGTCGACGCGCGTGCCCTGGTCGATCGTCGGGCCCGCCGGGTCGTACGTGAACCGCGAGACGGTGCGGTAGCCCACGCGACGCTCACGGTCGATCGACTCGTGCGGCATCCAGTAGACGTAGAGCCAGTTGTTCTCGGCGAAGTTCGGGTCGGGGACGATGCCCAGCAGACCCTCCTCGTTCTTCACGAGCTCGTCGCCGCTGCCGCGGTTGCCCATGACGTCGAGCGTCGTGAGCAGCGTGACGTCACCGGTCTCCGGGTCCCACTGGTGGATCGTGCCGCAGCCCAGACCCACGTCCGGGTCGTCCCACGACGGGATCGGACCCGTCGCGCACGCGCCGCGGCCGACGTAGAACACCGTGCCGTCGTTCGCGATCGTCAGGCCGTGCGGCTCGCCGTTCTGGTCGAGCGTGCCCGGCGTGTTCGGCGCGGACAGGCGCTCCGCGGTGTAGTTCGACGCGATCGTGGCCTGGCAGTCGCCGCGCACGGCGCCCGTCGTCCACTGCAGCGCCCCGAGGAGGTGCTTCTGGAACGTCTCGTCCGACCAGCTCTCCGGGGTGCCGCCCATGCCGGTGAAGAACGAGCGGCCGCCGTCGTAGTCGCGGCACCACGACACCGGCTGGAACGGCGACGTCGTCGGGCCGGCGTCCGGGCCGGGCTCGAGCGTCGCGACCGTGTGGACGTCGCCCGCCGGGTCGTCGGCCCAGTCGAGCCACTTGTCCTCGCGGTCCCAGGTCAGGGGCAGCTCGGCGTTCGCCGGGTGCTGTCGGTCGACCAGGTCGACCGTGCGCTCCTCGAGCGGGATCTCCGGGTCGGGCTGCTCGACGGAGTCGGGGCCGAAGATGGAGATCTCGGCGAGCTGCACCTCGGCGTCGCCCGAGTTCGCCGTGACGTCCAGCCGGTACCAGCCGTACTCCGTCGTGCTCCCGACCTCGAAGGTGCGCGGCTGGAAGCGCTGCGAGAAGGTCTCGTCGGTGCGGGTGTCGACGTCGACCCACGTCTGGCCGTCGTTCGAGCC
Organism: Cellulosimicrobium cellulans; assembly: GCF_001722485.1. Lineage (GTDB taxonomy): Bacteria > Actinomycetota > Actinomycetes > Actinomycetales > Cellulomonadaceae > Cellulosimicrobium > Cellulosimicrobium cellulans_A. The sequence continues at coordinate 3,565 of NZ_LWGL01000038.1, read as the reverse complement.
CTGGATCGTCCAGTTCTTCGGGTCACGGCCCGGGGAGTCGTTCGCCGACGTGAGGCTGTACTGCGTGAGCGCGACGGGCTCCTCCATGCGCAGCGTGAGCGTCCCCGTGCGGGCGAACGTCAGCCACTTCGTGCCGGGGTCCCCGTCGACCGCCATGGGCGGGGTCTCGGCGGCCGGGCTCCGCCCGGTGCCGGTCGCCTCGGCCACCTTCTCCGCGACCGGCGTCGCCCCCGCGATCCGCGTACCGATGAGGCCCGTGAACCACTGCGACGCCTCCTGGGCGCGCGCCGCGTCGCGCACGCCGAGGAACCCGCCGCCGTCCTCGACGTAGTCCTGCAGCGCCGCCTCCTGCGCGCCGCTGAGCTCGATCCCCTCGGACGACAGCATCACGACGCCGCGGTACTCACCGAGGCCGGCCGCGCTGAAGATCGCCGGGTCGGACGACGCCTCGACCTCGAAGCCGTTCGCGGCGCCGAGCTCGCGCAGGGCGGCCGCCGCCTCGACGACCGGGTCCTCCTGCTCGTCCGGGGCGCCGTGGAAGACGAGGACGCGCAGCGGCGCGGCGCCCTCGACGGCGGCCTGGACCGCGGTCGGGCTGGTCGCCGTCGCGAGGTCGGGCTGCGCGGACGCCGGGATCACGGCCGCGCTGGCGACGAGCGCGACGCTCGTCAGCCCGACGGCCAGGGTTCTGGCCGCTCCCGGCCGGGAGCGTCCTCCCCTCACGGGGGATGGTGTTCGTCTGGTCAGCACTCTCCAACTCCTTCGTCATCGGTGCGGGACGCCCGGGCGGGAGCCCGGGCGGCGAACGTGGTGGGACCGGAGTGGTCAGTGACCGGCATGTGCGCCCTCGGGCGCCACGGGCTGCGTCGTCGTCGACGCCGTGTGCGCACCGTGGCCCTTGAAGTGGTCGATCGACTCCTGGGCGCCCGGCGGCATGCTGCCGTCGGCGTTGCGGACGAGGAAGACGCCGGCCATGCCGCCGTCGGCGTGGAACTGGACGTGGCAGTGGTACATCCACGCCCCCGGCCCCACGCCGAGCCCCGCGACGACCTGGAAGCCGAACGAGTCGCCCGGGTTGAGGTCGCGGTTGTCCACCACCTGGCTCACGTCGTCCCGGCCCGACAGCAGGCCGGTGCGGTTGTTCGCCCAGCGGTGCGCGTGCAGGTGGAACGTGTGGAACGTGTTGCCGTGGCCGATGCAGATGAACTCGACGCGCTCGCCGAGGTTCGCCTCGAACATCGGGGTGTTCGGCGCCGCCTTGTTGTTGATGAGCATGTCGTTGAACACGACGGTGAACTGCTTCTCGGGCAGCACGTCGCCCACGCGGCGCACGACGAGCGCGCCGTACAGCCCGGCGGCGACGCCGGCCGTCCCGTGCTCGCCCCACGCGTGGTCGTGGTAGTGCCAGTACCCGGCGCTGCCGGGCATCCAGATGCCGCGGTCGCGACGCATCGTCGTCGTCGACCAGATGTACGTGCGCGTCTCGCCCGGCTCGTTGAACGAGAAGTTGAACGGGCTGCCGTCGCTGTTGACGTCGTAGTTCACGCCGTGCGGGTGGATCGACAGGCGCTGGTCCGTCGTGTTGACAAGCGTGATCTCGAGCGTGTCCCCCTCCCACATCTCGAGGATCGGCCCGGGGACCGTCGCCTTGCCCGGCTCGAGGCCGTAGCCGACCGTGCGCTCGTCGATGCGCTCGGCGTACATGGTGATGCGGCGCACGGTGCCGCTCGTCGCGCTGGGCATGGTCGCCGCAGCGGCCGGCGCGGCGGAGACGCTGCCTCCGGATCCGAGCACGAGGGCGGCGGCCGGACTCGCGGCGACGACGCCGGCCCCCATGAGGAGCGAGCGCCGGGACAGCGGCTTCTTGGGGGTGGCGAGGTCGGTCGGCTCGCTCATGGGTCTCCTTCCGGACGTGGGCGCGCCGAGGAGACGCGGCGCCACGGCGCGCCACGTCGTTCGGACGTCACGTCTCACGGTCGAGCTGTCGGCGGGGCGGTGCCCCGGGTGCTGGAGGGGTGCAGCGCGGCGTGCAGCACCGCGTTCGCGGTCGGACGTGCTGCAGGCCGTGCTGCGGGTGCGGGAGCGTGCGGGGGGCTCGACCGGCGGCGTCCATGCCGACGGCGAGGTCCAGGGCCAGCGCTGGCCGAGCCGGTACGCGCCGCGGTGCACGTGCCGGCGTTGACGGTCCGTGCGGCCGACTCCCCCAAGCCTGCCGTCCGGATCCCTGGTGGTTCCAGGGGCAACGGCGTCCATCAGACCGCACCCCGACAGCGATGTCAACAGGTGTGCGGAAGTTCTGTCGACGTCAGGCAAAAGTCGCCGGTCGGTCGGCATTTGGTGGGAGCGCGCCCACTCCGGGCGACCTGCGAACGTGCCGAACAGGCGCCCGGCGAGCCGCCGCGGCGCGCGGGCCGGCGCCCGCGCTTGTACGCTCGCGGGAACCGACACCGCTGGAGGCACACCCCGTGACCGGGCGCATCGTCCTGCTCGGAGCGACCGGTTACACCGGCCGGCTCGTCGCCCACGAGCTCGCCGCGCGCGGCGCGGGACCGGTGCTCGCGGCGCGGTCCCAGGACAAGCTCGACGACCTCGCGCGCGAGCTGTCGGACGTCTCTGCCACCCCGGTCGAGACGGCGGTCGCCGACGTCGCGGAGCCGCGCACCGTGCGGGCGCTGGTCGAGCGCGGCGACGTCCTCGTCTCGACGGTCGGCCCGTTCACGCGTCGCGGCGGCCCGGCGGTCCGGGCCGCGGTCGACGCAGGCGCCGTCTACCTCGACTCGACGGGCGAGCCCGCGTTCATCCGCGAGGTGTTCCAAAGCCACGGGCCGCGCGCCCGCGCGACGGGCGCCGCGCTGCTCACCGCGTTCGGACACGACTGGGTGCCCGGCAACGCCGCCGGGGCGCTCGCCCTGCGCGAGGCGGGCGACGCGGCGACGCGGCTGAGCGTCGGCTACTTCGTCAGCGGCGGCGCCGGCGCGAGCGCGGGGACGCGGACGACCGCGACGGCGGCGCTCCTCGACCCGTCGTACGCGTGGCGCGACGGCGGCCTGCGCACCGAGCGGCTCGGCGCGCGCGTCGTGACGTTCGACGTCGGCGGGCGTCGTGTGCACGGCATCACGGCCGGCGGCACGGAGCCGTTCACGCTCCCCCGGCTCGCGCCCGGGCTGCGCGACGTCGACGTCGTCATGGGGTCGGCGAGCCCGGCTCTGCGGCTCGTCCCCGCCGCGACGGGCGTGCTCGTCGGCGCGCTGCGCGTCCCGGTCCTGGGCGAACGGCTGCGCCGGGTCCTGGAGTCACGCTCGGCCGGGTCCTCGGGCGAGGGGCCGGACGAGGCCACGCGCGCGTCGTCGCGCAGCCACGTGCTCGCCGTCGCGCGGGACGCCGACGGCGCCGTGCTGCGCCGCGTGCGCCTCGACGGGCCCGACCCGTACGACCTCACGGCGCGGTTCCTCGCCGACGGCGCGGTGCGCCGTCGAGGCGCTCGTGCCCGAGTCCGAGCTCGTGCGGTACGTCCTCGACCTGCGCTCCCTCACCGGCGGGCGCGGGTCGTTCACCGCGCGCCCGG
>NZ_LWGL01000037.1 GCF_001722485.1 Cellulosimicrobium cellulans | reverse complement strand
CGGCGACTTCGTCCGCGAGGCGGGCAGCGACGTCGCGGCGGGCGACGTCGTCCTCGCCGACGGTACCGTGCTCGCGCCGCACCACCTCGCCGCCGCCGCGGCGTGCGGGGTCGCGCGCGTGCGGGTCGTCGCTCGCCCCCGCGTGGCCGTCCTGTCCACGGGTGCGGAGCTCGTCGCGCCGGGGGAGGAGCCGGCCGCCGGGCAGGTCTTCGACGCGAACGGCGCGGCGCTCGCCGCCGCGGTGCGGCGCGCGGGGGGCGTCGTCACCACGGTCGCCCGCAGCGGTGACGACGCGGGCACGTTCGCACGTCTCCTCGCGGACGCGGCGGCCGGTGCCGACCTCGTGCTCACCTCCGGCGGCGTGAGCCAGGGCGCGTACGAGGTCGTCAAGGACGTCCTCGGCGCGGGCGCCGGGAGCGGCGGGCCGGGGGGCGGGGTGCAGTTCCGGTCGGTCGCGATGCAGCCCGGCGGCCCCCAGGGCCTCGGCACGGTCCACGGCACCCCGGTCCTGACGTTCCCCGGGAACCCCGTGAGCGCGCAGGTGTCGTTCGTCGTCCTCCTGCGCGACGTGCTCGAGCAGGCCTCGGGACGCGTGGCCCCGCGTCCGCCCCGGCGGGCACGCGTGGCCGAGGCCGGCGTGTCGCCCGCGGGGAAGCGGCAGCTGCTGCGGGGCGCGACCGGGCCGGACAGGGAGGTGCGCGTCGTGGGCGGGCCGGGGTCGCACCTCGTCGCGTCGATGGCGCGCGCCGACGTGCTCGTCGACGTGCCCGCGGACGTGACAGGGTGGGACGCCGGGACGTCGATGGAGGTGTGGGAGCTGTGAGCGCAGACGGCGGCGTGAACCGCGTGACCGAGGACGTGCTCGACGCCGCGGTGTCGGTGGCCGTGGAGGACGCCGTCGCGGCGCCGGAGTGCGGCGCCGTCGTGACGTTCCGCGGCGTGGTGCGCGACGTCGACGACGAGCGCGGCGTGACGGGCCTCGACTACGAGGCGCACCCGGACGCGACGGCGGTGCTGCGGCGGTGCGTCGACGCGGTCGCCGCGGAGACCGGGCTGCGCGTCGCGGCGGTCCACCGGTACGGCACGCTCGCCGTCGGCGACGTCGCGCTCGTCGCCGCGGCCTCGGCCGGGCACCGCCGGGAGGCCTTCGAGGCGTGCTCGCTGCTCGTCGAGCGCATCAAGGCCGAGGTGCCGATCTGGAAGCGCCAGCACTTCACCGACGGCGTCTCGGAGTGGGTCGGTCTCTGACGGTCCGGCCTTTGACGGCGCGCTGCCGCGACCGGCCCCGGGGTCAGCCCCCGATCGCGCCCATCGAGCGTGACGTCGCGGCGAACGCGTCCGGAGCGGTGGGCCGGTCGCTCCCGTGGGCGAGCGGCTTGGCCCACATCGCGCCCTGCCACGCGCGCACGATCGCGGCGTCGCGCGCGTCGTCGTCGAGGTCGGAGGAGCGCAGGATGGCTCGCAGGTCGGTCTCGTCGTCGCCGAACAGGCACGACCGCACGGTGCCCTCGGCGGTGAGGCGCGTGCGGTCGCAGTCGCCGCAGAAGGAGCGGGTGACGGACGCGATGATCCCGACCGTCTGCGGGCCGCCGTCGACGAGCCACTCCTCGGCGGGAGCGGACGGGTCGTCGCGGCCGACCGCCGTGAGGGCGAAGCGCTCGCCGAGCACGTCGAGCAGGTCGGCGGCCGACACGAGGCCGTCGCGCGTCCAGCGGCCGTCGGCGTCGAGCGGCATCTGCTCGATGAACCGCAGGTGGCACCCGTGGTCCACGGCCCACGCGAGGAGGTCGGCCGCGCCGGCGAGCGTCTCGGCCATGAGGACGGCGTTGAGCTTCACGGGCGCGAGGCCCGCGGTGAGGGCGGCGCGGATCCCGGCGAGCACGTCCGGGAGCCGGTCGCGCCGCGTGAGTCGGGCGAAGTCCGCGCGGTCCACCGAGTCGAGCGAGATGTTCACGCGGTCCAGCCCGGCCGCGACGAGCTCGTCGACGCGCTTGTCCAGGCCGATCGCGTTCGTCGTCATGGACAGCGACACGTCCGGGGCGGCCTCGCGGGACAGCCGCAGGATCTCGGCGAGGTCGCGCCGCACGAGCGGCTCGCCGCCCGTGAACCGGACGTCCGTGATGCCGAGCCTGCCGACCGCCACGCGCACGAGCCGCGCGATCTCCGTCGGCGTGAGGAGGTGCTCGCGTGGGACCGCGGGCAGGCCCTCCGCCGGCATGCAGTACGTGCAGCGCAGCGTGCACTTCTCCGTGATCGAGATCCGCAGGTCGCGTGCGACGCGGCCGTAGCGGTCGACGAGGGCGTCGGTGTCGGGCCGCCCGTCGGCCGGCGCGTCGGCCGGCACGTCGGCCGGGACGCGGCCGCGCACCGTGGGCATCCCGAGCGAGACGGCGGTCACCCGTCGATCCTAGGCGGCTCCCGGCACGCGCCGCACGGCCGGGGACGCCGTGCCCTCCTGGAGCGCGACGGCGCCACATCCGGACTGCACGTTTTGCCGGGGCTTGAAGGAACGCACGCCTGCTCATGCCGTTCCGCTATGCTCGCCGCGGGCCGGCGCTCGGCCCGCCCGCCCGACGGGTGACGCACCACACGGAAGAGACGGCATGGCCTTCTTCGACAAGCTGCGCGGCCAGCTCATCGACATCATCGAGTTCCTCGACGAGAGCCGGGACACGATCGTCTGGCGCTTCCCGCGGCAGGGGAACGAGATCAAGAACCAGGCCAAGCTCGTCGTGCGCGAGGGGCAGGCGGCGGTCTTCGTCAGCGAGGGCCTGCTCGCCGACGTGTTCGAGCCGGGCACGTACACGCTCGAGACGAAGAACCTGCCGGTGCTGTCGACGCTGCAGGGGTGGAAGTACGGCTTCGACTCACCGTTCAAGGCCGAGGTCTACTTCGTCGCCACGCGCCAGTTCACCGACCTCACGTGGGGCACGCAGAACCCGGTCATGCTGCGCGACCCCGAGCTCGGTGCCGTCCGCCTGCGCGCGTTCGGTACGTACGCGCTGCAGGTCGTCGAGCCGGCAGCGCTCCTGCGCCAGCTCGTCGGCACGGACCCGCAGTTCCGCACCGACGAGATCGGCGAGTACTTCCGCCGCCTCATCGTCGGCGGCCTGGGCCCAGCGCTCGCCGAGGCCGGCGTGGCGGCGATCGACCTCGCCGCCAACCAGCGCGAGATCGCGACCCGGATCGCGGGCCAGCTCAGCGAGGACCTCGCGCAGTACGGCGTCTCCGTGCCGCGCTTCGTGCTCGAGAACGTCTCCTTCCCGCCCGAGGTCGAGGCCGCGCTCGACAAGCGCACGCAGATCGCGGTCGTGGGCAACCTCGACCAGTACACGAGGTTCCAGTCGGCGAACGCGATCGAGACCGCGGCGGCGAACCCGGGCGGTGCGGGCGAGGGGCTCGGCCTCGGCATCGGCATGGCCATGGGGCAGCAGATGGCCCAGTCGCTCGGGTCGACGGCGGCACACCAGCCCGCACACCAGCCCGCACAACGGCCCGCACCGCAGGCCGCTCCGACCGGTCCGCCGCCGCTGCCCGGCGCTGGTGCGCCCTGGTACTGGGCGGCCGGGGGCGCGCAGGCCGGCCCGGGCTCGGTCGCCGACCTCGTCGCCCTGGTGCATACCGGCCAGGTGACCCGCGAGACGCTCGTGTGGCAGGAGGGCATGGCGGGCTGGACCGCCGCCGGTCAGGTCCCGGCGCTGTCGACGCTCTTCGCGGCGGTCCCGCCGCCGCTTCCGCAGGGCGACGCGACCTCCGGGGCCGGCGCATGACCGGTGTCGTCGACCCGGCTCAGCCCGGTCCGCCACCCCTGCCCGGTCCGCCACCCCTGCCTGGCCCATCGGCCGAGGCGTCGGCGGAACTCGTCGGCACGCGCTGCCACGCGTGCGGGTCGCAGCTCGCGTACGCGCCCGGGACGCGGACGCTCGAGTGCGTGGCGTGCCGCGCGCGGGTCGAGATCGTGCACGCGCCCGGCGACGCCGTCGACGAGCACTCGTACGACGCCTGGCTCGCCACGGCGGCGGCTCCCGTCGCGCTCGCGGGCGCCCAGGCGCTCGCGTGCGACGGGTGCGGGGCGACGACGCGCGGCACGGACCTGTCCGCCGCGTGCCAGTTCTGCGGCGGCCACCTCGTCGTCGCGACGCCTGTCGAGGGCGTCGTGGAACCCGAGGCCGTGGTGCCGTTCGCCGTCGCGGGCGACGCCGCGCGCGAGGCGTTCCGCGGCTGGGTGCGCTCGCGCTGGTTCGCGCCCGGGGCGCTGAAGAAGGTCGGCGACACCGAATCGCTGCGCGGGACGTACGTGCCGCACTGGACGTTCGACGCGGAGACGACGTCGCAGTGGTCCGGGCAGCGCGGCGACGCGTACTACGTGACGGTCGGCGACGGCGAGAACCGGCGGACCGAGCGCCGCGTGCGCTGGACACCCGTGTCCGGGACCACGCACCGCGCGTTCGACGACGTGCTCGTCCCCGCGTCGACGCAGCTCGCCGACCGCGACCTCGAGAAGCTCGGGCCGTGGCGGCTCGAGCAGGCGGCGCCCTACCGCCCGGAGTACCTCGCCGGTTTCGAGACGGCGCGCTACGACGTCGACCCGCCGCACGGGCTCGAGCGCGCCAAGGACGAGATGGCGCCCGTCATCCGCGACGACGTCCGGGGCGCGATCGGCGGCGACGAGCAGCGCGTCCTGCGGATCAGCACCGCGTACGCCGCGGTGCTGTTCAAGCTCGTGCTGCTGCCCCTGTGGATCGCGACGTACGTGTACGCGGGCAAGCAGTGGCAGGTCATGGTCAACGCGAACACGGGCGAGGTCGTCGGGCGGCGCCCGTACAGCGCGTGGAAGATCGCGCTGGCCGTGCTCGCCGGGCTGGCGGTGGTCGCGGCCGTCGTCGTCTGGTACCTGAGCACCCAGGGCTCGACCGGCTGAGGTCGCCGCACCTGGGGCCAGGGGTGAGGAGCTAGCGGTCCCGGCGCGCGTCGTACGCGCGCTGGGAGGCGGTCACCTCGTCGACGGCGTCCTCGAGCACGTCGATGAGCGCGGTGAGGCGGTCTGCCACGCGCCGGCCCAGGGCAGTGAGCGAGTACTCGACGTGCGGGGGGATGGTCGCGCGGACCTCGCGCACGACGACGCCGTCCCGCTCGAGGCCCTGCAGCGTCTGGGCGAGCATCTTCTCGCTGACGCCGTCGATGCGGCGGCGCAGCGCGTTGAAGCGCACGGCGCCGTCGCGCAGGCCCGCGACCGTGAGGACCCCCCAGCGGCCGGTGACCGACTCGAGGACGTGGCGGGACGTGCAGCCGCGCTGGAAGACGTCGGCCACCATCGCGTCGGTGGGGCCGGCGTCGGGCGCGCGGGTGTCCGTCGTCATGGGCCCAGGATACGGCGGCCGCGCCTCCGGAGCACTGTGATCCATGCCGCACCGTCCTTGGGTTGGCACTTTCGATCAGTAAGTGCATCCTCGGAGACGGGCGCCGCGCGGCGCCCTCGAGCACGACGCGTGCCGTGCCTCGCCACCCGTCCCGAAGGAGCAGTCCATGACCATCGCCGTCACCGGAGCCAGCGGCCACCTCGGCCGCCTCGTCGTCGAGTCCCTCCTCGCCCGCGGCGTCGACCCGGGGGACGTCGTCGCCGCGGCGCGCACGACGACGGCGGTGGCCGACCTGGCCGAGCGCGGCGTCGTCGTGCGCGAGGCCGACTACGACCGGCCCGGGACGCTGCGCGACGCGCTCGCCGGGGTCGACGTCCTCGTGCTCGTGTCCGGCTCGGAGGTGGGTCGTCGCGTCGAGCAGCACCGCAACGTCGTCGAGGCGGCGCAGGCCGCGGGCGTCGCGCGCGTCGTCTACACGAGCGCGCCGCACGCGACGACCTCGGCCCTCGTCCTCGCGCCCGAGCACAAGGCGACCGAGGAGGTCCTCGCCGCGTCCGGCCTGTCGACGACCGTCCTGCGCAACAACTGGTACACGGAGAACTACGTCGCGGACGTCGAGCGCGCCCGCGAGACGGGCGAGATCATCGCCAGCGTCGGCGACGGGCGCGTCGCGAGCGCGAGCCGCGCCGACTTCGCCGAGGCGGCGGCCGTCGTCGCGCTCGACGCGCTGCGTGACGGCGCGCACGACGGTGCGGTCTACGAGCTCGCGGGCGACGTCGCGTGGTCCTTCGACGACCTGGCCTCCGCGGCCGCCGAGGTCCTCGGCCGCCCGGTCGCCTACCGGCGCGTGAGCCCCGAGGAGCACCGCGAGCTGCTCGTCGGAGCCGGCCTCGACGAGGGGACGGCCGGCTTCGTCGTCGCGCTCGACGGCAACATCCGCGACGGCCTGCTGTCCGAGGCGACCGACGACCTGGCCCGCCTCCTCGGCCGGCCGACCACCCCGCTCGTCGACGGGCTGCGCGCCGCCCTGGGCGACGTCGTCCACGCCTGATCGCGGACATCGACGACGTTCGCCCGCCCACGGGCGCCACGCGCCGCGGAATGACCGGCGGGCGGAGACGGTTGAACGATCAACCATCGTCTCCGCCCGCCGGGCGCCAGGAACGGGAGGACCGTCCATGAGCTCGCCGACCGACCCCGCCCCGGTGGTCCCGGGACGCGTGCGCACCGGTGCCCGCCGTCCCGCCGACGACCTGCTCGCGGCGGCCACGCGCATGGACGCGGTGACGCTCCACGTGCGCGACCTCGACCTCATGACGCGGTACTACCGCGACGCGTTGTCGCTCACGGTGCTCCCGCTGCCGGACACGCTCACCCTGCCCGACGGCACCCGGCGCGCCGAGACCGTCGTGCTCGGCCGCGGGTCCACGCCGCTCGTCGTGCTGCACCGCACGCCCGACCTCCCGGTGCCCGGACGGCGCGAGGCCGGCCTGTTCCACACCGCCGTGCTGTTCGACGACGAGCCCGGCCTCGCCCACGCGCTCGCGTCCGTCGCGACGACCGCGCCCAGCACGTTCGTCGGCAGCGCCGACCACCTCGTGTCGCAGGCGTTCTACTTCACCGACCCCGAGGGCAACGGCGTCGAGCTCTACGCCGACCGCCCGCGCGAGACCTGGGGCTGGGACGAGAACGGGGTGCGGATGGACACCATCCACCTCGACCCGCACGCGTTCCTCGACCGGCACCTCACGGACGCGTCGCGCGACCTGCTCGCGGGCCCGCGCGCCGACGCCGGGGCGCAGGCGGCCGCGACGCCCGGCGGACCGGGCGGTGCGGTCGTCGGGCACGTGCACCTGCAGGTGGGCGACGTGCCGGCGGCGCGCGCGTTCTACGTCGACACGCTGGGGTTCGCCGAGACCGCGACCGTGCCGGGCGCGCTGTTCGTCTCCGCGGGCGGGTACCACCACCACATGGCGATGAACACGTGGAACAGCCGCGGCGCGGGCCCGCGCGCGTCGTCGCTCGGGCTGGGCGCGGTGGCCATCACGGTGCCGGGGGCGGACGACGTCGGCGCGCTGGATGAGCGGCTCGCCCGGGCCGGGGTCGCGACGCGGCACGACGGCGCGGTCCTGCGGTTCGAGGACCCGTGGCGCAACCGGATCGAGGTCCGCGCCGGCTAGTGCCGCGCCTTCACCACGAGGACGGGGGAGGGCGAGTCGAGCAGGACGCGCTGCGTCGTGCTGCCGAGCAGGAACTTGCCGACCGGGGACCGCTTGCGCGCGCCGATGACGACGAGCTCCGGGTGCAGGCGCTCGGCCTCGTCGACGATCGCGTCCGCCGGGTCCACGTGCTCGGGGCGGTACCGGACCCCGGGGCGCTCCACGGCGTCGGGGAGGGAGTCGAGCTGGTGCGCGAGCCCGGCCGGCAGTCCCGCGTCGGGGTCCTGCGGGGTGAGCACGAGGACGGCGAGCGAGGTGCCGCGGCGCTCCGCCTCGGCGATCGCGGCGTGGAGCGCCGTCTCGCCCTGCGGGGAGTCGTTGTACGCCACGAGGACGGTCATCGCGGGCCTTTCCGTGCTGCCGGTCGGAGTGCGGTTGAACTCTCTCACACGGGCGGCGGGGCCGCCGTCCGAGCCGCGGGCCGCGCCGACACGGCGGCCGGGACGGCGAGCGACGGGGGCAGCAGCGGCGGGACGAGCCGGGCGAGCTCGTCCTCGATCTCCCGGCGGCGCCTGGCGCCGAGCCGCTCCACCGGGACGGTCACGCTGATCGCCGCGACCGGCCGGCCGCCGCGGAGCACGGGCACGGCGACGCAGCTGATCCCCGCCTCGTTCTCCTCGACCTCGTGCGCGAAGCCGTGCTCGCGCGCACGGGCGCAGGTCGCCCGCAGGTCGGCCGTCGTCACGTCCGGCGGGGCGGCGTCGGCGTACCAGGCGAGCCGGGCGTCGTCGAGGTCCTGGTGCGCGAGGAGCGCGCGGCCGAGGGCGGTGGTCGCCGCGGGGCGGCGTCGCCCGACCGCGGACCACACCCGGACGGTGCGCGCCGGCTCCACCTTGTCGAGGTAGACGATCTCGGTGCCGGCGAGCGCGCCCAGGTGGACGAGCTCGTCGGTCGCCTGGCAGACGGCGACGAGCGCCGGGTGCAGGAGCGCGGGCAGGTTCTCCTCGCCGAGGTAGACCGTGGCGAGCGCCGTCGCGGCGGAACCCAGCCGGTACCGGCCGGTCGCCTCGTCCTGCTCGGCGTAGCCGCGGTGGCGCAGCGCGGCGAGCGTGCGGTGCAGCGACGCCTTGTGCAGGCCGAGGTCGTGCGCGAGCTCCCCGAGGGGCAGGCCGGTGGGACCGGCCGCCGCGAGGGCCTCGAGCGCGCTGAGCGCCTTGTCGACGCTCCCGAGCGGGCTCGCGGGCGCGGGGTCGGGTTGGGTCATCGACGCGTCCTCCCATAGAGTGCGTTCCGCAGTGAACAACCAGCGTTCACCATAGCGAAACGGAGCGAGGATGTCATCCGACACCGTCCTGCAGGAGATCGGCCGCGCCCGCGTCGTGCCCGTCGTCGTGGTCGACGACGCGCGCGAGGGTCTCGAGGTCGCGGGGGCGCTGCGCGACGGCGGCCTGCCCGTCGCCGAGGTCACGTTCCGCACCGCCGGCGCCGGCGCGGCGATCCAGGCGATCGCGCGCGAGCTGCCCGACGTCCTCGTCGGCGCGGGCACCGTCGTGACGCCCGCCCAGGTCGACGAGGCGGTCGAGGCCGGGGCGCGCTTCCTCGTCTCGCCCGGCCTCTCGGCCGACGTCGTGCGCCGCGCGCAGGAGCGGGGTGTGCCGATCCTCCCGGGCGTCGCCACGCCGTCCGACATCATCGCCGCGCTCGACCTCGGTCTCGACACGGTCAAGCTGTTCCCGGCCAACGTCGTCGGCGGCCCGGCCGCGATCAAGGCGTTCTCCGCGCCGTTCCCCGGCCTGCGCTTCGTCCCCACCGGCGGCGTGAGCGCCGCCAACCTCGGCGACTACCTCGCGCTGCCCTCGGTCCTCGCGGCCGGCGGCTCGTGGATGGTCGACCGCGCCCTCGTGCGCGCCGGCGACCGCGCCGAGATGACCCGCCGCACGCGCGAGGCCGTCGAGCTCGCCGCGTCGTTCACCACCGTCACCGAAGGAGCCTGACCATGACCGACAGCACGACCGCCGCCGCGCCCCTCGCGGTCCGTCCCGCCGACGAGTGCGCCTACGACGTCGTCGCCCTCGGCGAGGTCATGCTCCGCCTCGACCCGGGCGAGCGCCGCATCAAGACCGCCCGCAGCTTCGACGCGTGGGAGGGCGGCGGCGAGTACAACGTCGCGCGCGGCCTGCGCCGCTGCTTCGGCCTGCGCGGCGCCGTCGTCACGGCGCTCGCGGACAACGAGGTCGGGCGTCTCGTCGAGGACCTCATGCTCACCGGCGGCCTCGACACGAGCCACGTCGTGTGGCGCTCGTACGACGGCATCGGCCGGACCGTGCGCAACGGGCTGAACTTCACCGAGCGCGGCTTCGGCGTGCGCGGCGCGGTCGGCGTCTCCGACCGCGGCAACACCGCGATCTCGCAGCTGCAGCCCGACGACGTGGACTGGGACGCGCTGTTCGGCCGCGGCGTGCGCTGGTTCCACACGGGCGGCATCTTCGCCGCGCTCTCGGAGTCGAGCGCCGACGTCGCCGAGGCCGCGATGGCCGCCGCGCGCCGGCACGGCACGATCGTGTCGTACGACCTCAACTACCGCCCGTCGCTGTGGCAGGGCATCGGCGGAGTCGAGCGCGCGCAGGAGGTCAACCGCCGCCTCGCGCGCTACGTCGACGTGATGATCGGCAACGAGGAGGACTTCACGGCCTCGCTCGGCTTCGAGGTCGAGGGCGTCGACGAGAACCTCACCGACCTCGACACGGGCGCGTTCCGCGCGATGATCGGCCGTGCCGCCGAGGAGTACCCCAACTTCCAGGTCATCGCGACGACGCTGCGCGGCGTGAGGACGGCGACGGTCAACGACTGGGGCGCCATCGCCTGGTCGCGCGTGCAGGGCTTCGCCGAGGCCACGCACCGCCCGGGCCTGGAGATCCTCGACCGCGTCGGCGGCGGCGACTCGTTCGCGTCCGGCCTCGCGTACGGTCTCATGGAGCTCGGGTCGATCCAGGAGGCGGTCGAGTACGGCGCCGCGCACGGCGCGCTGGCCATGACGACGCCGGGCGACACCTCGACGGCCTCGCTCGCCGAGGTCCGCAAGCTCGCCTCCGGAGGCAGCGCTCGCGTGCAGCGCTGACCGGCGCGCACCCGCGCGGGCGGGCGTCGTGGGGGACCGCGACGCCCGCCCTGTCCGGGGTGCCACCGGCCGGGGATAGGGTGGCCCCGCGAGAGCACCGGGGGCAGCGGGGAGGTCGCCATGGCGAGAGGACGGGTGGCCGTACCCGGCCTGCCCCGACGTCGCGTCGAGCAGCCTCCCGACCTCGCGCACGCGGTCGAGCACGCGCGCATCCTGCGCGCCGCCGGTGACGCCGCCGGGGCCGCGCGCGTGCTGGACGCCGCCTTCGCGGCCGAGGGCGTGCGCACGCGCAGCGTCTCGGAGCGCGTCCGGTTCCGCGCGCTCGTCCTGCGGGCCGACCTCGCCATCGCGCTCCACGACGACGTCGCGGCCGCGCGCTACCTGGCCGGGGCCGAGTGGTTCCTCGCGGGCGCCGACTTCCTGCCGCGGGTCGCCGACGCCATCGCCGCGCTCGACGAGGACGTCCACCGCGTCGGCGAGATGCGGGGCCGGGTCGACGCCGACCGGCTCTGACCGGCCGCGCGAGCCCGCTGCGTCCTGCACGCCCGTCCCGCGAGCCGTCCTGCCCCACCCGCGCGTCCCGGTCCGTCCCCCGCGCGCCGCCGTGGGAACCGCCGCGCCGCGTGGCACGTTGGGGAACCAGGACCGATCGCTGGAGGACCCCATGCTGTGCCCGACCGACCAGACCGTGCTCGTCATGACCGAGCGCAAGGGCGTCGAGATCGACTACTGCCCCACGTGCCGCGGCGTGTGGCTGGACCGCGGCGAGCTCGACAAGATCATCGACCGGTCCATGGAGGCGGAGATCGCCGCGGAGTCGACCGGTCCGGCGCCCGTCGCGCCCGCGTCGCCCGGCCCGCCGCCGACGACCTTCCCGCCCGCCGCGGCGGCCGACTACGGCTCGCCGCAGCGCCCGGACGACCGCCGCTACGACGACCGGGACCGCCGCTACGACCGGGACCGCCGCTACGACGGCGACCGGCGGTACGACGGCGACCGGCGGTACGACGGTGACCGCCGCTACGACGAGCGCCGCGGCTACGACCCGCGCTACGACAAGCGCAAGAAGAAGGAGTCGTGGCTGGGGGACCTGTTCGACTTCTGAGCGGGGCGCCCGGGGCCTGACCGGCGGGCGGCGGACGCCGCCCTAGACTCGGTCGTCGTGCGTGCAGCCCTGGCCCGGTGGGTCGACCCGTTCGTGGTGACCCTGTTCGCCGTGCTGGTGCTGGGCCTCGTGGTCCCCGTGCCGCCCGGGGCGCAGCGCGTCGTCGACGTCGTCGCCGACGTCGCGGTGACCGTGCTCTTCCTCGTCTACGGGATGCGCCTGTCCACGCGCGAGGTGTGGTCCGGCCTGCGCAACGTGCGCCTGCAGGGCGCGATTCTCGCGTCGACGTACGTCGTCTTCCCGCTCCTCGGGCTCCTCGTGGCCTGGGCCGTCGCGCCGCTGGTGGGCGCCGGGCTCGCCGCGGGCGTGCTGTTCCTGTCCCTGCTGCCGTCGACCGTGCAGTCGTCGGTGGCGTTCACCTCGGCGGCGCGCGGCGACGTCGCCGGCGCGATCTGCGGCGCGACGGTGTCGAACGTCCTCGGCATGCTCGTCACGCCGCTGCTCGTGCTGTGGCTGCTGTCCGACGGCGCGGGTGCGGCGCCCGAGGACGCCGGCGGGGTGGTGGGCGGGCTCGGCGGGCTGCGCACCGTCCTGCTCCAGCTCCTCGTGCCGTTCGTCGTCGGCCAGCTGCTGCAGCCGTGGGTCGGCGGCTGGGTGCGGGCACGGCGCCGGCTCACGCTCGGGGTCGACCGCGGCACGATCCTCGTCGTCGTGTTCCACGCGGTGGCGGCGGCCTCGTCGGCCGGGGTGTGGGCGAGCGTCTCGGCGTGGGGCATCGCCGCCGTGCTCGCGGTGAGCGCCGTGCTGCTCGCCGCGATGCTCGCGATCACGTGGTGGGGCGGCGCCGTGCTGCGGCTGTCGCGCGAGGACCGCGTCGCGCTGCTCATGTGCGGGTCGAAGAAGTCCCTCGCGACGGGTCTGCCCATGGCGAGCGTGCTGCTCCCCGTGGCCGTCGCAGGCGTCGTGGCCGTGCCGGTGATCGTGTTCCACCAGCTCCAGCTCGCGGTGTGCGCGGTGCTCGCGCGACGCCTGGCGCTGCGCGCCTGACCTCAGCCGCGCGCCGCGACCTGCTCGCGCACCTGGCGCTTCGCGCGCGTGAGCATGCCGCTCATGCCGCCGAGCCGCAGGGGGCTGACCGCGCGCGTGAGCCCGATCGTCATGGGGAAGTCGTCGGGCACGTCGAGCACCTGCTGCGCGGTGAGCCCGGACAGGCCCTGCGCGAGGATCGAGGCGAACCCGCGCGTCGTCGGCGCCTCGGCCGGCGCCGTCGCGTAGAAGCGCACGACCCCCTCGGCGTCCAGCTCGGCGAACGCGCGCACGGGGGACTGGCACTCCTCGATGCGCTCGAGCATCCCAGGCGCGCTCGCGTAGCGCTCCGGCAGGTCGGGCAGCTCGTTCGCGAACTCCAGGAGCAGCTGCAGGCGCTCGCGCTCGGGCAGGGCGAGGAAGTCCTCGCGGATCTCCGCGAGCGTCGCGGGGAGTGCTGCGTCGGCAGGGGAGGGGCGGAGAGTCTCGGTCGGGCGACGGCTCAGTTCAGGGCGGCGGGCGCCTCGCCCGGCTGGTCGCCCTTGACGATCGGCACGCGCACGGCGTTGCCCCACTCGGTCCACGAGCCGTCGTAGTTGCGGACCGAGTCGAAGCCGAGCAGGTACGTCAGCGCGAACCACGTGTGGCTCGAGCGCTCGCCGATGCGGCAGTACGTGACGACCTCGTCGTCGGAGCGCAGGCCGAGGCCGCCCTCCTGGTAGATCGCCTCGAGCTCGGCGCGCGACTTGTACGTGCCGTCCTCGGCGACCGCCGTCGCCCACGGGACGTTGCGCGCCGTCGGGATGTGCCCGCCGCGCAGCACGCCCTCCTCCGGGTAGTCCGGGATGTGCAGGCGCTCGCCCGTGTACTCCTGCGGGGAGCGGATGTCGACGAGCGGCCCGTTGCCGATGTGCGCGAGGACGTCCTCCTTGAAGGCGCGGACCGTGACGTCGTCGCGCTCGACCACCGGGTACTCGACCGGCTCGGGCGTGGGGACGTCCGTCGTCGTCTCGCGCCCCTCGGCGACCCACTTGCCGCGGCCGCCGTCGAGGAGGCGGACGTCCTCGTGGCCGAACAGCGTGAAGACCCACGCCGCGTAGGCGGCCCACCAGTTGTTCTTGTCGCCGTAGACGACGAGCGTCGTGTCGCGGCCGATGCCCTTCGAGCCGAGCAGCTCGGCGAAGGCCTTGCCGTCGACGTAGTCGCGCGTGTCGGGGTCGTTGAGGTCGGTGTGCCAGTCGATCTTCACGGCGCCGGGGATGTGCCCCGTCTCGTAGAGCAGGACGTCCTCGTCGGACTCGACGACGACGAGGCCCGGGTCCCCGAGGTGCTCCGCGAGCCAGTCCGTGCTCACGAGGCGGTCCGGGTGGGCGTACTGCGTGATCTTCTCGCTGGTGTCGAGCGGTGCCGGCATGGGGTTCCTCCGTGGTCGTCGGGTCTGACGTCCAGGCTAGGTCGCGCGTCCATCTGACGAGAAGCGCATCGCGCATGCTGAGACAGTGTTACGCGCCACGTGGTCGGGCCACGTCGTGGCGTTCCGCGCCGTGAGCGCGTGCGGTTCCCGGCGGCGCTGCGCACACTGGCGCCGTGGTGCCCACGGTCCCCGCACGGCTGCGGCGGGCCGCCGAGCTGCTCGACCTCGGCGGCGACGAGCGCGTGCTCGAGCTCGGCTGCGGCCCGGGCGCGCTCGCCGAGCTGCTGCTCTCGCGGTACCCGGGCCTGCGGTACGTGGCGGTCGACCGGTCGCCCGTCGCGGTCGCGCGCGCGACCCGCCGCAACGCCGGCGCGGTCGCGGACGGGCGCCTCGTCGTCCGGGCCGGTGCGGTCGAGGAGATCGGCGCGGTGCTCGACGGCGAGCCGCTCTTCGACGTCGTGGTGGCGGTGAACGTCAACCTGTTCTGGACCGGGGACGCGCGCGCCGCGTGCGCCGCGCTCGCCGCGCGTCTGGGCGCCGGAGGGTGGGTGTGGCTCGTGCACGAGACGCCGGGCGGTCAGGCCGACGGGCGCGTCGTGGCGGGTGTCGTCCGTTCGCTCGCCGTCCCCGGGCTGAGCGCCCCGACGGTGCTCGACGGCGACGCGCGCGGGGACGGGGTGCTCGCCGTCGGCGCACGGCGCACGCGCGGGGCGGCGACAAGCGCGGTGTGACGGGCGTCACGACGCCGCCTACACTGGCGGCAGCACCCGGACGCCGACGTCGGAGGTGAGCATGGCGGAGCGGACCGCGGCACCCGGCGGCCCGGCACGCCGCGACGCCCGGTCGGTGCGCACCGCCTACGACACCTTCCTCGGCACCGGCGCGTTACTGCCCGGCGTCGACCCGCTCGTCGCGGCGTCGTGGCGCCGCAGCCTGCGCTCGGGCGTCGACCCGGACACGCCCAGCCCGGGAGGAGGGCTCACCGACGACGAGCTCGAGGCGTACCGCGCGGCGCACCCGCTCGCGGCGCTCATGCCCGTCGTGCGCGAGCTCGTGGTCGACGGCGCGCGCGACGACGGCCTCGTCGTCGCGGTCTCCGACGACGCCGGTCGCCTCCTGTGGGTCGAGGGCAGCACCCGCACGCGCGGCGCGGTCGAGCGCGTCGGGTTCGTCGAGGGCGCCGTGTGGCGCGAGGAGCGCGTCGGCACCAACGCGCCGGGCACGGCGCTCGCGACGCGGCGCCCCGTCCAGGTGCTCGGCGCCGAGCACTTCTCTCGCCCGGTGCAGGACCTCAACTGCGCGGCGGCGCCGGTGCGCGCTCCCGGCGGCCGGGTGGTCGGCGTGCTCGACGTGACGGGTGGGCGCGCCGCCGCGTCGCACGTCGTGCTGTCCCTCGTCCGCGCGACGGTGGCGACGCTCGAGCGCGAGCTCGCCGCGCGTGCCGACCCGGCGCCCGTGCTCGACGGCCGCGCGGGGTCCCCGGCGCTGCGCCTCCTCGGCGACCCCGCGCTCGTCTGGCCCGACGGCGAGCGGCGCCTGTCCCTGCGGCACGCCGAGATCCTCGCGCTGCTCGCCGAGCAGCCACGCGGGCTCTCCGCGGACGAGCTCGCCGTCCTCCTGCACCCGGGCGACCTGTCCGACGTCACCGTGCGCGCCGAGGTGTCGCGTCTGCGCCGCGTCGCCGGTCCGCTGCTCGCCGGGTCGCGCCCGTACCGCCTCGCCGGGCCGGTGCGCACGGACGTCGACGTGGTGCGCGAGCGGCTCGCCGCGGGCGACGTCCGGGCGGCGCTCGCGGCCTACGGCGGACCGCTGCTCGCGCGGTCCGTCGCGCCGGGGATCGAGCGGCTGCGCGCCGAGCTCGCCGCCGAGGTGCGCGCCGCCGCGCACGCGAGCGACGACCCCGCCGTCCTCGACGCCTGGACCCGCACCGACGAGGGCGCCGACGACCACGCCGCGTGGACGCGCCTCGTCCGCCTCGCCGACGACGGCAGCCCGCTGCGCGCCCGCGCCCGCGCCCACCTCGCCGTGCTCGACGCCGAGCTCACCTGACCCGCTCGCACCACGGCCACAGCCGCTGCAACGCTCCTGCAACCCTGCCCCTCCTACCGTGACGACCACGGCGCGACGAGGCGCCGTGCCGCGCACCGCCGTCGGGCACCCCGGCCGTGCGGGCGCGACGAGCGAGCACTGCGAGGAGGCAGACAGCATGACCGTCTACGCAGCCCCGGGCACCGACGGCGCGGTCGTCGAGTACCGGTCCCGGTACGACCACTGGATCGGCGGCGAGTACGTCGCGCCGTCGAGCGGCCAGTACTTCGAGAACCCGAGCCCCGTCACCGGGCGCCCGTTCACCGAGGTCGCGCGCGGCAACGCCGACGACATCGAGCGCGCCCTCGACGCCGCGCACGGTGCCGCCCGGTCGTGGGGGCGCACGTCCGTCAGCGAGCGCGCGAACATCCTCAACAAGATCGCCGACCGCATGGAGGCGAACCTCGAGAAGATCGCGGTCGCCGAGTCGTGGGAGAACGGCAAGCCGGTCCGCGAGACGCTCGCCGCGGACATCCCGCTCGCGATCGACCACTTCCGCTACTTCGCGGGCGCGATCCGCGCGCAGGAGGGGTCGATCTCCGAGATCGACTCCGACACCATCGCGTACCACTTCCACGAGCCGCTCGGCGTCGTCGGGCAGATCATCCCGTGGAACTTCCCGATCCTCATGGCCACGTGGAAGCTCGCGCCGGCGCTCGCGGCCGGCAACTGCGTGGTGCTCAAGCCGGCCGAGCAGACGCCCGCGTCGATCCTCCTGCTCATGGAACTCATCGGCGACCTGCTGCCGCCGGGCGTGGTCAACGTCGTCAACGGGTTCGGCGTCGAGGCGGGCAAGCCGCTCGCGTCCAGCCCGCGCATCCGCAAGATCGCGTTCACGGGCGAGACGACGACGGGCCGCCTGATCATGCAGTACGCGAGCCAGAACATCATCCCCGTCACGCTCGAGCTCGGCGGCAAGAGCCCGAACATCTTCTTCGACGACGTGGCCGCGGAGCGCGACGACTTCTACGACAAGGCGCTCGAGGGGTTCACGATGTTCGCCCTCAACCAGGGCGAGGTGTGCACGTGCCCGTCGCGCGCGCTCATCCAGTCGTCGATCTACGACTCCTTCCTCGGCGACGCGATCGAGCGCACGCGCGCGGTGAAGCAGGGCAACCCGCTCGACACGGAGACGATGATCGGCGCGCAGGCCTCGAACGACCAGCTCGAGAAGATCCTGTCGTACATCGACATCGGGCAGGCCGAGGGCGCGAAGGTCCTCACGGGCGGGGGGCGGGCCGAGCTCAGCGGGGACCTGCAGGGCGGCTACTACGTGCAGCCGACGATCTTCGAGGGCAAGAACTCCATGCGGATCTTCCAGGAGGAAATCTTCGGCCCGGTCGTCGCGGTCACGGACTTCACCGACTTCGACGACGCCATGACCATCGCCAACGACACCCTCTACGGGCTCGGCGCCGGCGTGTGGTCGCGGTCCGGGAACACCGCCTACCGCGCCGGCCGCACCATCGAGGCGGGCCGCGTCTGGACGAACTGCTACCACGCGTACCCCGCAGCGGCCGCGTTCGGCGGGTACAAGGGCTCGGGCGTCGGGCGCGAGAACCACAAGATGATGCTCGACCACTACCAGCAGACGAAGAACCTGCTCGTCTCGTACTCGGCCCAGAAGCTCGGCTTCTTCTAGGCCGGCCCACCCGCCGAGCACGGGGTTGGTGTCGTTCTGAGCCTGATGACGGCACCAACCTCGTGCTCGGCGGCGAGCATCGTCGTTCTCGTCCGTCCCCGTTGGAGGTCCCCGTGCCCGACGACGCCCGCTCGCCCGATCTCGGCGCGCCACCCGCGCGGGTCGCGCTCACCGAGCCCGCCGCCACGCTGCTCGCGAGGCTGCGCACGATCCACGGCGAGCTGATGTTCCACCAGTCCGGCGGGTGCTGCGACGGGTCGTCGCCCATGTGCTACCCGCAGGGCGACTTCCTCACGTCCGACGCCGACGTGCACCTCGGCGACCTCGTCGTCGACGGGTCGGCACGAGAGGTCGCCGGAGAGGACGCTGGCGCCGACAGCGCCGCCCCGGAAGCGTTCACCGTGCCCGTGTGGATGAGCCGCGCGCAGTTCGAGTACTGGAAGCACACGCACCTGACGATCGACGTCGTGCCCGGGCGCGGAGCCGGGTTCAGCGTCGAGGCGCCCGAGGGCGTGCGGTTCCTCATCCGCTCCCGGCTGCTGACCGACGACGAGTGGGGAGAGCTGTCGGCCGCCGAGCGCTGACCCGTGCCGCGTCCTGCGAGGCCACACGACCTTTCGCAAGATGGAGGTCATGCCGACGCTCCGCACCGCGCCCGACCCCCGGACCGCCGTCCGGCACCGCGTCTTCCGCGCGGTGCGCTTCCTCGCCACCCACCCCGTGTGGGCGGTGGCGCTGCGCTCCGGCATCGCGGCGGGGCTCGCCTGGTGGGTCGCGTGGCTGCTCGCGCTCGTGGTGCCCGACCCGTTCGCCGACTACCGGTTCTACGCCCCGCTCGGCGCGGTGGTCGCGACGTCGTCCACCGCGGCGCGGTCGGTGAGCCAGTCGGTGCGCGCAACCCTCGCCATCGTCGTCGGCGCCGCGACGGCCACGATTGCGGACCGCCTGCTGCCGATCGACTCGCTCACGGTCGCGATCACGGTCGTCGTCGCGAGCCTGCTCGCCGCGTGGCGGACGCTCGGGGACATGAGCCAGTGGACGGTGACGTCCGCGCTGTTCGTGCTCGTCATCGGCGGGCCGCAGGACCAGTCGAGCTACATCGTCGCCTACCTCGGGCTCGTGGTCCTCGGCGCCGCCGTGGGCGTGCTGGTCAACCTCGTGGCGCCCCCGCTCCCGCTCGGACCGTCGGAGGCCGCGCTCGACGAGCTGCAGGACGTCCTCGCGGACCAGCTCGACGCGCTCGCGGACGGCCTGCACGGCGACCGCGCGCCGCGGGCGGAGGAGTGGGAGGAACGACGGCGGGGTGTCGCACCCGCGGTCGAGGGCGCCCGGCGCGCCGCGGACGAGGCGCGCGAGGCGCAGTGGCTCAACGTGCGCGCCCGGCGCCAGCGCGAACGGCTGCGGGAACAGCTGGACCGGTCGGAGCGGCTGTCCGTGACGACCGGGGTCGTCACCGATCTCGTACGGGTCCTCACCGAGGGCGAGCGCGAGGACGTCGACGACCAGGTGCTGGGCGTGCGGCTGCGGCACCCGACGGCCGAGGCGCTGAGCGCGCTCGCCGTCGTGGTGCGCGACGGCGAGCACGCGGACCGGGCGCCCGCGCGCGAGGCGGTGCACGAGCTGCGCACCGCGCTCGCCCGCGAGCGCTCGCACGGCACGGGGGACGACTACCTCGCGGCCGGGGCGATCGTGCTCGACATCGAGCGCGCGCTCGAGGTGAGCCGCGTGACCGAGGCGTCCGACGGGGACGACACGGACTGAGGGTCGGGCTGCTCCGTCGCGTCCGCGGCGCGCGGCTGGTCGACGTCCGAGCCGACGAGGAGCTGCGAGTACGCCCCGACGGTGAGGAACGTCGGGAAGTCGTCGGCGAGCGCGACGGCGCGGAACACCGCGGCGGCGTCGTCGACGCGGTTCCCGGCGGGGCGCGGCAGGTCGTCGACGATCTCGGCGAGCAGCGCCTCGACGCGCTCGCGCGTGACGGGCACGCCGTTGTCGGTCCGCGTCCCCGAGGCGATCCACTGCCACACCTGCGCGCGGGCGATCTCGGCCGTCGCGGCGTCCTCCATGAGGTGGTCGAGCGCGACCGCGCCGACGCCGCGCAGCCACGACTCGACGTACCGCACGGCGACCGACACGTTCGCGCGCAGCCCGGCCGCCGTCACCGTCGCCCCGGACCGGCGTGCGGACCCGATGTCGAGCAGCTCGTGCTGCCCCACGTGCACGTCGTCGCGCAGCCGCCCCACCTGGTTCGGCGCGCCCCCGAGCACGGCGTCGAACTCCGCGCGCGCGGCCTCGACGAGGTCCGGGTGCGCGACCCACGTGCCGTCGAACCCGTCCGTCGCCTCGCGCCGCTTGTCCGCGCGCACCTGCTCGATCGCGCGCGCCGTGACGTCGGGCCGCCGGCGGTCCGGGACGAACGCGCTCATCCCGCCGATCGCGTGCGCGCCGCGCCGGTGGCACGTCGCGACGAGCAGCTCGGTGTACGCGCGCAGGAAGGGCGCGGTCATGATGACCTGATCGCGGTCGGGCAGCACGTACGTCTCCCCGCGCGCGCGGAACTCCTTGATGATCGAGAAGAGGTAGTCCCAGCGGCCCGCGTTGAGCCCGGCGCAGTGGTCGCGGAGCTCCCAGAGGATCTCCTCCATCTCGAACGCCGCGGGCAGCGTCTCGATCAGGACCGTCGCGCGGATCGTGCCGTGGGGCAGGTCGAGCCGCTCCTCCGCGAGCGTGAGGACGTCGTCCCACAGCCGGGCCTCGCGGTATCCCTCGAGCTTCGGCAGGTACAGGTACGGCCCGCGGCCCCGCGCGACGAGCTCGCGCGCGTTGTGGAACAGGTACAGGCCGGCGTCGACCAGCGACGCGGACGCCGACACGCTCATGCCCGCGCGGTCGAGGTAGCGCACGTGCTTCTCGACGAGGTGCCACCCGCGCGGGCGGAACACGATCGTGGGCAGGTCCGTGAGCGTCGTCGAGCGCAGCCGGTACTCCCTGGTCTCGGCGCCCGCGGCGCCGACCGTGTGCGTCAGCGTGCCGCGGATCGCGTCGTGCAGCGCGAGCTGGCCCTCGACGACGTTGCGCCACGTGGGCGACGACGCGTCCTCGGCGTCGGCGAGCCACACGTTCGCGCCCGAGTTGAGGGCGTTGATCGTCATCTTCGGGTCGGTCGGACCCGTGATCTCGACGCGGCGGTCCTCCAGGCCCGGCGCCCCGGCCGATCCCGCGACGCGCCACGACGGGTCGTCGCGGACGGGGCGGGTCGACGCGCGGAAGTCCGGGTCGACACCGTCCGCGACCTGCTGACGGCGCTGCTGCCGGTCCACGAGGACGTCGTGCCGCCCGGCGACGAACCGGTCGTGCAGCACGGTGAGGAACTCGAGCGCCTCGGGCGTGAGTACCTCGCGGTAGCGCGGGCCGAGCGCGCCCGTGACGCGCAGGCTGCCCGATGGGCTCCCCGAGGAGGGCTGCGTGGTGGAGGTGGTGAAAGTCGTCATGGTCGCTCCGAACGGTCGGTCCCGCGAGATAGAGGGATCTCGTCGAGGTAGAGGGGAATCGGCCTCTACCCCGCGGGATTCCCTCTACCTCGCGGGAGGGGCAGGTCAGTGGAACTGGGCGGTCTCGGTGGAGCCGGCGAGGGCGAGGGTCGCGGCGTCCGGGTTCAGCGCCGCGGCGACGCGGTCGAAGTAGCCGGTGCCGACCTCCCGCTGGTGGCGGGTGGCGGTGTAGCCGTCCGCCTCGGCGGCGAGCTCGGCCTCCTGCAGCTCGACGTAGGCGCTCATCGCGCGCTCGCGGTAGCCGCGCGCGAGCTCGAACATCGAGTGCGCGACGGCGTGGAACCCGGCGAGCGTGACGAACTGGAACGCGTACCCCATCGCGGCGAGCTCCTTCTGGAACCCGGCGATCTCGTCGTCGCGCAGGTGCTTGCGCCAGTTGAACGACGGCGAGCAGTTGTACGCGAGCTTCTTGCCGGGGTGCTCGGCGTGGACCGCCTCGGCGAAGCGCCGGGCGAGCGCGAGGTCGGGCGTGCCGGTCTCGACCCACAGGAGGTCGGCGTACGGGGCGTACGCGAGACC
Organism: Cellulosimicrobium cellulans; assembly: GCF_001722485.1. GTDB lineage: Bacteria > Actinomycetota > Actinomycetes > Actinomycetales > Cellulomonadaceae > Cellulosimicrobium > Cellulosimicrobium cellulans_A. Next base: position 2,533 of record NZ_LWGL01000037.1, on the reverse strand, counting down.
GCGCGCGACGACGGCGTCGAACCCCGGCCGCACCCGGTGGAACCCCTCGGCGGTGCGCTCGCCCGTGAGGAACGGCCTGTCGCGCTCGTCGACGTCGGACGTGAGCAGGTCCGCGGCGAGCGCGTCCGTCCGGGCGACGACGACGGTCGGCACGCCTGCGACGTCGGCCGCCAGGCGCGCCGCGCCGAGGGTGCGCACGTGCTGCGACGTCGGGACGAGCACCTTCCCGCCGAGGTGGCCGCACTTCTTCTCCGACGCGAGCTGGTCCTCGAAGTGCACGCCCGCGGCGCCCGCCGCGATCATCGCGTGCATGAGCTCGTAGGCGTTGAGCGGCCCGCCGAAGCCCGCCTCGGCGTCCGCGACGACCGGGGCGAGCCAGTCGCGGGCCGGTCGGACGCCGGGCGAGCCCGCAGCCTCGGCCGTCTCGACCTGGTCGGCGCGCAGCAGGGCGTTGTTGATCCGGCGCACGACGGCGGGGACCGAGTCGGCGGGGTAGAGGGACTGGTCGGGGTACGTCTGTCCCGAGAGGTTGGCGTCGGCCGCGACCTGCCACCCGGACAGGTAGATCGCCTTCAGGCCGGCGCGGACCTGCTGCACGGCCTGGTTCCCGGTGTAGGCACCGAGCGCGGCGACCCACTCCTCGGTGCCCAGCAGCTCCCACAGCCGCTCGGCGCCTCGGCGGGCGAGGGTGTGCTCCTCGCGCACCGAGCCGCGCAGCGCGACGACGTCGTCGGCGGTGTGGTCCCGGCGGACCCCCGCCCAGCGCGGGTCGGTCGCCCACTCGTGGCCGAGCTCGGCGGCGGTCCGCGTCTGGTCGCCCGGGCGGGGCGCGGCGGGACCGCGGCCGCGTCCGACGGCGGCGCCGGTCCCGGCGGTGCGCGCTCCTCCTGCGTACTCGCCGGGGGAGCGACGGCTGACGACGGTGGGTGCGGTCCTGCGTGCCACGGAGCCTCCTGAGGTTCGGGCCGGGCCGCGCGCAGGGCGGCCGGCCGGCGGTCACGGACCCTCGGGCGAGGGCCGTGGATCGACTGTCGTGCCGCCGCGGCCGGGCGTTCCAGCCCTACACGTGCGAAAGAACCGCGATTCTTCTGTTGTCCGCAAGGAGTGGCGTGTGTCACCCTCGGTCATGGCTATCCCGACGACGCGAACCGCCGGCTCGCTGGACCGCGCGGTGGACGGCTCGCTGGACCGCGCGGAGGTCGGCGCCGCGCTGCCGCTCGCGGACGAGCCCGACGCGCTGACCATCGGGCGCCGGATCCGTCACCTGCGCACGGCGCGCGGCATGACGCTGGACGACCTCGGCACGGCGATCGGCCGCGCCCCGTCGCAGGTGTCGCTGCTGGAGAACGGCCGGCGCGAGCCGAAGTTCGCCCAGCTGCAGGCCGTGGCCCACGCGCTCGGAGCGACCCTCGACGACCTCCTGTCGCCCGAGCCGCCGTCGCGCCGGGACGCGCTCGAGATCGAGCTCGAGCGCGCGCAGCGGGGGCCGCTGTTCGAGGCGCTCGGGCTGCGCCCCGTCCGCGTCGGCAGGTCGCTACCCACGGACGCCCTGGAGACCATCGTCGCGCTGCAGCGCGAGCTCGAGCGCCTGCACACCGAGCGGGCGGCCACGCCGGAGGAGGCGCGCCGCGCGAACGTCGAGCTGCGCGCGACCATGCGGGCGCAGGACAACTACTTCCCGGAGCTGGAGGACGCCGCGACCCGGCTGCTCGCCGGCGTCGGGCACACGGGAGGGCCGCTGCCGCAACGCGTCGCCGCCGACGTCGCCGCGCACCTCGGCTTCACGCTGCACTACGTGCCCGACCTGCCGCACTCGACCCGGTCGGTGCTCGACCTGCGGCACCGGCGCGTGTACCTGCCGAGCGACGGGATGCGCGGCCGGTCCAACCCGACGTCGGCCCTCCTGCAGGCCCTCGCACCCCACGTCCTCGGCCACGCCGAGCCGCGCGACTACGGCGAGTTCCTGCGCCAGCGCGTCGAGGCGAACTACCTGGCCGCCGCGATCCTGCTCCCGGAGCGCCACGCCGTGAAGGTGCTGCGCGCCGCCAAGGAGGCGCGCGCGATCTCGATCGAGGACCTGCGCGACGCGTTCGCCGTCTCCTACGAGACCGCCGCGCACCGGTTCACGAACCTCGCGACGCGCCACCTGGGGATCCCGGTGCACTTCATGAAGGTCCACGAGTCGGGCGTGATCCACAAGGCGTACGAGAACGACGGCGTGCGCTTCCCGGCCGACGCGCTCGGCGCCGTCGAGGGCCAGCACGTGTGCCGCAGCTGGACGGCGCGCACGATCTTCGGCGCGGAGGACCGGCTCAGCCCCTACAGCCAGTACACCGACACCCCGACGGGCACGTACTGGTGCACGAGCCGCGTGCAGGACGGGTCGGACGGCCCGTTCTCCGTGAGCCAGGCGTCGACGCTCGAGGACGTCGACCTGCGCGGCGCGGACCTCGACGCGGTCGCGGGCGTGCGCTCGCTCGCGGGCGCGACCGTGACCCCGGACCAGCTCGCGCGGCTCGCGCCGCTCCTCGCG
>NZ_LWGL01000036.1 GCF_001722485.1 Cellulosimicrobium cellulans | reverse complement strand
GGTGACGACGCCCGAGGCGTCCGCGCGGAACATGCCCAGATCGACGCGCGTCGAGAACAGCGTGGCCGAGACCCACTCCCCCGGCGCGAAGCCCGAGGCGGTCGCCGTGAAGGTGCCGCCCGGCCGCCGCCGGCTTCGGCCGCGTCGACGAGGACGGGACCGTGTACGTGCGCGAGGAGGCCGGAGAGCGCGCCGTCGGGCAGTTCCCCGGCGTGGACGCCGACGAGGCGCTCACGCTGTACGTGCGCCGGTTCCTCGACCTGCAGGCGAAGGTCGCGCTGTTCGAGTCGCGCCTCGCGGCGACGGACCTGTCGGTGCGCGAGATCGACCAGACCCTCGCCCGCCTCGGCGAGGAGACCGCCGAGCCGTCCGCGGTCGGCGACCTCGACGCGCTGCGCGCACAGGTCGCGGGGCTCCGCACGCTCGCGGCGGAGCGTCGCTCCCAGATCGAGGCCGAGCGCGCCTCCGCCAAGGCCGCGGCCCTCGCGGCGCGCACCGAGATCATCGAGGCCGCCGAGAAGATCGCGGCCACCGACCCGGCCCGCATGCAGTGGCGCCCGGCCGGCGAGGAGCTGCGCAACCTGCTCGAGCGCTGGAAGGAGGCGCAGCGGTCCGGCCCGCGCATCGACCGCGCGAGCGAGGAGGCCCTCTGGAAGCGGTTCAGCCACGCCCGCACCGCCTTCGACCGCGAGCGCCGGCACTACTTCGCCGAGCTCGAGCAGCGCAACTCCGCCGCGAAGGCCGCCAAGGAGAAGCTCGTCGCCGAGGCCGAGGCGCTGTCCTCGAGCACCGACTGGGGCGCCACCGCCGGCGCCTACCGCGACCTCATGGCGCGCTGGAAGGCGGCCGGGCGCGCGAGCCGCAAGGACGACGACGCGCTCTGGGCGCGGTTCCGAGCGGCCCAGGACGCCTTCTTCCAGGCGCGCGACGCCGCGAACTCCGCCACCGACGCGGAGTACGCCGCCAACCTCGAGGTCAAGGAGGCGCTGCTCACCGAGGCCGAGGCGCTCGTGCCCGTGACGGACCTGGCGGCGGCGAAGAACGCCCTGCGCGACATCCAGGAGCGCTGGGAGGAGGCCGGGCGCGTGCCGCGCGGCGACCTGCAGCGCGTCGAGGGCCGCCTCCGCGCGGTGGAGAACGCCGTGCGGGACGCCGAGCAGGCGCAGTGGACGCGCACCAACCCGGAGACGCGGGCTCGCGCCGAGGGCGCCGCGGCGCAGCTCGAGGCGGCGATCGCGGCCCTCGAGGCCGACCTGGCGTCGGCCCGCGACCGCGGCGACTCGCGCGCGGTGTCCGAGCTCGAGACCGCGCTCGCGGCCCGGCGCTCGTGGCTCGAGCAGGTCGTGCGCGCGGCCGAGGAGTCGCGCGGCTGACGCTCCCGGCGCTGCACCAGCCGGGGCCGGCGCTCGTCCACAGGACGCGCGCCGGCCCTTCTCGTCCTCCCGGTGCGTGCGGCAGGGTGTCCGGGTGACCGTGTACCCACCCCTGGAACGCCTGCTCGAGCCGCGCGAGCCGGAGGTCGGTCTCCTCGTGCGGCCGGCCGACGTCGGCGGTGGCCCGGCGTACCAGGACCTCGTGCGCCGCGGCGCACTGGTCGTCCTCCGGGACGACGTCGCCGCACCCGCGCGCGTGCCAGTCACCCCGACGCTCCGCGCGCTGGCCGTGCGGGAGCAGGTGCCGGCGCCGTACGTCGTCGCGGGGCCGAGCGCGGCGTGGGTGCTGTGCGGCGGGCGGGCGCCGTCGCGTCTCGAGGTCGTCTACCCGCCGGGCACGCACCGGCCGCCGCCCCTGCGCGGTCGCGTCGCGCGCCAGGCGGCCCTGCTGCGGTCCGAGACGGTGCTGGTCGCCGGGGTGCGGGTCACGGACGCGCGGCGCACCGCGCTCGACGTCGCGACGCGGTGCGAGCCGGACGAGGCGGCCGCGCTCCTGCGCCGGCTCCGGGACGACCGGGGCCTCGACGTCGCGCAGGCCGCGCGCTCGCTCGAGCTGCGGTACCGGTGGGCGGGGCGCGACCGGGCACGCGCCGTGCTCGCCCGCCTGCTCGCCGAGGAGGGCGACGCGGGCTAGGTTGGTCGCCATGGCCGCTGCCACGACGCCGCCGGTGGAGCTCGACGTCCGAGGACGCACCGTCCGGGTGACCAGCCCCGACCGGGTCGTGTTCCCGGCGCGCGGGGTGACCAAGCTCGACGTCGTCGAGTACTTCCTCGCCGTCGGCGACGGGATCCTCGGCGCCCTCGTCGACCGGCCCACCACGCTGGAGCGCTGGCCCAAGGGCGTGTTCGAGGGCGCGCGCATGAGCACGCGCACCGACAACACCGGCGACGCGTTCTACCAGAAGCGCATCCCCAAGGGCGCGCCCGACTACGTGCGGACGGCGCGGATCGCCTTCCCCAGCGGGCGCACGGCCGACGAGGTGTGCCCCACCGAGCTCGCGGTCGTCGCGTGGGCGGCGAACCTCGGGACCCTCACCTTCCACCCGTGGCCGGTGCGGGGCGAGGACGTGGAGGCGGTCGACCAGCTGCGCATCGACCTCGACCCGCAGCCCGGCACCGACTTCGACGACGCCGTGCGCGTCGCCCCGCACCTGCACGAGCTCCTCGACGAGCTCGGCCTGACCGGGTACCCGAAGACGTCCGGCGGCCGCGGCATCCACGTCTTCGTCCCCGTGAGCCCCGAGTGGGACTTCGTCGCCGCGCGCCGCGCGACCATCGCGATCGGTCGCGAGCTCGAGCGCCGCCTCCCGGAGCAGGTCACGACGAAGTGGTGGAAGGAGGAGCGCGGCGCCAAGATCTTCGTCGACTACAACCAGATGGCGCGCGACCGCACGATCGCGTCGGCGTACTCGATCCGCGCGAACCAGCGGGCGACCGTCTCCGCCCCGCTGCGCTGGGACGAGCTCGGCGACGTCCACCCCGACGACTTCGACGTGCTGACGATGCCCGCCCGCTTCGCCGAGGTCGGCGACCTCTTCGCGCCGCTGCGCGCCGACCGGGACGACCCCGGCGCCTCGCTCGAGCCCGCGCTCGAGCTCTCGCGCCGCGACGAGGCCGAGCACGGCCTCGGTGACCTGCCCTACCCGCCGGAGTACCCGAAGATGCCGGGCGAGCCGAAGCGCGTGCAGCCCAGCAAGGACCGCAACCGCCCGCGCGTCCCCGACGCCTGAGCCGGGGCGCTCAGGCGCCCGGCGCCCCGGGCAGCAGCCCGCCGAGGTCGTAGCGCACCGGCTCCTCGAGCTGCTCGTAGGTGCACGAGCGCGGGTCGCGGTCGTCGCGCCACCGGCGGAACTGCGCGGTGTGGCGGAAGCGCGTGCCCTCCATGTGGTCGTAGGCGACCTCGAGCACGCGCTCGGGCCGCAGCGGGGTGAACGACAGGTCCTTGCCCGCGCTCCAGCGCGACTGGGCGCCCGGCTTGCGGTCGCCCGTCTCGGTGGCCGGGTTCTCCCAGCCGGCCCACGGGTGCGCGTCCGCCTCGGGCGTGCCCGGCTCCACGACGAGCGGCGCGAGCTCGGCCACGAGCGCGGCACGCCGGGCGGCGGGGAACGACGCGGCGACGCCGACGAACTGGAGCTGCTCCGCGTCGTCGTACAGGCCGAGCAGGAGCGACCCGAGCAGCGGCTTCGCCGGGGTCGACGTCTTGTGCAGGCGGTAGCCGGCGAGCACCACGTCGGCGTCGCGCCCGTGCTTGACCTTGAGCATCGCGCGCTTGTTCGGCTGGTAGCGCCCGTCGAGCGGCTTGGCGACCACGCCGTCCAGCCCGGCGCCCTCGAACGTGTCGAACCACTCGCGCGCCACGGCGACGTCGCGCGTGCGCGGGGTCGCGTGCACCTGGGGCCCGTCGAGGCCCAGCGCGTCGAGCACCTCCTGCCGCCGCTCGAGCGGCTCCCCGGTCATGTCCTCGTCGTCGAGCGCGAGGACGTCGAACACGATGAGGCTCGCGGGCGTCTGCTCCGCGAGGAGGCGCACGCGCGACGCGGCGGGGTGGATGCGCTGCTGCAGCACCTCGAACTCGAGGCGCCCGTCCTGGGCGACGACGATCTCGCCGTCCACCACGCACCGCGGCGGCAGCGCCGCACGCACCGCCTCGACCAGCTCCGGGAAGTACCGCTCCATCGGCCGCGCGTTGCGGCTGTCGAGGCGCACCTCGTCGCCGTCGCGGTAGACGATCGCCCGGAACCCGTCCCACTTCGGCTCGTAGACGTATCCACCCGCGACGCCGTCCGGCTCGGGCACGTCGGGGACGGACTTGGCGAGCATGGGCAGCACGGGCGGCATCACGGGCAGGTCCATGCGCCCGATCGTGCCACCGGCGCGCTCCGGCTGCCCGGCGGCGCGCGGCCCGGTCGGCGTGCCGGCGGGTGCGTCAGGCCGGGAGCGGGGGCGCCTGCTCCGCGCGGGACCCGGTGATGCGGTAGACGTCGAAGACGCCGTCGACCTTGCGCACCGCGCTCAGCACCTGCGCGAGGTGCCCCGGCTCGGCCATCTCGAACACGAAGCGCGACATCGCCACGCGGTCGTTCGACGTCGAGACCGTCGCCGACAGGATGTTCACGTGGTGGTCGGACAGCACGCGCGTGACGTCCGACAGCAGACGCGCCCGGTCGAGCGCCTCGACCTGGATCTGCACGAGGAACATCGTGTTGCTGCCGGTCGTCCACGAGACGTCGACGATGCGCTCCGGCTGGCTGCGCAGGCCCACGACGTTGCCGCAGTCGGCACGGTGCACGCTCACGCCCTGGCCGCGCGTGACGAAGCCGATGATCTCGTCGCCGGGCACCGGGGTGCAGCACTTGGCGAGCTTGACCCAGATGTCCTCGACGCCCTTGACCATGACGCCGGGGTCGCCCGTGCGGACGCGCCGCGCGGTCTGCCCGGGGCGCGCGATCTCCGCGAGGTCTTCGACCGTCGCCTCCTCGCCGCCCATCGACTGGACGAGCTTGGACACGACGTTCGCGGCCGAGACCTGGCCCTCGCCGATCGCCGCGTACAGCGCGGTGACGTCGGCGAACCGCATCTCGTTGGCGAGCGCGACGAGCGACTCGTGCGACAGCAGACGCTGGATCGGCAGGTTCTGCTTGCGCATCGCCTTGGCGATGGCGTCCTTGCCGTGCTCGACGGCCTCCTCGCGGCGCTCCTTGGAGAACCACTGACGGATCTTGTTGCGCGCCCGGGGGCTCTTGACGAACGCGAGCCAGTCGCGGCTCGGGCCGGCGTTCTCCGACTTGGAGGTCAGGACGTCGACCGCGTCGCCGTTCTCGAGCGTCGAGTCGAGCGGCACGAGGCGCCCGTTGACGCGCGCGCCCATGGTGCGGTGCCCGACCTCGGTGTGGACGGCGTAGGCGAAGTCGACCGGGGTCGACCCGGCGGGCAGGGCCAGGACGTCACCCTTCGGCGTGAAGACGTAGACCTCGGCGCCGCCGATCTCGAACCGCAGCGAGTCGAGGAACTCCGACGGGTCGGCCGTCTCGCGCTGCCAGTCGACGAGCTGGCGCAGCCAGCGCATGTCGTTCGCGGCGCTGTCGGCCTTGTCCGTCTTGCCGCCGGACTTCGCGGTCTCCTTGTACTTCCAGTGCGCCGCGACGCCGTACTCCGCGCGCCGGTGCATGTCGTGCGTGCGGATCTGGATCTCGACGGGCTTGCCGCCGGGGCCGATGACCGTCGTGTGCAGCGACTGGTACATGTTGAACTTCGGCATCGCGATGTAGTCCTTGAACCGCCCCGGCACGGGGTTCCACCGCGCGTGCAGCGCGCCGAGCGCCGCGTAGCAGTCCCGGACGCTGTCCACGAGGACGCGTGCGCCGACGAGGTCGTAGATCTCCGCGAAGTCGTGACCGCGCACGATCATCTTCTGGTAGATCGAGTAGTAGTGCTTCGGCCGCCCCGTGACCGTCGCGCGGATCTTCGCGCTGCGCAGGTCCGCCGTGACCTGGTCGCGCACCACCGCGAGGTACTCCTCGCGCGCGGGGGCGCGCTCGGCGACGAGGTGCACGATCTCGTCGTACACCTTGGGGTACAGCGCCTGGAACGACAGGTCCTCGAGCTCCCACTTGATGGTGTTCATGCCGAGGCGGTGCGCGAGCGGCGCGTAGATCTCGAGGGTCTCGCGGGCCTTGCGCTCCGCGGACGACGACGACACGTACTTCCACGTGCGGGCGTTGTGCAGCCGGTCGGCGAGCTTGATGACGAGCACGCGGATGTCGCGAGCCATGGCGACGACCATCTTGCGCACGGTCTCGGCCTGCGCGGCGTCGCCGTAGGTCACCTTGTCGAGCTTCGTCACGCCGTCGACGAGCATCGCGATCTCGTCGCCGTACTCGCCGCGCAGCTGGTCCAGCGAGTAGGAGGTGTCCTCGACGGTGTCGTGCAGGAGCGCCGCGGCGAGCGTCGACGCGTCGAAGCCGAGCTCGGCGAGGATCGTCGCGACCGCCACCGGGTGCGTGATGTACGGGTCGCCGCTCTTGCGGAGCTGGCCCCGGTGCGCGCGCTCCGCCGTGCCGTAGGCGCGCTCGACCACGGACAGGTCCGACCGCGGGTGGTTGGTGCGCACCGCCTGCAGGAGCGGCTCGAGCGCCGGGCTGCCTCCGCCGCCGGTCCGCGTGCCGAACCGGACCAGGCGCGACCGGACCCCGCGCGGGCCGGACGGGCCCGCGCTCGTGGCCCCGGGCGCCGCCGGGCCCGCGGGCGCGCGCGACGTGCGTGTCTCCTCGCTCATGCGCGCCTCCCTCTCAGACCTGTGGGTCGTACCCGTCGGCGGTCCCGTCGGCGCGGTGGGCCGTGCGAGACCCTGCCGCACCGGCCGGAGTGGCAATCCTACGACTCCACGTGCAGGAGCGCGGTCACCTCGCGTCCCGTGAGGCGCTCACGCCCCCCGAGGCCGCCGAGCTCGAGCAGGAACGCCGTGCCGACGACGACGCCCCCGCTCCGCTCGACCAGCTCCGCACCCGCGGCCGCCGTCCCACCGGTCGCCAGCACGTCGTCGACCAGCAGAACGCGTGCACCGGGCTCGAGTGTTCCCGAGCGGAGCTCGATCGTCGCCGTGCCGTACTCGAGGTCGTAGGTCACGGTGTCCGTCGGCGGCGGCAGCTTGCCCGCCTTGCGCAGGGGGACGAATCCCACTCCCAGGTGGGTCGCGAGCGGCGCGCCGAGGAGGAAGCCGCGGGCCTCGAGCCCGGCGACGACGTCGACACCGCCGTCCACGGCGCCCGCGACGTCACCGAGGCACGCCACCACGTGACGGAACGCGTCGCCGTCGGCCAGCAGGCCCGTGATGTCCCGGAAGAGGACCCCGGGCTCGGGGTAGTCGGGCACCGAGCGGACGAGCGAGAGCACGCGCGAGGCCTGCTCCGGGCCGAGCCCGCCGAGGCCGACGGCGCGCACGCCGTCGGCCTCGAGGAAGGCGCTGTCGGACACGGTCATCGAGCGCGTCGCCGGCGCGGCTGCGCCTTGTTGCCCAGGTGGGACCCTGGCTGGAGCTGACGGTCCCCCGCGACGCCGGCCGCCGCGAGCACCGCGTCGTCCGACGCGCCCTCGCCCAGGTCGGCCACGCGGTCCGCGCGCAGGTCGAGGACCGTGCGCGTGTGCTCGGCGATCGCCGGCTCGCGCTCGCGCAGCGCCACCTCGAGCGGTGTGGCGAGGAAGATCGACGAGTACGCACCGACCGCCATGCCGACGAACAGAGCGAGCGCGATGTCGCGCAGCGTGCCGGCGCCGAGCAGGAAGGCACCGATGAACAGGATCGCGGCGACGGGCAGCAGCGCGACGACCGACGTGTTGATCGAGCGCACCATCGTCTGGTTCACCGCGAGGTTGGCCCGCTCGGCGTACGTGCTGCGCGTCTGGTCGAGGATGCCGGTCGTGTTCTCGCGCACCTTGTCGAACACCACGACGGTGTCGTAGATGGAGTACGCGAGGATCGTCAGGATGCCGATGACCGTCGCCGGGGTGATCTCCCACCCGATGAGCGCGTAGATGCCGACCGTCACGACCAGGTCGTGGAACAGCGCGATGACCGCCGCCGCCGCCATGCGCCAGTTCCGGAAGTACACCGTCATGACGAGGCTGACGAGCAGCAGGAAGACGACGAGACCGACGATCGCCTTCTGCGAGACGTCCTGGCCCCAGGTCGGGCCGATGAACGCGCTGGTCACCTCGCCGACCGAGACGTCGTACGCCTCCGCCAGGCCGGCGCGGACGTCCTCGACCTGCTCGTTGGTCAGCTCGGCCGTCTGGATCCGCAGCGCGTCGCCACCGACGGAGGAGATGCGGGGCACCTCCTCCGGGGCGACCGCCTGGACGGCCTCGACGGCGGGCTCCTGCGATGTGTCGGCCGCGCCGGACACCGTGAACTCGGAGCCGCCGCGGAACTCGATGCCGAGGTTGAGGCCACCGCCGGCGATGCGCACGCCGACGACGGCGAGCGAGAGCAGCACGGCCACGGCCGCGACGACGAAGTACCGCTTGCGGCGCCCGACGATCGCGTACGAACGGCGCCCCGTGTAGAGGTCGTTGCCCCACTGGGCGAAACCGCTGGCCATCAGTGCTTCTCCTCGTTCTCGCCGCCGGACGCCGGGGCGTCGGAGGCCTGGTCCTCGGCGGTCGCCGCGGCACGCCGCTCGGCCGCGCGCCGCTCGGCGATCGTCATGCGGGGCCCGTCGGCCGTCGCCACGCCGACCCCGGCGCCGACGCGCTCGCGCACCGGAGCGGGCTCCTCACGGTCGGAGCGGGCTGCGTCCGCGACGTCCTCGGGGGACGGCGTCGCGGACTCCGAGCCCGCCGTGACGACGCGGCCACGGCCCGCGTACCGGACGGCGCGCGCGCCGAGACGGCGCGGGTCGAGGCCGGACCACGGGTGCCCGCTCGCGAAGAACTTCGTCCGGGAGAGCAGCTGCAGCAGCGGGTGCGTGAACAGGAACACGACGACGATGTCGATGAGCGTCGTGAGCCCGAGCGTGAACGCGAAGCCGCGCACGCCGCCGACGGCGAGGAAGTAGAGCACGATCGCGGCGCAGAAGTTCACGGCGTCGGACGCGAGGATCGTGCGCCGGGCGCGCTGCCAGCCCTTCTCGATCGCCGAGTTGAGCGTGCGGCCGTCGCGCAGCTCGTCGCGGACGCGCTCGAAGTAGACGATGAACGAGTCGGCGGTGATGCCGATCGCGACGATGAGGCCCGCGACGCCGGCGAGGGACAGGCGGTAGCCGATGGCCCACGACAGCGCGGTGATGACGCCGTACGCCAGCACGGCGGCGACGCCGAGGGACGCGACGGTGACCAGGCCGAGCACGCGGTACTGCAGGAGCGAGTAGATCACCACGAGCAGCATGCCGATCGCGCCGGCGAGCAGACCCTTCTGGAGCTGCTCGGAGCCGAGCGTCGCGGAGATCTGCTCCTGGCTCTGCACCTCGAACGTCAGGGGCAGCGAGCCGAAGTTCAGCTGGTTCGCGAGCGTCGCGGCGGTGTCGCGCGTGAACGTGCCGGAGATCTCCGCCTGGCCGTTGGGGATCGGCACCTGCGAGACGGGTGCCGAGATGACGAGCCCGTCGAGGACCATCGCGAACTGGTTCTGCGGCGACGGGAGCGAGGTCAGGCGCGTGGTGACCTCGCGGAACTTGTCGGTGCCCTGGCCGTCGAACTCGAGGTTGACGACCCATTCGTTCGTCACGGCACCGGACTGGCTCACGCCGAGGCCGGAGCTCGCGTTCGCGATGTCCGTGCCCTCGACCTCGACCGGGCCGAGGATGTACTTGGCGAAGCCGTCCGCGGAGCACGCGACGAACGCGCTGTCGGTCGGGCCGCTGTCGCCGCCCACGAGGTTCTCGGGGACGGTGCAGTCGAGCGCGTCGAACTGCTCCTGGATCTCCGGGGTGATCTGCGACAGGTCGCTCGGGTTCTCCGGGCGCACGACCTCCTCGGCGGGCGCCGCGTCGTCGGCCGGCGCGTCGGTCGCCGCGCCGGCGGGCGCCTCCGTGCCCTCGGCCGGCGCCTCCGTGCCGTCCGCCGGGGCCTCGGCGGCGCCGTCCGCGGGCGGCTCGGCCGACTCGGTGGCCTCGGGCGTCTCGCCCTCGGCCGCCTCTCCCTCGGCGGGCTGCTCGGTCGCGGTGGGCGTCGGCGCCCCGACCGCCAGCACCGGCCGGAAGCGCATCTGCGCGGACTGGCTGACGAGGTCGATCGTCTCCTGGCTCGGCTCGCCCGGGATGCCGACGACGATGTTCCGCCCGCCCTGGCTCGTGATCTCCGCCTCGGACACGCCCTGCGCGTCGATGCGCTGGCGGATCACGTTGATCGCCTGGGTGATCGTCTCGCCCGTGATCTCGGAGTCGTCCGTGGTGCTCGGCTGCAGGATGATCTGCGTGCCGCCCTCGAGGTCGAGCGCGAGCCCCGGCGTGAGGCTGGCCCCGCCCGGGTTCTCCGCCGTCTGCGGGTCGAGCTTCGTCCCCGCGAAGAGGCTGCCGAAGAGGGCGACCACGAGGACGCCCAGGAAGACGAGGGACCGCACGGGCCTCGCTCGTGTGCTGCTGGTGGCCAACTGTCCGTCTCTTCTCGTGCGCGTGCGGTGGGCCCGCGGGCCCACCGCGTCAGTCCGGCCGCCGGGGCGGCCGGTGGGTGGTCACTTGCTGTCGGTGCCCTCGTCGCGGCGGTCCCGGTCCTTCTGGGCGCCCTCGTCGAGGCCCGAGAGGTCGTCCGGGACGACGAGGTCGTCGGCGTCGCGCGCCGTCGAGCCGGGGGTGACGCTCGCCGCACCGCCGGCGCTGCCGTACGCGGCGGTCGTGCCCGTCGCGGTCGCCGTGTCGTCGGCGTCCGTCTCGTCGGTCTCGGTGGGGGTCTCCTCGACCGGCTGGTCCACGCGCTTGGCGATCGCGGCACGCAGCCAGCGGGTGCGCGAGCCGGGCGTCGACTCGATCGTGATGATGTCGTTCTCCTCGTCGACGTCGACGATGGTGCCGAAGAGGCCGGAGCCCGTCATGACCTCCTGGCCCGGCGCGAGGTTCGACCGGAAGTTCTGCGCCTCGCGCTGCTGCTTGCGGGTGCGGCTGGTCATGAGGAACATCGCACCGGCCGCGAGGGCGAGGATGAGGAGGAAGCTGATATCCATGACGGGGTCTCACGTGTCCTGTTCGTCGGGGTCTGCGCGGCAGTCTAGGCGCGCGCGCACGGTTCACCAACGAGCCGTCCGTCCGTCGAGTTCCCCGCGCCGACCTCGACCAGTCTAGGCCCTCGGGCACCCGGCCTGTGACCGCGGTCACCGTGCGGGCGTGCGCGGTTCAGGCGTCGAACAGCGTGCCGGTCTCGCGCGGCGGTGTCAGGCCGAGGTGGGCCCAGGCGGCGGGCGTCGCGACCCGGCCACGCGGCGTGCGGCCGACGAGCCCCTCCCGCACGAGGTACGGCTCGGCGACCGTCTCGACCGTCTCCGCCTCCTCGCCGACGGTGACGGCGAGGGTCGTGAGCCCGACGGGGCCGCCGTTGAAGCGCGTGCACAGGGCGGTGAGGACGGCGCGGTCGAGCCGGTCGAGGCCGATGGGGTCGACCTCGTAGACCTCGAGCGCGGCGCGGGCGGCGCGCAGGTCGAGGCTGCCGTCGCCGCGCACCTGCGCCCAGTCGCGCACCCGGCGCAGCAGCCGGTTGGCGATGCGCGGCGTGCCGCGCGAGCGGCCCGCGATCTCGTGCGCCGCGTCCGGGTCGAGCGCGACCCCGAGCAGCCCGGCCGAGCGCGTGAGGACCTTCTCGAGCTCGTCGCCCGAGTAGAAGTCGAGGTGGCCGGTGAAGCCGAACCGGTCGCGCAGCGGCGCGGGCAGCAGGCCGGCGCGGGTCGTGGCACCGACGGCGGTGAACGGCGGCAGGCTCAGCGGGATGGCGCTGGCCCCGGCGCCCTTGCCGACGACGACGTCGACGCGGAAGTCCTCCATCGCCATGTACAGCAGCTCCTCGGCGGGGCGCGCGAGGCGGTGGATCTCGTCGATGAACAGGACCTCGCCCTCCTCCAGGGAGGACAGCACGGCGGCGAGGTCGCCGGCGTGCTGGATCGCCGGGCCCGACGTCACGCGCAGCGACGTGCCGAGCTCAGCGGCGATGATCATGGCGAGCGTCGTCTTGCCGAGGCCGGGAGGCCCGGAGAGGAGGACGTGGTCGGGCGCCGCGCCGCGCGCGAGCGCGGCCTGCAGGACGAGGGAGAGCTGGTCGCGCACGACGCGCTGCCCGACGAACTCCTCGAGCCGGCGCGGGCGCAGCGCCGCCTCGGCGGCGCGCTCGAGGTCGTCGGCGCCCGCCGCGACGATCCGCTCGGACGTGAAGGTGTCGTCGCCGGGGTCGTCGCCCAGTCCGACGCGGTCGAAGTTCGCCATCGTCAGCCCCGCTGCCCGCCGAGCACGCGCAGCGCCGCCCGGAGCGCGCCGGCGACGTCCGCGGCCTCGACGACGTCGACGCCCGCCTGGGCGAGCACGGTCGCGACGGCGTCGTCGGCCGCCTTGACGTTCCAGCCGAGCCCGACGAGGGCCTCGACCACCTGGTCGCGCCGGTCCTCGACGCGCGGGGCCGCGGCGGCTCCCCCGGCACCGGACGGCGCGTCCGTGCCCGTGGGGGCGCCGAGCTTGTCGCCCAGCTCGAGCGCGATGCGCTGCGCGCCCTTGTTGCCGATGCCGGGGACGCGCACGAGCGCCGCGATGTCCGGTCCGGCGACGGCGCGCCGCAGGGCGTCCGGCGTGTGCACCGCGAGCATCGCGAGCGCGAGCCGCGGACCGACGCCGCTCACGGTCTGCACGGTCTCGAACACGGTGCGCTCGTCGTCGTCGGCGAAGCCGTAGAGCGTGAAGGAGTCCTCGCGCACCACGAGGCTCGTGGCGAGCCGAGCGCTCTCGCCGACGCGGAGGGTGGCGAGCGTCGCGGGGGTGGCGTGCACGAGGTACCCCACTCCCCCGACCTCGAGCACCGCCCGGTCGAGGTGCACGCTCGACACGGTCCCGCTCAACGAGGCGATCACTCCGGCTCCTTCTGGTCAGGCTCGAACACCCGTACGACGGGGCGCCACTCTAGCAACGCGCCCGGACACCCCGGCTCACCGACACCCGCACGCGCCGCTGCCGCGAGCGGTCGTCGCACGGACGCCTACCTGGCAGCGCGGGTACGCGTCCGCGCGGTGCGCTCCGCGGCGGCCCAGGCGCGCTGGGCGGGGGTGAGCTCGTGCCGCTCGCCGCCCTGCAGCGCGCCGGCCGGGCGCCACAGGTGGCAGATCGCGAGGGCGAGGGCGTCGGCGGCGTCGGCGGGCTTGGGCAGCTCGCCGAGCCCGAGGATGCCGGCGACCATGCGCTGCACCTGCTCCTTGCCGGCGCGCCCGCTCCCGGTCACGGCGGCCTTCACCTCGGACGGCGTGTGCATCGCCACCGGGACCCCGCGGCGCGCGGCCCCGAGCATCGCGAGGCCGGCGACCTGCGCCGTCCCCATGACGGTGCCGACGTTGTGCTGGGCGAACACGCGCTCGACGGCGACGACGTCGGGCACGTGCTCGTCGAGCCACGCGTCGAGCCGCTCGGCGATCCGCAGCAGCCGCAGGTCGACGCTGAGCTCGGGGTCCGACCGCAGCACCCCGACGGCCACGAGCTCGGCCTTCCGCCCCGGCAAGGAGTCCACGACTCCCACGCCGCACCGCGTCAGACCAGGGTCCACTCCGAGCACGCGCACGCCCTCAGCCTTTCACGAGCCGACGACACGCTGTGCTCGCCACGCGGAGAGCTCGCGCCGAGCCGACCAGGTGTCGAGCGCGGAGTGGCGCCCAGCACGTTGCGGCACGGGGCGGGTCGTGCGCGCGGTCGTGGACGGGCCTGGCGGGAGCGACGCGAGGGACGAGCGGCGCGGATGGTAGACCGCGCGCACGATCCGTCCCGGGCCGCCGGTGACCCGACCACCGGCCGCCGACGGCGACGACACGTCAGTCGTCGTTCTCGAGCTCCGCCATGACCTCGTCGGACGCGTCGAAGTTCGCGTAGACGTTCTGCACGTCGTCGCTGTCCTCGAGCGCGTCGATGAGCCGCAGGATCTTGCGCGCGCCCTCGGCGTCGACCTCGACCTGCATGGACGGGTGCCACACGGAGTCGGCGGAGTCGTACTCGATGCCGGCGTCCTGGATGGCGGTGCGGACGGCGACGAGGTCGCTCGCCTCGCACAGCACCTCGATGACCTCGCCCTCGTCGGACACCTCCTCGGCGCCCGCGTCGAGGGCGGCGAGCATGACGTCGTCCTCGGTGACGCCGTCGGCCTTGGGCACGACGACGAGGCCCTTGCGGGAGAACAGGTACGACACGGACCCGGGGTCGGCGAGGCTGCCACCGTTGCGGGAGAACGCGGTGCGCACCTCGGCGGCGGCGCGGTTCTTGTTGTCGGTGAGGCACTCGACGAGCACGGCGATGCCGTTGGTGCCGTAGCCCTCGTACATGATCGTCTGGTAGTCGACGGCGTCGGCGCCCTCGCCGGAGCCGCGCTTGACGGCGCGGTCGATGTTGTCGTTGGGGACCGACGACTTCTTCGCCTTCTGGATGGCGTCGAAGAGCGTGGGGTTGCCGGCGGGGTCTCCGCCGCCGGTGCGCGCCGCGACCTCGATGTTCTTGATGAGCTTCGCGAAGAGCTTGCCGCGCTTGGCGTCGATCGCGGCCTTCTTGTGCTTGGTCGTGGCCCACTTGGAGTGCCCTGACATGCGTACTACCCCTTCGCGATTTCGACGAACAGCTCGTGCACGCGCGTGTCCCCGGAGATCTCGGGGTGGAACGAGGTGGCGAGCAGCGATCCCTGCTGGACTGCGACGATCCTACCGGCGGCGGGCTCGGGGATACCGGGCGTGCCCGCGTCGGGGATGCGGGCGAGCACCTCGACCCCCGGGCCGGTCTCCTCGACCCACGGCGCGCGGATGAACACGGCGTGCACGGTCGGGTCGTCGCCGGGCAGGCCGGCGAACGGGAGGTCGGTCTCGAAGGAGTCCACCTGGCGGCCGAACGCGTTGCGCCGCACGGTGACGTCGAGGCCGCCGACGGTGCGCTGGTCGGCCGTCCCGGCGAGGATGCGGTCCGCGAGGAGGATCATCCCGGCGCACGAGCCGTAGACCGGGAGCCCGGCGGCGACGCGGTCGCGCAGCGGCTCGTCGAGCTCGAAGACCCGCAGCAGCTTGTCGATGGTGGTCGACTCCCCGCCGGGCAGCACGAGCCCGTCCACGCGGGCGAGCTCCTCCGGGCGCCGCACGGTCACGGCACGCGCTCCGGCGGCCTCGAGCGCGGCGAGGTGCTCGCGCACGTCGCCCTGGAGGGCGAGGACCCCGATCGTGATCGTCACGAGGGGTGATGATACGTCGGCCGGTAGCCTCGCCGACGTGACGCTCGCCCCACCCCCGCAGCCCGTCCCTCCGTACGGTTCCGCCCCTGGCGCACCGGTCCCTCCCCCGCCCGCGGGGTCGCGCCGTGCCCCGCGCGGTGCGGCGGCGCTGGTCGTCGCCGGTGCCGTCCTGCTCGCGGCGGCCCTCGTGGCGGGGGTGCTCGCCGTGGTGCTGTTCGTGCGCGCCGTCCCGACCGGGGTGGTCGACGCCGCGGGCGGGCCCGGGTCCGCCGCGCTCGCGTCCGGCCCTGCCCCCGGCGCGGCGGAGCTCGTGGTGACGGGCGGCACGACGTACGCGGTGTGGGCGGTGGACGGCGGGGCGCTCGGGCCGCGCGACGTGACGCTCGCCTGCCCGGGGTCGGACGCTCCGCCGGTGTCCGCGCCGTCCGTGTCGGGCTCCTCGTCGGCGGGCGGGGTGACGGCCGAGACGGTCGCGGAGTTCACCGCTACCGCCGACGCCACGTGCACCGTCTCGGTCGCGTCGGCCCCGGGCACGTCGGTGTCGGGCACGTCGACGTTCGTCGTCACCGAGGGCTGGCGGTTCGGGGAGTTCTTCGCGACCGTCGGGGGGACCGTGGCCGCCGTGCTCGTCGCGATCGGCGGCGGCGTGCTGGGTGCCGCCCTGCTCGCGGGCGGGATCGTCTGGCGCGTGGTCGCGCGGCGCTGAGCGCGGACGTCGTGCGCCGCACGGGCCGCGCGCCGACCCCCGGCCGGGCCGGCTCAGTGCTCGTGCGCGAGACCGAGGTGCCGCGTGACGCCGTCCCAGCCGCCGAGCAGCGGCCGGACGAGGTCGGCCAGCCCCTCGGGGAACACCTCGATGTCGACCTGCGCGAGGTCGTCGAGGGACCACCACCGCAGCTCGTCGACGACGTCGACCTCCACGTCGGTCCAGCCGTCGCGGCTGAGCTGGTGGCCGGCGAGGACCGCGCCGCGAAGCCGCGCGAGGTAGAAGACCTCGTCCTGGCGGCAGTGCTGCCGGTAGAAGTCGAAGACCGCGCTGCGGGTCCAGACGGGGCCGACGAGCGCGTCCGGGTCGAGCGCGATCCCCGTCTCCTCGCGCACCTCGCGCAGCGCGGCTGCGGCGTCGCTCTCGCCGTCGTCGATCCCGCCCCCGACCGTGAACCACCACGACCGCTCGGGCTGGTCGACGTCGTGGCCGCGCACGAGCAGCACGCGGTCGGCGTCGTCGAGCAGGAGGACGCGCGCGCCACGGCGGAAGTACAGGCCGTCGTCCCCGAGCACCCAGTCGGGGCCCAGGGACGACGGCGCTGCGTCGTCGAGCGTCACCGTAGGGCGTCCGCGCGCGAGAGGGTCACCAGCCGCGCTCGGCCAGGCGGTGCGGCACCGGGATGTCGTCGACGTTGATCCCGACCATGGCCTCGCCGAGGCCGCGCGACACCTTGGCGACGACGTCGGGGTCGTCGTAGAAGGTCGTGGCCTTGACGATCGCCGACGCGCGCTGGGCGGGGTTGCCGGACTTGAAGATGCCCGAGCCCACGAACACGCCCTCGGCGCCGAGCTGCATCATCATCGCGGCGTCGGCGGGCGTCGCGATGCCGCCCGCGGTGAACATCACGACGGGGAGCTTGCCCGTGGCCGCGACCTCGCGGACGAGCTCGTACGGCGCCTGCAGCTCCTTGGCCGCGACGAACAGCTCGTCCTCCGGCAGCGACGTGAGACGACGGATCTCGGCGCGGATGGTGCGCATGTGGGTCGTCGCGTTGGACACGTCGCCCGTGCCGGCCTCGCCCTTGGAGCGGATCATCGCCGCGCCCTCGGTGATGCGGCGCAGGGCCTCGCCGAGGTTCGTCGCGCCGCACACGAACGGCACGGTGAACTGCCACTTGTCGATGTGGTTCGCGTAGTCGGCGGGCGTGAGGACCTCGGACTCGTCGACGTAGTCCACGCCGAGCGACTGCAGGACCTGGGCCTCGACGAAGTGGCCGATGCGCGCCTTCGCCATGACGGGGATCGAGACGGCCTCGATGATGCCGTCGATCATGTCCGGGTCCGACATGCGCGACACGCCGCCCTGCGCGCGGATGTCGGCTGGGACGCGCTCGAGCGCCATGACCGCGACGGCGCCCGCGTCCTCGGCGATCTTCGCCTGCTCCGGGGTGACGACGTCCATGATGACGCCGCCCTTGAGCATCTCGGCCATGCCGCGCTTGACCTTCGCGGTGCCGACGGCGGCTCCTGCCGCGGGGCTCGCGGGGACGGTGTCGGCGGTCGTGCTGGGGTCGGACAGGTGGGTCACCGGTATCTCACACCTTCGATGTTCGGCGGGCTCCGCGGCCGCTGCCGGGCCGGCGACCAGGCCGGCGGGGAGACGAGCACGCGCGGTGGCGGGCCCGTGCTCGCGCACCGGGCTCATCGTACTGCCGCCGGATCGGCGTCGGGACGGGCGTCCACGCCTCGTGGCGGCCGGGCCTGTCCGGGATCGCGCCCCTCAGGCGGAACCCGCCGCCAGCTCGACGGGGCGCCCGAGCCCGGGCGGCCACGTGTCGTCGAGCTCCACGGTCGCCGGCATCGGCGCGTGCCCGGCGAGCCGGAACAGGCGCACCCACCACTTGTGCCGCACGCGCTGCGCCTGCGCGACGGCCTCGTTGTGGAACCGGCGGGCGAGCTGTGCCCGGTACCACGCCGCCGCGAGGTGCCCGAGGAGCTCGTCGCCCGCGGGGTCGGCGCGCAGGTCGGCGACGTCCTCGGGGCTCTCGAAGGCGGACCGCAGCGTCGCCGACAGGTCGGACTCGGCGAGCGCGCGCGAGGGCGCCATGCCGCCGAGGAGCCTGCGCGGCGGTGCGCCGCCCTGCTCCCCCAGGCCGGGGACGCTCTCGACGAGGCGGCGCGAGTCCGCGTCGTCGTCGAGCACCGCATGGGCCGCCTCCGCGAGGAGGACCGAGGTCGCGGGGTCGAGCTCGCCGGACGCGGCGAGGTCGACCGCCGCCGACGCGCGGCGCACGAGCTGGGCGTCGAGCGCGAGGCGCGAGGCCATGACCTTGCGGTGCAGGCGGTCGAGGCGCGACGCCGCCACCCACAGCAGCCATCCCACGAGCACGGCGACGGCGACGACGAGGACCACCGTCTCGGACCAGGTCATGCGCGGCTCTCCTCCTCGCGCTCGGCGCGCGCCCGGCCGAGGAGCCGGCCGCCGCGCAGCGATCGGGGGTCCTCGTGCACGGGAATGACGGCCGACGACGCGGCGAGCACCGTCTCGTAGACCGCGAGCACCTCGGCCGTGACGGCGGACCAGTCGAAGCGGCGGACGAACGCGCGGGCCCGCTCCCGGTACGCGTCGCGGCGCGCGGGGCCCGCGAGCACGTCGAGCACGGTGGCGGCGAGCGCCGCGCCGTCCCCGACGGGGAAGAGCGCGCCGGCGGCGCCGTCGTCGAGCACCCGCCGGAACGCGCCGAGGTCGCTCGCGACCACGCACGCCCCCGCGCTCATCGCCTCGACGAGGACGATGCCGAAGCTCTCGCCGCCGGTCTGGGGCGCGATGTACAGGTCCACGGAGGCCAGCAGGCTCGCCTTGTCCTCGTCGCTCACGCCGCCGAGGAACTCGACCGCCGCGGCGTGCTCACCGAGCGCGGCGACCGCCTGGTCGCGACCGTCGTCGCCGCGTCCCGCGACGAGGAAGCGAGCGCCGGGAAGCCGCTCGAGGATCCGCGGGATCGCGTCGGTGAGGACCGGCAGCCCCTTGCGCGGCTCGTCGAGGCGGCCGAGGAACGCGATCGTCGGCGCGTCGGGCGTGCCCTGCCACCGCGGCGCCGGCGCGGCGGACGCGAACGTGTCGACGTACACCCCGTTGGGGATGACGACGGCGTCGCCGCCGAGGTGGTCGACGAGCGTGCGTCGGGCGTCCTCGGAGACCGCGATGCGCGCGTCGATCTTCTCCAGGCTCTGGCGCACGAGCGGGTAGGCGACCTGCAGGGCGCGCGAGCGCACGAGCGAGGAGTGGAACGTCGCGACGATCGGTCCCTGAGCGATCCACAGCGCGCTCATCGACAGCGAGGGGTTGACGGGCTCGTGCAGGTGCAGCACGTCGAAGCGGCCCGCGTCCAGCCAGCGCCGCACCCGGCCGACCGACCGGGGGCCGAACGTGACGCGGGCGACCGAGCCGTTGTAGCGCACGGGGATCGCTCCCCCCACGGACGTGAGGTAGTCGGGCACGGGGGTGTCGTCGTCCGCGGGCGCGAGGACCGAGACGTCGTGGCCCAGCGACATGAGCGACTCGGCGAGGTCGCGCACGTGGAACTGCACGCCGCCCGGTGCGTCGAACGAGTACGGGCACACGATCCCGACGCGCAGGCTCATGCCGTCCGCCCCGCGTCGTCCTCACGCCGCCCGGCGGGCACCGGTGCCTCCCCCGCGGCCGCTTGGGTGCGGGCGTACCGCTCCGGGTCGAGGTCCTCGACGAACACCTTCTGGAGCATGTGCCAGTCCTCGGCGTGCTCGCGGATCGCGACGCTCAGCGCGTCGACCCAGCCCTGCGTCATCGCGGCGACCTGTGCCGGTCGCGGGAGGTCGGCGGGCACCTCGACGCGGGGGAAGAACCGGATGACCAGACCCCACGGCGTACCGGCCGCGCGCCGCCGGGCACCGCGCAGGCGCTCGTAGTAGATGCCTGCCGGCACGAGGGGCGCACCGGTGCTCACCGCGAGCGCAGCAGGCCCGGCGGCCACGCGTGCACGGAGCCCGAAGAGGTCGACCTCCACGCCGCGCGCGGTGAGGTCGCGGTCGGCGAGCAGCGGGATGATGCGCCCGGGCCTGCTCGCGCCGCGCACGAGGTCGCGGAAGACGTCGCCATCGCCGAGCGCGAGGATCTCGAGCCCGATGGAGGTGCGGAACGACAGGAACTCCTCGAAGAGCTCCTCGGGCTCCAGCCGCTCGGCGACCGTGAGCACGGGAGCGATGTTCGGCGTCGCGTAGGCCCCCGCGAGGTCCCAGTTGCCCTGGTGGGACAGGGCGAGCACGGGGCTGCGGTCGCCGTCGAGGTGGGCGGTGAGGTTCTCGTAGTCGACGAGCCGCACTCGCGCGCGGACCTGCTCGGGGGTCCACGCGGGCAGGGTGAACGCCTCGCGGTAGTAGCGCATGTACGAGCGCATGCCAGCGCGCGAGAGGCGCCGCAGCGCGCGGGGCGTCAGGCCCGGCCGGACCCGGGACAGGTTCTTCTCGAGCTGACGCACGCCGCCGCCGCGCAGGAGCCACGCGACGTCGGCGACGAGGGTGAACAGGCCGCGCAGCAGCGGGTCGGGGACCTTGCGAGCGTTGCGCCACGCGAAGGTGAACGCGGCGCCGGTGTCGATCGCCATCGTCAGCGGGTACCTCCGGTCGGGCGGGACGGGTCAGCGGAGCCGGCGTCCGCGCCGAGGGCGAGGGCCTGGCGACGGACCACCGCCACGCGCTGGACGATGGTCACGGCGCTGGCCGCGGCGAGCAGGGCGAGCACGACGACGAGCACGAAGGGCGTCACGCCGAGGCCGACGAGCCCGGCGGCGACGAGCGCGGCGACGAGCCGGTCGGCTCGCTCGGCGATGCCGACCTGCGCCGTCATGCCGACGCTCTCGGCCCGCGCGCGGGCGTAGGGCACGACCGCGCCGAGGGCGAGGCACGCGAGCGCGGCGCCCGTGCCCCAGGCGGCGAGCCCGTGGGTCAGGCGGTCGTCGTCGGCGCGCACGAACCACAGCGTGAGGCCGACGAACACCGCGGCGTCGGCAAGGCGGTCGAGCGTCGAGTCGAGGAACGCGCCCCACGGCCCGGAGCGGCCGGCCCGGCGGGCCATGACGCCGTCGAGCACGTCGGAGAACGCGAACACCATGACGACCATCGTCCCGGCGAAGAGGTGACCGGTCGGGAAGAGCCACAGCGCGCCGGCGACGACGCCGAGCGTCCCCGCGAGCGTGACGGCGTCGGGGCTGACGCCGAGGCGCAGGAGCACGACGGCGAGCGGGGTGAACAGGCGCGTGGTGACCGCGCGCAGCCTGCCGAACATCAGGCGTCGCCCTCCCCCGCGCCGGGCCACGCGGCGGCGAGCTTGGCGCGCGTGTCGGCGAGCAGCTCGGGCACGGCCTTCGTCTGGGCGACGATCGGCAGGAAGTTCGCGTCCCCGGACCAGCGGGGCACGACGTGCTGGTGCAGGTGCGCGGCGATGCCGGCCCCGGCGACCGCGCCCTGGTTCATGCCGAGGTTGAAGCCGTCGGGCGCGGAGACGGCGCGCACGACACGCATCGCGGTCTGCGTCAGGTGCGCGACCTCGACGGTCTCGGCCTCGGTGAGGTCGGTGTAGTCCGACACGTGGCGGTACGGGACGACCATGAGGTGACCGGGGTTGTACGGGTAGAGGTTGAGCACGACGTACGCCGTGGCGCCGCGCGCGACGACGAGACCGTCGGCGTCGGGCAGCGCCGGGATCCGGCAGAACGGGCACTGGCCCGCGGAGTCGTCGGCGGGCTTGTCCTGCCCCCCGATGTACACCATGCGGTGCGGCGTCCACAGCCGGTCGAGCCCGTCGTCGTCCCCGGGGCGCTCGCCCCGGGGCTCGACGACGGGACCGGGCACGGCATCCGTGCGCTCGTCGCTCACCGCGGCGTCAGACCTGCACGCGGTCGCGGACCGCCGTGACGATGCGGTCGATCGCCTCGGCGACGGGCACGCCGTTGTCCTGGCGCCCGTCCCGGTAGCGGAACGACACGGCGCCGGCCTCGGCGTCCTCGCCGCCCGCGATGAGGACGAACGGCACCTTCTGCGTGCTCGCGTTGCGGATCTTCTTGCCGAACCGGTCGTCGGAGTAGTCGACCTCGGCGCGGATCCCCTGCGCGCGCAGCTGCGCGACGACGTCGGCCAGGTAGTCGTTGAACGGCTCGGCGACGGGCACCGCGACGACCTGGACGGGGGCGAGCCACGCCGGGAACGCGCCCGCGTAGTGCTCGAGCAGGACGGCGAAGAAGCGCTCGATCGACCCGAACAGCGCGCGGTGGATCATCACCGGGCGCTGGCGCGAGCCGTCGGCCGCCGTGTACTGCAGGTCGAACTTCTCGGGCAGGTTGAAGTCGAGCTGGATGGTCGACATCTGCCACGTGCGGCCGATGGCGTCCTTGGCCTGCACCGAGATCTTCGGGCCGTAGAACGCGGCGCCGCCCGGGTCGGGGACGAGCTCGAGGCCCGACGCCGTGGCGACCTCCTCGAGCGTGCGCGTCGCCTCCTCCCAGGTCGCGTCGTCGCCGACCGACTTCTCCGGGTCGCGCGTGGACAGCTCGAGGTAGAAGTCGTCGAGCCCGTAGTCCTTGAGCAGGTCGAGGACGAACGTGAGGAGCGAGGTGAGCTCGTCGCGCATCTGCTCGCGCGTGCAGTAGATGTGCGCGTCGTCCTGCGTGAACCCGCGCGCGCGGGTCAGGCCGTGCACGACGCCCGACTTCTCGTACCGGTACACCGTCCCGAACTCGAACAGGCGCAGCGGCAGCTCCCGGTACGAGCGCCCGCGCGCGTCGAAGATCAGGTTGTGCATCGGGCAGTTCATGGGCTTGAGGTAGTAGTCCTGCCCGGCGCGGCGCACGGTGCCGTCGTCGTCGAGCTCCTCGTCGAGGTGCATGGGCGGGTACATCCCGTCCGCGTACCAGTCGAGGTGGCCCGACACCTGGAACAGCTTCGCCTTGGTGATGTGCGGGCTGTTGACGAACGAGTACCCCGCCTCGACGTGGCGCTTGCGCGAGTACTCCTCCATCTCGGAGCGGATGATGCCGCCCTTGGGGTGGAACACCGCGAGGCCGGAGCCGATCTCGTCCGGGAAGGAGAAGAGGTCCATCTCGCTGCCGAGGCGGCGGTGGTCGCGGCGCTCGGCCTCGGCGAGCCGCTCGAGGTACGCCTTCAGCTCGTCCTTGGTGGGCCACGCCGTGCCGTAGACGCGCTGCAGCTGCGGGTTCTTCTCGCTGCCGCGCCAGTACGCCGCGGCGGAGCGCATGAGCTGGAAGCCGTTGCCGATGTGGCGCGTCGTGGGCAGGTGCGGGCCGCGGCACAGGTCCTTCCACACCACGGTCTCGGACTCGCGCCCGGCGCCGCGCACGTTGTCGTAGATCGTCAGCTCGCCGGCACCGACCTCGACGCTCGCGCCCTCGCCCGCGGTCTCCGACGAGCCCTTGAGCCCGATGAGCTCGAGCTTGTACGGCTCGTCGGCGAGCTCGGCGCGCGCCTCCTCCTCGGTGACGACGCGGCGGCGGAAGGTCTGTCCCTCCTTGACGATGCGCGCCATCGCCTTGTCGAGCGCCTTGAGGTCCTCGGGGGTGAACGGCGTCTCGACGTCGAAGTCGTAGTAGAAGCCGTCGGTGATCGGCGGGCCGATGCCGAGCTTCGCGTCCGGGTTGACCTGCTGCACCGCCTGGGCGAGCACGTGCGCGGCCGAGTGGCGCAGCACGGCGAGGCCGTCGGGCGAGTCGATGCTCACCGGCTCGACCTCGTCGCCCGGGGCGAGCGCGGTGTCGAGGTCCTTGAGCACCCCGTTGACGCGGACGACGACGACCTCGCGGCGACCGGCGAAGAGCTCCGTGCCCGTCGTGGCCGTCTCCACCGTGACGGTCCCGGCCTCGGGGACGGTGGTGACTGGCGGCTGGACGACGTCCGACACGTGCTGCTCCTTGCGGGTGGGAGGGCGCCGTCGTGGCGGCCTCGGTGAGCGGTCCCCGGACCCGCGGACGGTGCCGCGGGCGCTCGGAGGGGCGCCGTCGTCGACGGCGCCCCTCGATCGTACCGACCCGCTCCCTCAGGACGAACCGGGCACCCCGCACCGTCTGCGATCCGCGGGACACCTCGCGCCGCCCTCGGCCCGGCGGACGCCGCCTACGCGCGCGTCCACCGCCGGTGCCGCCTGCGCCGCGCCGCGGCCCACGCGGCGTCGTACTCCGCCAGGGCCTGGTCCGCGCGCTGACGCTCCGCCCCGACGAGCAGCCCGTAGCTGAACCCGTTCTCGCCCGACAGGTTCGCCTGCATGCCCAGCCCGCGCAGGGTCCGCCCGAGCGCGACGGCGTCGTGGTGCTCGCCGAGCGCGTCCTGGACGTCCTCGAACCGGCGCGCGAACCGCGCCGCGTCCTTGCCGATCGCGCCCTGCATCGACTCGCCCGCGTACCGGGCGCGCTTGGCGGCCTTGCGGACGTCGTGCAGCAGCTCGTCGCGGCGCTCGCCGTCCGCCGCGGCGGCCGCACGAGCCCGCCGGCGCGTGCGCCTCCAGGTCTTGCGCGCCAGCGCCGGCAGGACGTCCGCG
>NZ_LWGL01000354.1 GCF_001722485.1 Cellulosimicrobium cellulans | reverse complement strand
TGGGCGGGGACGCGCCCGCGGACGACGAGGCGGGAGGCTCGCGCGTCGGCTTCACCGCCTGAGGCGTCGCCGCCCGGCGGCGGGGCGCCACGCGCCGGGCGGGGTCAGGTCCAGACGGCGATGCTGCGCCGGACCGGCACGGAGCCGGACTCCGACGCGAACAGCTCGGGCGAGCGCTCGCGCACCTGCTCGATGTCGTCGAAGACCGCGCGCAGGTGGGCGCGCAGGAGCTCGCGCGCGCCCGCGCGGTCCCCGCCGACGAGGGCGTCGAGGATGCGCTGGTGCTGGTCGACGAACTCGTCGGGCGGCGTCTGGTGGAGCCCGAGGCGGCGCGCCCGGTCGAGGTGCGCCTTCGCCGACGCGACGGTCGCCCACGCGCTCGCGTGGCCGGAGAGCCCGAGCAGGCCGCGGTGGAACTCCTCGTCGAGGCGGAAGAACTCCTCGACGTCGATCCCGGGCTCCTGCTGACGCGCGAGGTTCTCGCGCAGGTCGGCGAGCGCGGCGTCGTCGATCTCGTCGGGCACCGCGTCGAGCGACGCGAGCTCGACGGCCTCGCGGACGAACTGCGCGTCTGCGACGCGCTGCGGGTCGACGCGCGAGACGAACGACCCGACCTGAGGGAAGACCTGGACGAACCCCTCCTCGGACAGCAGCAGGAGGCTCTCGCGCACCGGCGTCCGGCTCACGCCGAGGCTCGCGGCGAGCTCGTTCTCCGACAGCGCGGAGCCGGGCGCGAGCTCGAGACCGATGACCTTCTGCCGCAGGGTCTCGTGCACGGCGCGCCGGGTCGTGCGTCGTCCGCCGGGGGAGCTCATGGCGCCCATGCTAGCCGCGCCGCCCGGCCGGCCCGCGGCGTCCGCGGCCAGGGCCACAGCGTTTGACAGACCTCCGATACACCGCTTGTATGGCAGTCCTCCCACCGCAGTGGCCGGTGTCACTCCCGCGCAACCGACGCGCCCCGACACCGACCGCAGCACCACCGAGCACGAGGAAGTGGTCTCCCGTGAGCACGATCGAGCGGGCCGAGGTCCTGGTCACCTCGCCCGGACGCAACTACGTCACGCTGCGGATCACGACGTCCGACGGCGTCACCGGCCTCGGCGACGCGACCCTCAACGGCCGCGAGCTCGCGGTCGCGAGCTACCTCCAGGACCACGTGGTGCCGCTCCTGATCGGGCGCGACCCCGCGCGCATCGAGGACACGTGGCAGTACCTGTACCGGGGCGCCTACTGGCGGCGCGGCCCGGTGACGATGACGGCGGTCGCCGCCGTCGACACCGCGCTGTGGGACATCAAGGGCAAGGTCGCGGGCCTGCCGGTCTACCAGCTGCTGGGCGGGCGCTCGCGCGAGGGCGTCATGGTCTACGGCCACGCGAGCGGTGCGGACCTCCCGGCGCTGCTCGACGACGTCGCGCGCCTGCGCGACGAGGGCTACCAGGCGATCCGGGCCCAGACCGCGGTGCCGGGCGTCGCCGGGACCTACGGCGTGTACTCCGGCTCGGGCATCTACGAGCCGGCGAAGGGCTCCCGGCCCGACGAGCAGCCGTGGTCGACGGAGAAGTACCTCGACTTCGCGCCGACCTACCTGGCCGCGGTGCGCGAGAAGTTCGGGTTCGACCTGCACCTGCTGCACGACGTCCACCACCGCCTGACGCCGATCGAGGCCGCCCGCCTGGGCAAGGAGCTCGAGCCGCTGCGCCTGTTCTGGATGGAGGACCCGACCCCGGCCGAGGACCAGGAGGCGTTCCGCCTCATCCGACAGCACACCACCACCCCGATCGCGGTGGGGGAGAACCTCACCTCGATCTGGGACGTGCAGCACCTCATCACCGAGCGGCTCATCGACTACGTGCGCACGACCGTCGTGCACGCGGGCGGCATCACGCACCTGCGCCGCATCTTCGACCTCGCCGCGCTCTACCAGGTGCGCTCCGGGTCCCACGGCGCCGGCGACCTCTCGCCGGTCTCCATGGCGGCCGCGGTGCACGTCGACCTCGCGATCCCGAACTTCGGCATCCAGGAGCACATGGGCCACGCGGGCCAGACCTACGACGTCTTCCGCTCCGAGGTCACGTTCTCGGACGGCATGCTCCACCCCGCCGACACCCCCGGCCTCGGCGTCGAGTACGACGACGAGGTGGCCGCCCGCTTCCCCTACGACCCCAAGTACCTGCCGGTCGCGCGCCGCCTCGACGGCTCCGTCCACGACTGGTGACCCGACCCCCGTCCTCCCGCAGTACCGTCACAGAAGCGAAGGAGCAGACCGTGACGCACGACACCAGCGCCGCCGCACCCGCCGCGCAGCGCACGACCAAGGACCTCACGCGGGCCGCCGTCTCCGGCTGGCTCGGCACCGCGATGGAGTTCATGGACTTCCAGCTCTACTCGCTCGCCGCGGCGATCGTGTTCAACCGGCTGTTCTTCCCCGAGGTGAGCCCGGCCGTCGGCCTCATCGCGGCGATGGGCACCTACGGCGTCGGGTACGTCGCGCGCCTCGCCGGCGCGGTCTACTTCGGCCGCATGGGCGACCGGATCGGCCCGAAGCGCGTCCTCGTCATCACCATCACGCTCATGGGCGTGTCGACGACGCTCATCGGCGCGCTGCCGACGTACGCGGTGATCGGCATCTGGGCGCCGATCCTGCTCGTCGCGCTGCGGCTCGTCCAGGGCTTCGGCGCCGGCGCGGAGATCGCGGGCGCCACCGTGATGCTCGCCGAGTACGCGCCGCCGCGCCGCCGCGGGCTCATCGCGTCGCTCGTGTGCCTCGGCACGAACTCCGGCACGCTCGCCGCGTCCGCGCTCTGGGCGCTGCTGCTCGCGACGCTCAGCGAGGAGCAGCTCCTCAGCTGGGGCTGGCGCCTGCCGTTCCTGCTGAGCTTCGGTCTCATGATCTTCGCCGTCTGGCTGCGCCAGAAGCTCAAGGAGAGCCCGGTGTTCGAGCAGCGCGAGGACGTCGTCGACGGCGTCGCGCTGTCGAAGGCGCAGCTCGCCGAGGCGCGCGCCGCCGACGCCACCGAGGGCGAGCGCAGCACGCTCGAGGCGGCCCTGCACCAGCGCAAGGGCAAGGCGTTCTTCCTCGCGCTCGGCCTGCGCTTCGGCCAGGCGGGCAACTCCGGCCTCGTGCAGACGTTCCTCGTCGGCTACATCGCGACGTCGATGATCGTCGACGAGTCCGTCGGCACGACCGCGATCGCGATCGGCTCGCTGCTCGGCTTCGCGACGATCCCGGCGGTCGGGATGCTCGGCGACCGGTTCGGCCGCCGCCCGGTGTACACGGCCGTGACCGTGCTCGCGATGCTCGTCGCCGTCCCCGGCATGCTCCTCATCAACACCGGCAACGCGGTGCTCGTGACCGTCGCCATGGCGCTCATGCTCAACATCGCGGTCCTCAGCCTGTTCTCGCTCGAGAGCGTGACGATGGCCGAGCTGTTCGGCGCCCGCACGCGCTTCACGCAGCTCGCGCTCGCCAAGGAGATCGGCGGCATCCTCGCCACCGCGATCGGCCCGGTCGTCGCGGCCAGCCTCACCGCCCTCACGGGCAGCTGGTGGCCCATCGCCGCGATGCTCGTCGTGTACTCGGCCATCACGCTCGTCGCGGCGCGGCTCGCGCCCGAGGTCCGCGGCCGTGACCTCGTGCGGCTGGAGGACGCGGCATGAGGGCCGTCGTCGTCCACGGCGCGGGAGACGTCCGCGTCGACGAGCGTCCCGACCCGCGCCCCGGCCCGGGCGAGGTGCTGCTCGCCGTCGAGTGGGGCGGGATCTGCGGCTCCGACCTCGCGTACTGGCGGCACGGCTCCTCCGGGACGGCCACGCTGCGGCACCCCCTCGTCCTCGGGCACGAGTTCGCGGGCCGGGTCGTCGCGACGGGCGAGGGCGTCGACGACGTCGAGACCGGCCTGCGCGCGACCGTGCACCCCGCGACCCCGGTCGGGGACGAGGCGCTCCCGGAGCGGCTCGCGGGCCGCACCAACCTCCACGCGCAGGTCCGCTACTGCGGCTCTGCGGCGCTCGACCCGCACACCGACGGCGGGTTCGCCGAGCTCGTCGCCGTGCGCGCCGACCAACTGCGCGCCCTGCCCGACGAGGTGAGCACCCAGCACGGCGCGCTCGCCGAGCCGCTCGCCGTCGCGATGCACGCCGTCTCCCGGGCGGGCGACCTGCGCGGCAAGGAGGTGCTCGTCAACGGCTGCGGGCCCATCGGCTCGCTCGTCGTCGCCGCGGCCAAGCACGCCGGCGCCGCGCGCGTCGTCGCGGCCGACCTGTCGGCCGCCTCCGCGGCCGTGGCGCGCCGCATGGGCGCCGACGACGCGCGCGTCCTCTCCGAGGGCGAGGAGCTGCCCGCGGACGTCGAGGTCGCGATCGAGGCCTCCGGCGCGCCGGGCGCGCTCGGTGCGGTGCTCCGCGCGACCGCGCGCGGCGGGACGCTCGTGCAGGTGGGCAACCTGCCCGGGGCCGCCGTGCAGGCGGTGCTCGGCGACCTCGTGACGCGCGAGATCACGTGGGTCGGCTCGTACCGGTTCGTCGACGAGATCACCGACGCGGTCGAGGCGATGCGCGCCGGTCTCGACGTCTCGCCGGTCGTCACGCACACGTTCGACCTCGACGACGCCGAGAAGGCGCTCGAGGTCGCGGGCGACCGCTCGACCGGGTCGAGCAAGGTCCTGCTGCGCATCGGCGGCGCGCAGGACTGACCTCGCACCGAGCCGGCCCGCCGAGCACGGGTTCGCTCACCGTCGACCACGGGGTTGGTGCCGTCATCCGCCGGATGACGGCACCAACCCCGTTCTCGGCACCGGAGGTGCGCTCAGCCGTCGGCGAGGAGCTCGCGGACGCGCGGGACGACGCGCGTCCCGTAGAGCTCGATGCTGCGCATCATCGTCTCGTGCGGCAGCGTGCCGGTGGAGTACTTGAGGTCGAACCGGCCGGCTCCGAGCGTGCGGACGGTCGACGCGATCTTCTGCGCGACCGTCTCCGGCGAGCCCACGTACAGCGAGCCGCTCCGGACGTCGTGCGCGAACCGTCCGCGGTGGTACGCGGGCCAGCCGCGCTCGCGGCCGATGCGGTTGTTCATCGCCGCGAAGTGCTCGTAGACCTCCTCCTGCGCCTGCTCGTCGGTCTCGGCGACGTGGCCGGGGGAGTGGACGCCGACCGGCAGCGCGGCCGTGCCGAGCTCCGCGACGGCTCGGTGGTAGAGGTCGACGTACGGGCGGAAGCGCTCGGGCTCCCCGCCGATGATCGCGAGCATGAGCCCGAGGCCGTGGCGCGCCGTGCGGACGACCGACTCGGGCGACCCGCCGACGCCCACCCACGTGCGCAGCCGCCCGCGCTCGGTCTTCGGGTACACCTCCTGGTCGACGAGGCCGGCCCGCGTCGTGCCCGACCACGTGACCGGTCCCTCGTCGAGCAGCTTCACGAACAGGTCGAGCTTTTCCTCGAACAGCACCTCGTAGTCCGCGAGGTCGTACCCGAACAGCGGGAACGACTCGATGAACGACCCGCGCCCCAGGATCACCTCGGCGCGCCCGTCGGACAGCGCGTCGACGGTCGAGAACCGCTCGAACACCCGGACCGGGTCGTCGGAGCTGAGGACCGTCACCGCCGAGCCGAGGCGGATGCGCGAGGTGCGCGTCGCGATGCCGGCGAGCACGACCTCAGGCGCGCTGACCGCGAAGTCCTCGCGGTGGTGCTCGCCGACGCCGAAGAAGTCGACGCCGACCTGGTCCGCGAGCACTGCCTCCGCGACGACGTCGCGAATCGTCCGGGCCGCGGTGACGGGAGTGCCGTCGGGCCCGGCGCTGACGTCGCCGAACGTGTCGAGACCGAGCTCGAGGCGCTCGGGATCCGGTGCGGCCGGGCCGGTCGCGGGGGTGGTGGTCGGCTCCGTCATCGTCTCTCCTCGCGTCGTCGCGCCGGCCTCGCGCCGGTGCGCGTCGGCACAACCGTGCCGGGCCGCGATTCGTTCCGCCACCAGGGGGGACGCACGACGGGGCCGAGCACGACGGGGACGAGGACGACGGGGCCGAGCACGACGGAGGCCGCCGCCCCGCGGGGCGACGGCCTCGGTGGCGCGAGGTGCGTCAGTACGTCGTGACCTCGCCGCTCGAGACGAGCGCGGCGATCGCGACGAAGTACAGGATGCCCACGATCACGCCGAGGGCCGTGAAGACGATGCTGAGGATCAGGCCCCACTTGGCGAGCTGGTTGTCGAAGCCGGCCTCGCGGCTCTGCTTGCGGGCGATCGCGCTGACGACGATGCCGGCGATCGAGAAGACGAACGCGAGGACGAGGCCGACGATGCCGAGCGTCTTGCCCGGGTCCTCGACCGGGCCGCCGCCGTACTGGGGAGCGGGGGCCTGCGGGGCGGAGGGGTACTGCTGGGTCATGGTGCTCTGCTTTCTGTGGGGCCGACGGTGCGTCGAGTCCTGACGGGGCGCGGGCGGTCCCGCGCGCGTGCGGCCCTCATTGTGGTGCATGCGCCGCTCGCCTGACCAGGGGGAAATCTCCCCATCGGGCGGGGCGTCGTCAGGAGCCGGCGCGGCTCGTCTCGCCCCGCAGCTCGTCGATGTGCGCCTGGAGCCGCTCGAGCGCCCCGGCGACGTCGGCGTCCTGGTCGTGCGCGAGGTCGGTGACGTACCGCAGCTGCGCCGACGCGGCGTCGAGCGCGACCTGGGCGTCGGCGAGCGCGGCCGCGGCCGTCCCGTCGGCCGCGGCGTCCGCGTCGGCCGCCCGTTCGAGCGCGCCGCGGGCCTCGGCGGTCGCCGCCTCGACGGAGTCCACCGCGTCGACCACGCTGCTGCGCAGCGCGGGGTGCAGGGCCGCGAGGTGCAGGCCGACGCGCTCGAGGTCGTCGCCGATGGTGCGGGTCTGGACCTGGGCCTCGGCGATGAGCTGCTCCACCTCGGCGGCGGTGGACCGTGCGGCGAAGGGGAGCATCATCGCGAGGGCGAGCAGGCTCGCCGCAGCCACCCGTGCGGTCGTCCGGCTCCGGGGTCCGCTCGCCTGCTGGCACGTCCACGCTGACATGGGAGACAGTCTGGCGGGCGTTCCTGGGAAGAACCCGACAATTGCGGGTGAAGACGTGGAGATCTCGCGCACACCCGCGCTCAGGCCCGCGCGAGCCGCCGTCGCCGGGCTCGGGAGAACCGCGTCGCGAGCAGGCCGTGCCGAGGGCTGAACAGGTAGGCGAGGCCGAAGGCGACGCCCAGCGTCACGACCACCATGCCGCCGGACGACGTGTCGAGGTAGTAGCTCGCGTAGAGCCCGACGAGGCCGCTGACGGCGGCGACGAGCGGGGCGATCCACAGCATGCGCGAGAACCGGTCGGTGAGCAGGTACGCCGTCGCGCCGGGTGTGATGAGCAGCGCGACGACGAGCACGACGCCCACCGCCTGCAGCGCCACGACGACCGTCAGCGCGAGCAGACCCAGCAGGAGCGCGCCGAGGCGCCGGGGGGAGAGACCGATCGCGTGCGCGTGCACGGGGTCGAACGCGTAGAGGGTGAGGTCGCGCCGTTTGAGGACGACCACCGCGAGGGTCACCGCGCCGAGCACGAGGACCTGCACGAGGTCGGCGCGCGAGACGCCGAGCAGGTTGCCGAACAGGATGTGGTTGAGGTCCGTCTGGCTCGGCGTGACGGAGATGAGCACGAGCCCGAGCGCGAACAGCGTGGTGAAGACGACGCCGATCGCGGCGTCCTCCTTGACCCGGCTCGTGTCGCGCACCGCGCCGATGAGCGTGACCGCGAGCAGGCCGAAGAGCAGCGCGCCGAGCGCGAACGGCGCGCCGACGACGTACGCGAGCACGACGCCCGGCAGGACCGCGTGCGACACGGCGTCGCCCATGAGCGACCACCCCACGAGCACGAGCCAGCACGACAGCACCCCGCACACGACCCCCGCCGTGACGGTGACGGCGAGCGCCGTGCGCATGAACTCGAACGACAGCGGCTCGAGGAGGGCGTCGACGACGGTCACGGGGCCACCTCCAGGCCGAAGGCGAGCGCGAGGTTCTCCGGGCGCAGGACCTCCTCGGGCGTCGCGTGCAGGAGTACGCGCCGCAGGAACAGGACCGCCTCGTCCGCGAGCGCGGGGAGGGCGTGCAGGTCGTGGGTCGAGACGAGGACGCACGCGCCCTCGTCGGCGAGCTCGCGCAGCAGCGCGGTGATCGTCGCCTCGGACCGCTTGTCGACGCCGGCGAACGGCTCGTCGAGGAGCAGGGTCGTGGCGCCCTGGGCGAGGCCGCGCGCGACGAACGCGCGCTTGCGCTGCCCGCCGGACAGCGCGCCGATCTGCCGGTCGGCGAGGTCGGCGAGCCCGACCCGTTCGAGCGCGTGCGCGACGGCCTCCCGGTCGGCGGCGCGGGGGCGCCGGGTCAGGGCCTGGAACCCGTACCGGCCGGTCATGACGACGTCGCGCACGCCGAGGGGGAACGCCCAGTCGACGTCCTCGCTCTGCGGCACGTACGCCACGGCCTGGGCGCGCCGGGCCCGCTCGGGCGGGGCGCCGTCGAGCAGCACGGTGCCGCGGTCCGGGCGCACCATGCCCATGACCGCCTTGAACAGCGTCGACTTGCCGGAGCCGTTCATGCCCACGAGCCCGCACACGGTGCCGTGCGCGAGGGCGAGGGTCGCGCCGTCGAGCGCGAGCACGTCGCCGTAGTGGACGGTGAGGTCGCGGACGTCGATCGCCGGGGCGGCCGTCGCCGGCGTGCCCGACGCCGTGCCGGCCGCCATCAGTGCTCGTCCCGGTTGCCCGTGAGCCCGGCGACGATCGTCTCGACGTCGTGGCGCAGCAGGTCGAGGTAGGTGGGCACCGGGCCGTCCGGGCCGGACAGCGAGTCGACGTAGAGCGTGCCGCCGAACGTCGTGCCGGTCGCGTCGACGACCTTCTGCATCGCCTCGTCCGAGACGGTCGACTCGCAGAAGACCGCCGGGACGTCGGACTCCTCGACGAACGTGATCGTGCGCGCGACCTGCTGGGGCGTCGACTGCCGCTCGGCGTTGACGGCCCACAGGTACTGCTCGGTGAGGCCGGCGTCGCGCGCGAGGTAGGAGAACGCGCCCTCGCACGTGACGAGGGCGCGGTGGTCCTCGGGCAGCGTGTCGAGCGCGGCGGTGAGCTCGTCGTGGAGCGTGCCGAGCTCGGCCGCGTAGGCCTCGGCGTTCGCGGCGTAGTCGTCGGCGTTCTCCGGGTCGAGCTCGGCGAACGCCTCGGCCATGTTCCGCGCGTACAGCTGCCCGTTGATCGGCGACATCCACGCGTGCGGGTTCGCCGTCCCGCGGTACTCCTCGGCGGTGTCGTCGCCGAGCGGGATCGTCTCCACACCCTCGCTCACGACGGCGTGCGGTACGTCGAGCTCGTCGACGAACCGGTCGAACCACGCCTCGAGGCCGAGGCCGTTGTCGAGCACCAGGTCCGCCTCCGCCGCGCGGCGCAGGTCACCCGGCGTGGGCTCGTAGCCGTGGATCTCCGCGCCGGCCTTGGTGACCGACTCGACGCGCAGGTGGCCGCCCGCGACGTTCTCGGCCATGTCGGCGAGCACAGTGAACGTCGTCAGCACGACGGGGCGGTCGTCGGCCGCGTCCGGGGCGGCGTCGGCCGTGGCCGAGCACGCGGCGAGCGGGACGACGATCGTGAGCGCGGCGAGGCCGGCGACGAGACGCGGACCAAAGTTCGGCATACCGAAAAATCTAGTGCGGGTCAGCGTGGTCGGCAACGCCGGCCGGCCACGAGCCGCGCGGGTCTCGTGGGGCGCGAGCATCCGGCACCAGACCTACCGTGGCGCGATGAGCCTCGCGAGCCGATGGACCGAATCCGCGATCGGGTGGTACCAGGAGCGCCTGTCGCCCCGGAAGGGGTGGGGGTGCGCGCACCGTGTCGCGCACGGGGGGCCGTCGTGCTCGGCGGCCGTGCGCGACGTCGTCGCGCGCCGCGGCGTCGTGCGGTCCGTCCGTCCGACGGTGCTGCGCTTCGTCGCGTGCTGGCAGGCCGCGCAGCTCCTCGCGACCTCGGGCGTGAGCGGCGTGTGCTGCTGCGGAGGGATCCCCATCCCGTTCCGCTTCGGCGGGCGGTCCTGACAACAGGACCAGCGCCCCTCGGCTCGCGGCCGCCCCTCACGCGGCGGAGAGCGGCACGGGGTGGACCACCGCGACGGGGCCCGTCGCACGGCGGAGCACGTCCCGGACCACCGGTCCGAGCAGGGTCCCCGGGCGGTCGGCGCGCCCGCGCGCCCCGATGACGGTGAGCGCCGCGCTCCGGCCCAGGTCGCGCAGCACCTGCTCCGGCCGCCGGCCGACCACGAGGGGCGCCACGTCGACCCCGTCGTGGTCGACGGCGAGCACGCGGTCGACGGCCGC
>NZ_LWGL01000353.1 GCF_001722485.1 Cellulosimicrobium cellulans | reverse complement strand
CTGCTCGGCCGTCCCGAGGGCACCCCGCGCGGGCAGGACCCGGACGAGCTCGAGCGTCAGGCCGAGCGCGTGCGCGCGACCGAGGCCGAGCTCGAGGCCGAGGTCGCCCGCGCGCGCGACGCGCTCGCCGCCGCGGTCTCGGGCCGCGAGGAGGCCGAGGCGGCGACCGGAGAGGCCGAGCGCGCCGTCGCGACGCTGCTGCGCGGCGTGGCCGACCGGCGCGAGGGCCTGGCCCGACTCGCCGGCCAGGTCGCGACGCAGCGCACCCGCGTCGAGTCGGCCGAGGCCGAGATCGGGCGGCTGCGCGCGTCCCTCGCCGAGGCGGAGCGCCGCGGCGCCGAGGCCAGCACCGAGTTCGCCGTGCTCGAGACCCAGGTGGTAGGGGTCGAGGAGGGCGAGGAGGGCCTCGACGCCGAGCACGAGGAGGCCGCCGACGAGGTCGAGCGCACGACGGCGCAGGTCGCGGAGATCCAGGAGCAGGCGAGCGCCGCGGACCAGGACCGTGCCTCGTGGGGAGCGCGCATCGAGGCGCTCGAGCTGAGCCTCGACCGCAAGGACGGCGCGGGCGCGCTGCTCGCCGCGGACCAGGTCGGTGTCGTCGGCTCTCTCGCCGCGCTGCTCGGCATCGAGGCCGGCTACGAGGACGCCATCGCCGCCGCCCTCGGCCCGGCCGCCGACGCGGTCGCCGTCGAGTCGGTCGACGCCGCGGTCGACGCGCTGCGCTACCTGCGCACCGAGGACGCGGGCCGGGCGGGCATGGTCGTCGCCGAGCGGTCCGGCAGCGGGTCGGCCCCGGACGACGGCGCAGACGACGCGCACGGCACCGACGACGTCGCGCCCGCGGACGCCGAGCTGCCCGAGGACGCGCGGTGGGCCGTCGACGTCGTCACCGCCGCGGGAGGGTTGGGGCGTGCCGTGCGCGCGCTGCTCGCGGGCGTCGTCGTCGTCGACGACCTCGCCCGGGCGCAGGCCGTGCTGCGCGCCGCCCCGGAGCTCGTCACCGTG
>NZ_LWGL01000352.1 GCF_001722485.1 Cellulosimicrobium cellulans | reverse complement strand
GAGCTCGCCGTGGCGCTCGCGCGAGGCCCGTTCGACGCGGACCGTGTGCCGGTCGGCGCCCGGGACGTCGCGCAGCGCGGCCCCGCGCGGCACGGCGACGCGC
Source organism: Cellulosimicrobium cellulans (assembly GCF_001722485.1). Taxonomy (GTDB): domain Bacteria; phylum Actinomycetota; class Actinomycetes; order Actinomycetales; family Cellulomonadaceae; genus Cellulosimicrobium; species Cellulosimicrobium cellulans_A. Next base: position 910 of record NZ_LWGL01000352.1, on the reverse strand, counting down.
AGGTCGTCGGCCGCCGTGCCGTACCCGAAGCGCCCGTAGATCGGCGCCTCCGCGGCGAACAGCGCGGAGACGGCCTCACCGCGCTCGCGGCAGCGCGCGAGGTGGCGGTCGATCATCGCCGTGAGCAGGCCACGGCGCCGGTGCGCGGGGTGCACGCCCACCCACGTCAGCCCGGCGACGGGTGCCGTCGCGCCGGGCACGGGGAAGCGCGCGAACGGGTAGGAAGCGTGCATCGCGACGAGGTCGCGCCGCACCGGGAGCGCGCCGTCGAGCGGATCGGCGGCGGCGTCCTCGGCCTCGCGGACGACCCCGACCACGCGCTCCCACGCCAGCGGCGAGGGCAGGTCGAGGAGGTCGTCGACGTCCACGGGCGACGGGAAGGCCCACGTGTCGAGCTCGAGCACGTCGCGCAGGTCGTCCGGACCGAGGTCGGTGAAGGCGTACCCGTCGGGGAGGGCGGCGACCGGGGGAGCGGCGGCGTCGGGGCCGGAGCCGGGGCGGGCGTCCGGGCGTGCGGTCGGGTGCGGCGTCGTCGCGGCGTCGTGGCTCATGCGCCGATCCTCACCGCACCGCGGGCGGCCGCGCCAGGGTATTGCGCGGGCGGCATCCGTAGAGTGCTCGGCGTGGAAGCGTCCGACGTCGAGGGACCGACCTCGCCCGCCGCGGAGTACGCGGCCGCCGTGCTCGCGCTCGTGCGTCGCATCCCCGCCGCGCGGGCCATGACGTACGGCCTCGTCGCGGAGGTCGTGGCCGAGTCGCTGCACCGCGGCGGTCCGCGGCAGGTCGGCGCGGTGCTGGCCGGCTCGTCCGGCGTCGACGACGAGGGCGCGCCCGTCCCGTGGTGGCGCGTCGTCAACGCGGCGGGGTCGCCGCCCGCGCACCACCTCGACGCCGCGCTCGCCGAGCTGCG
>NZ_LWGL01000351.1 GCF_001722485.1 Cellulosimicrobium cellulans | reverse complement strand
GGCCGCGCTCGCGGGGCGGTCGGCGCGGCGGCTGCGGCCACGGCCGGAGGCGGCGGGCGCCTCGGAGGTCTGCTGCGCCACGTCGCCGGCGGGGCGCGAGGGTGCGCTCTGCTCGCCGGTGCGGGCACGGATGACGTCCACGAGATCGCTCTTGCGCATCTTGGACGTGCCCTTGACCCCGAGCTGCGAGGCGAGGGCCTGCAGCTCCGGGAGGCGCAGCGTGCTCAGCGCGCCGCTCCGGGCGTTCCCGCCGGCAGCGGACGCACTCGTCGCGCTGCTCGTGGCGGTGTCGATGGTGTCTGTCACGAAGGACCCTTCCCCCTCGTCTGCGCCCACCTCTCAGAGGGTGGGCCGCGGGTGGTCGACGCTCGGCGCGTGACGGCCGGAGCGCAGGTGTTACCACGCGTCAGTGGTACGACGACGTCATCTGACGTGGGCTGGATGGCCTTCTCACGGATGGCTCTCGGCTCGGTCGAGGAGGACGTCGAGCGTGACGACGTCCGACGGAACGGGAGAGCATGACCGAAGGCTGCCCCCATCGTAGCACCACGGGATTCAGCGGTCCGGGCGCCCCGTGGTCACGGCGAGAGCCGCTCCGTGACGACGCCTCGCTCCGCCACCTCGACCGGGCGCACGTCCCAGCCCGGCATCCCGGCGACGACCCCGGACGCGACCCGGGCCGCGCGGTCGGCCCGCCCGGCGTCCGACAGCACGAGCACCGTGGGTCCGGCGCCCGAGACGGTCGCCGCGACGCCTTCCGCGCGCAGCGCCCGCACGACGTGGGCGGACTGCGGCATGACGTCCGCGCGGTAGTCCTGGTGCAGCCGGTCGTCGGTCGCCTCGAGCAGGAGGTCGGGGCGCCGCGTGAGCGCCTCGACGAGGAGCGCGGCGCGGCCGGCGTTGAACGCGGCGTCGACGTGCGGCACGGCCTCGGGCAGGACTCCGCGCGCGCGGCTCGTCGCGAGCCGCGCCGAGGGCACGAGGACCGTCGCGCGCAGGTCGGGGTGCACGGGCAGGCGCACCGC
>NZ_LWGL01000350.1 GCF_001722485.1 Cellulosimicrobium cellulans | reverse complement strand
TCGCGGGCCTGCTCGTCGCCGAGGGCGTGCGCGACGTCGTGCTCGCGCCCGGGTCGCGGTCCGCGCCGCTCGCGTACGCCGTCGCGGCCGCCGCGGACGCCGGCGTGCTGCGCCTGCACGTGCGCGTCGACGAGCGGACCGCCGCGTTCCTCGCGCTCGGCCTGTCGCGGGGGAGCGAGCCGCTCGCCCGGCCCGGCGGCGCGACCGTGCCGCGTCCCGTCGCCGTCGTCACGACGTCAGGCACCGCGGTGGCGAACCTGCACCCCGCCGTGCTCGAGGCCCACCACGCGGGCGTGCCGCTCGTGCTCCTCACCGCCGACCGGCCGCACGAGCTGCGCGGCACGGGCGCCAACCAGACCACCGCCCAGGCGGGGCTCTTCGGCCCGGCCGTGCGGTACGCCGTCGACCACCCCGCGCCCGAAGGCCGCCCCGGGGAGATCCGCGACCTGCTCGCCGTCACGGCGCGCGCGCTCGCGGCGGCGACCGGCGCGCGCGACGGCCACCCGGGGCCCGTGCAGCTCGACCTCGCGTTCCGCGAGCCGCTCGTGCCGACCGAGCCGCTGGACGCGGCCGCGTTCCTCGTGGCCGACGACGCCCACTCGGTCCGGCGCGCGAGCGCAGTCCCCGCGGTCGTGCGGGCGCCCGACGTGCCTGCGCATTCGGCCCGGACGGTCGTCGTCGCGGGCGACGGCGCGGGACCCGTGGCGCGCGCGCTCGCCGAGGCGCGCGGCTGGCCGTTGCTCGCCGAGCCGTCGTCGGGTGCGCTGGGCGGACCGCAGGCCGTCACGGCCCACCCGCTCGTCCTCGGGGTCGCCGAGCTCGTCGACGACGTCGAGGCCGTCGTCGTGCTCGGCCGCCCCACGCTCTCGCGCCCGGTCCAACGGCTCCTCGGCCGCCCGGACGTCGCGGTGACCGTGGTCGCGCCGGGGGCGGGGCCGTGGCCGGACGCCGCGCGCAACGCCTCGACGGTGCTGCCGGCCGTGCCCGAGGCCTGGCTCGAGCCCTCCGCCACGGTCGACGACGCGT
>NZ_LWGL01000349.1 GCF_001722485.1 Cellulosimicrobium cellulans | reverse complement strand
GACCTCGGGGCGGTCGCCGCGCGCGCCGCCCTCGAGCGCTCGGGGCTGGGCGCCGACGCCGTGGACGCGGTCGTCGTCGGCCAGGTGCTCCAGGCGGGCGCGGGCCAGAACCCCGCCCGGCAGACCGCGGTCGGCGCCGGCGTCGGCTGGGACGTGCCCGCGGTGACGGTCAACAAGGTGTGCCTGTCGGGGCTCACCGCCGTGGTCGACGGGACACGGCTCATCCGGTCGGGCGAGGCCGAGGTCGTGCTCGTCGGCGGCCAGGAGTCCATGACGAACGCCCCGCACCTGCTCCCGGGCGCGCGCGCCGGGTTCGCCTACGGCGATGCGACGCTCGTCGACGCCGTGGCGCGGGACGGGCTGACCGACGCGTTCGACCGGGACTCCATGGGCCTGTCGACCGAGCGCACGAACACCGGCGACGTGCACGTGCCGCGCGAGGAGCAGGACGCGATCGCCGCCGCGTCGCACCAGCGCGCCGCCGCCGCGTGGAAGGACGGCCTGTTCGACGCCGAGATCACGCCGGTCAGCGTGCCCCAGCGCCGGGGCGAGCCGGTCGAGGTGCGCGACGACGAGGGCGTGCGTCCCGACACGACCGTCGAGACGCTCGCGCGGCTGCGGCCGGCGTTCGACCCCGAGGGCACGATCACGGCGGGCAACGCGTCGCAGATCTCCGACGGCGCGGCGGCGCTCGTGCTGACGACGCGCGCCCGCGCGGAGTCGTCCGGGGCGCCGGTGCTCGCGACCGTCCGGACCTGGGGGCAGGTCGCCGGACCGGACACCTCGCTGCACTCGCAGCCGGCGCGCGCGATCCGGCATGCGCTCGACCGCGCGGGCTGGGACGTGGGCGACCTCGACCTCGTCGAGATCAACGAGGCGTTCGCGACGGTCGTCGCGGTCTCGACCCGCGTGCTCGGCGTCGACCCCGAGATCGTCAACGTCCACGGCGGCGGCATCGCGCTCGGCCACCCGATCGGCGCGTCGGGCGCCCGGCTCGCGGTCCACGCGGCGCACGAGCTCGCGCGGCGCGGGGGCGGGC
>NZ_LWGL01000035.1 GCF_001722485.1 Cellulosimicrobium cellulans | reverse complement strand
GGGCGCGTCGCCCGGGGCGTCGGGGCGGTGCTCCGCGGCGGACGCCACGACGGCCGCCGGGCCGGGCACGAGCGGGCGCCGGCGCGAGCGCATCATGAGGACGCGGTCGATGACGAAGCCGAGGGCGATGCCGAGCACGACGCCCGCCACCATGGCCAGCAGCGGCTCGTGCCCGAGCCACTGCGCGGCGACGAGGCCGATGAGCACCGAGTACAGGGCCCACGTCACCGCGGCGATCGCCGAGAACGCCATGAAGCGGCGGCGGGGGTAGCCGACGGCGCCGGCCGTCATGTTCACCGCGACCCGGCCGACGGGGATGTACCGCGCCGCGAGGATGAAGGACGCCCCGCGGTGCGCGAGCGCGCGCTCGGCCCAGGCGACGGCCTTGCGACCGCGCCGCGAGCGCAGGAAGCGCACGCGCTCGGTGCCGATCGACCGGCCGATGGCGAACGCGATCTGGTCACCGGTCCAGGCGCCGAGGGCGGCGATGAGCAGCACGAGGACGAGGTTCGGGGAACCCGTCGCGTGGGCCGACACCGCGAGCGTGATGATCACCGACTCGCTCGGGATGGGCGGGAAGAACCCGTCGATCGTCGCGAAGCCGAACAGCGCCGGGTAGATCCACGCGGACGCCGCGAGAGCGAGAATCCAGGTCTCCAGATTCTCCAGGAAGGTCGACACGGCCTCGGTCACGGGGTCCCTCTTCGTCGGCTGGCGGGAGAGCCAGGCTGGCGGTGGCGGACGGACGCTCGACGGTGGGAGCACCCGCCACAAGGTCCAGCCTACGGAGCGCGACCTCGTCGTCCATCAGGGTTTCCCCCGGTTTCACCCTGGGGAGGTCCGTCCTGACGCCGCGGTCGACCACGAGTCTCGCGGTCGTGATGGCGGCGCGTCGTCATCCCGACGAGGGAGATGGCCGCGGGCGGGCGTACACCGGGAGGACGAGCCGCTCGTGCCTCGGGCGTCAGCGGTCGGTGCCGGGGAGGCGCGCCTGGCCGAGCGTGGACGCGAGGGTGCGCAGGTCCGCGCCGTCGAGGTAGAGCTCGCCGCGCAGGTGGTCCGTCTCGTGCTGGACGATGCGCGCGGGCCAGCCGGTGAGCACCTCGTCGAGCGACGTGCCCGTCTCGTCCTGGCCCGTGAGCCGCACGGACCGTGCCCGCGTGCGCTCCGCCTGCCAGCCGTGGACGGACAGGCAGCCCTCGGTGAACGTCCGCGTCTCGTCGCCGACGGCCCGGTAGCGCGGGTTGACGAGGACCCGGTACGGCAGCGGGGGCCGCTCCCGGTCGTCGTCAACCGCGCCGCCGAGGCCCGGGTCCTCGACGACGGCGAGCGCGAGCCCGAGCCCGACCTGCGGCGCGGCGAGCCCGACGCCCGGCGCGGCGTGCATCGTCGTGCGCATCGCCACGAGCAGCGGCGCGAGCAGGTCGCCGAGCTGTCCCGCGTACGGGACGGCCGGCGTGCGCAGCACCGGGTGGCCGGCCTGCACGATCGGCAGGACGCCGCCGTCGAACGTGTCGAGGAGCTCGCGCACGTGGGCGCGCAGCGCCTCGTCCTCCCCGTGCCGCACGCTCACCGCCGGCCTCCCCGCGCGTGCCGGCTCACAGCGCGAGGCGCTCGCGCACGACGGCCGCGAGGTCGTTCGCGACGCCGTCCGCCTGCTGCTGCGTCGCCGCCTCGACCATCACGCGCACGAGCGGCTCGGTCCCGGACGGGCGCAGCAGCACGCGGCCCGTCTCGCCGAGCGTCGCCTCGGCGCGGGCGACCGCGTCGAGCAGCGCCTCGTCGGTCGCCGCGCGGGACTTGTCGACGCCGGAGACGTTGACGAGCGTCTGCGGGAGCCGCTCGACGACACCCGCCAGGTCCGCGAGCTTCTGGCCGGTCGCCTTGACGCGGGCCGCGAGCTGGAGCGCGGTGAGCACGCCGTCGCCGGTCGTGGCGTGCCGCGAGATGACGATGTGGCCGGACTGCTCGCCGCCGAGCCCGTAGCCGTGGGCCCGCATCTCCTCGAGGACGTAGCGGTCGCCGACGGCGGTCTGGACGGTGCGGATGCCGGCGCGGCGCATCGCGAGCAGGAGGCCGAGGTTGCTCATGACCGTGACGACGAGGGTGTCGTCCGGCAGCGCGCCCTCTTCCTTCAGCGCGAGCGCGAGCACGCCCATGATCTGGTCGCCGTCGACCACGGAGCCCCCGTGGTCCACCGCGATGCAGCGGTCGGCGTCGCCGTCGAACGCGACGCCGAAGTCGGCCTCCGAGGCGACGACGACGGCCTGCAGCTGCTCGGGGTGGTTGGACCCGCACGCGGCGTTGATGTTGTGGCCGTCGGGGCTCGCGTTGATGACGACGACGTCCGCACCGGCGGCGCGCAGCGCCTCGGGGCCGACGTCGCTCGCGGCACCGTTGGCGCAGTCGACGGCGATCCGCAGCCCGGCGAGCGGCTTGTGGTCCTCGTCGGCGCCGATGCTCGCCATGAGGTGCTCGACGTACGCGCCCGCGGCCTGGCCCCGGTCACGCGACAGGCGTCCCACGCCCTCGTGCGTCGGGCGGGACCACTCGCCGCCGAGCCGGTCCTCGATCGCGTCCTCGACGGCGTCGTCGAGCTTGACCCCGCCGCGCGCGAGGAACTTGATGCCGTTGTCCTGCATCGGGTTGTGCGACGCGGAGATCACGACGCCGAAGTCGACGTCGGTCGTGCTCGTCAGGTACGCGACCCCGGGGGTGGGCAGGACGCCCACGTCGCGCACGTCCACGCCGGCGCTCGCGAGGCCCGCGGCCACCGCGGCGCCGAGGAACTCGCCGGAGACGCGGGTGTCGCGCCCGATCACCGCGCGCGGGCGGTGGCCCTCCGGCCCGTCCGCGAGCACCCGCGCCGCGGCGACGCCGAGGTCGAGCGCGAGCTCGGCCGTGACGTGGCCGTTGGCGAGGCCTCGCACGCCGTCGGTCCCGAAGAGTCGTCCCATGGAAGTCCTTCCGTCACCGGGCCGCACGCCGACCGTACGACCACCTGCCCGCCGCGCACCAGAGCGCGGCGGCTACCCGTCTCGCAACGGCCGTCGGCCCCGGCGGACGTGTCCACCGGGGCCGACGGTCGTGCGGCGCTGGTCAGCGCTTGGAGTACTGCGGAGCCTTGCGGGCCTTCTTGAGACCGGCCTTCTTGCGCTCGACGACGCGCGCGTCGCGGGTCAGGAAGCCGGCCTTCTTCAGCGCGGGGCGGTTGCTCTCGGCGTCGATCGCGTTGAGCGCGCGAGCGATGCCGAGGCGCAGCGCGCCGGCCTGGCCGGAGGTGCCGCCGCCCGAGATGCGGGCGATGACGTCGAAGCGACCCTCGACGTCGACCAGCTTCAGCGGGGAGTTGACGAGCTGCTGGTGCACCTTGTTCGGGAAGTAGTCCTCGAGCGTGCGACCGTTGATCGTCCACTGGCCCGTGCCCGGCACGAGGCGGACGCGAGCGACCGCCTCCTTGCGACGGCCCAGGGCCTGGCCGGGGGCGGTGATGCTCTGGCCGCGGCCCGTGGGCGCGGCGCTCTCGGAGGTGTAGCTGCTGGGCGTCTCGTCACCCAGCGTGTCGGTGTCGACGGTGGTCTCGGCCACGGGTGTGTCCTCGCGTCTCTCTGTCGGCGTCGCCCGGGGGGCGATTACTGCGCGACCTGGGTGATCTCGAACGGCTTCGGCTGCTGCGCGGCGTGCGGGTGCTCGGCACCCGCGTACACCTTGAGCTTGCCGAACTGGGCGCGGCCGAGGCTCGTCTTGGGGAGCATGCCGCGCACGGCGCGCTCGACGGCGCGCTCGGGGTGCTTGTCGAGCAGGTCGCCGTAGGCGACGGCACGCAGACCACCCGGGTACCCGGAGTGGTTGTAGGCCATCTTCTGCTCGCGCTTGTTGCCGCTCAGGGCGACCTTGTCGGCGTTGATGACGATGACGAAGTCACCGCCGTCGACGTGCGGAGCGAAGGTCGGCTTGTGCTTGCCGCGCAGCAGCGTGGCCACGTGGCTGGCCAGGCGGCCCAGGACGACGTCGGTCGCGTCGATGACGTACCAGTCGCGCTGGATGTCGCCGGGCTTCGGGGTGAACGTACGCACGGTCGTAGCCTTCGTTTCTGTCAGTGTCTTCTTCGGCCGCTGAAGCGGGCGACCGAGAGGGCAGTGTCGTTGCGCGGCGGGCTCGGTCGACACCCGCTCCTGGGCCGGCAGCGAGTGGGCGCGCTAGCGACACGGGTGTCGTGAGAAGAGCACAACGACTCATCAGACTACCTGCGGCCGCCACCCCCGGTCAAAGCGGACGGCGCGGGCCCAGCGTGCCCGGGCCGCTCCCGCACGCACGCCGCGCAGCGCTCCGCGCGGCCGGCGTCCGCGCAGCCGGTGCAGAACAGCCGCAGGGTCCGGCACCCCGGGTCGGCGCAGTTGTCGTACCGGCCCGTCGCGGCACCGCACGCCGTGCAGCGCCCGAGCGGCGTCGACCCCGGTCCGAGCTCCACCTGCATGCGCCCGTCGAACACGTACAGCGAGCCGTCCCACAGGCCGTCCGCGCCGAACGCCTCCCCGTAGCGCACGACCCCGCCGTCGAGCTGGTAGACCTCCTCGAACCCGCGCGAGCGCAGAACCGCGGACAGCACCTCGCACCGCACGCCGCCCGTGCAGTACGTGACGACCGGCCGCTGCTTGAGGTCGTCGTAGCGCCCCGAGTCGATCTCCGCGACGAAGTCCCGCGTCGTCGCGACGTCCGGGACCACCGCTCCCCGGAAGCGGCCGATCGCCGCCTCGAACGCGTTGCGGCCGTCGAACATCACGACGTCGTCGCCGCGCTCGTCGACGAGGTCGTGCAGGCCCTGCGGGCTCAGGCGCGTCCCGCCGCCGACCACGCCGTGCTCGTCGACCTCGAGCTGCCCGGCCAGCCCGAACGCGACGAGCTCGGGCCGCACCTTGACCGACAGGCGTGGGAAGTCGTCGCCCGTGCCGTCCGACCACTTGACGTCGACGTCCGCGAAGCCGGGGTAGGTCCGCGTCGTCTTGACGTACTGCTTGAGGTCCTCGACCGTGCCGCCGAGCGTCGCGTTGATCCCGTGCTCGGCGACGATCACCCGTCCGCGCAGGTTCCAGCGCTCGGCGAGCGCGTGCTGCCACAGGCGCACGGCGTGCGGGTCCGGCAACTGGGTGAACGCGTAGAACAGCACGATCTTGTGGACGGCCATGCGCCCCAGGATAGGGACGCCCTCAGCGGACCCGGTCCACGCGCTCGACGTCCCACACCGGCTCGGGCGTCTCGACGACGCGCCCGTCCGCCCCGACCACGAGGAAGCGGTCGAACCTGCGCGCGAACCAGCGGTCGTGCGTCACGGCGAGGACGGTGCCCTCGAACGCCGCGAGGCCCGCCTCGAGCGCCTCGGCGGAGTGCAGGTCGAGGTTGTCCGTCGGCTCGTCGAGCAGCAGGAGCGTCGCGCCGTCGAGCTCGAGCAGGAGGATCCGGAACCGCGCCTGCTGGCCGCCCGAGAGCGTCTCGAAGCGCTGCTCCGCCTGGCCGACGAGGTCGTACCGGTCGAGCGCCCGGCTGGCCTGCTCGCGCCCCGTCCCGGCGCGGTGGCCCTCCCCGCGGTGGAGGATCTCGAGCAGCGTGCGGCCCCGCAGCCCCGGGTGGTCGTGGTTCTGGGCGAACCAGCCCGGCCGCACCCGCGACCCGAGGACCGCCCGTCCGGTGTGGGCGACCGGCGCGGGCACCGCCCCCGGGTCGTCGGGCACGGTCCCGGGCTCCGGGTCGCTGCCGCCCGCGGCGAGGAGCCGCAGCAGGTGCGACTTGCCCGAGCCGTTGGAGCCGAGGACCGCGACGCGCTCGCCGAAGAACACCTCGAGGTCGAACGGGCGCACGAGCCCGGTGAGCTCGAGCCCCTGGCACGTCACGGCGCGCTTCGCGGTGCGGCCGCCCGTGAGCCCGACCCGCACCCGCTGCTCGGGCGCGAGGGCCTCGGGCGGGCCGGCCTCCTCGAACTTGCGCAGGCGCGTGCGCGCCGCCTGGTAGCGGCTCGCGAGCCCGTCGTTGTACGCCGCCTTCGTCCTGAGGGTCCGCACGAGCTCGACGAGCTTGCGGTGCTCCTCGTCCCAGCGCCGCGCGAGCTCCGCGAGGCGCGCGCGCCGGTCCTCGCGGGCCTGCGCCCAGGTGGCGAAGCCGCCGCCGTGCACCCACACCGTGCCCCCGCTCGGCGTGGGCTCGATCGTCGCCACCTGCGTCGCCGTGCGCGCCAGCAGCTCGCGGTCGTGGGAGACGTAGAGCACCGACTTCGGCGACGCGACGAGGCGGTCCTCGAGCCAGCGCTTCGTCGGGACGTCGAGGGCGTTGTCCGGCTCGTCGAGGAGGAGCACCTGCTCGGGCCCGCCGAGCAGGGCCGTGAGCGCGAGCCGCTTCTGCTCGCCGCCCGACAGCGTGCGCAGGTCGCGCCACTGCGCGCGCTCGAACGGGACGGAGAGCACCTCGTCGGTGACCTGGTCCCACGCCGTCTCGGCGTCGTACCCGCCGACGTCGGCCCAGTCCGCGAGCGCTTGCGCGTACCGCATCTGCGCCACGGTGTCGTCGACGGTCATGACGTCGAGCTCCGCCGCGGCGAGCTCGAGCGCGGCCGCGCGGACCGCCGCCGGGGCGAGCTCGACGAGCAGGTCGCGCACCGTGCGGTCGTCGCCGTCGCGGGCCACCTGCTGGCGCATGACGCCGAGGCCGCCGCTGCGCACGACCGTCCCGCCGTGCGGGTCGAGCTCGCCCGTGACGATGCGCAGCAGCGTGGACTTGCCGACGCCGTTCGGCCCGACGAGCGCGACGCGCGCGCCGTCCGCGACGCGCAGGCTCACGCCGTCGAGGAGCGTGCGCCCGTCGGGCAGCTGGTACGTGACGCCGCTGATGTCGAGGTGTCCCACGGCCCCATCGTCGCGGCCCGGCGAGCCGCGGTCACGCTCTTTCCGGGATCGCGCACGTCGTGCTGCGGCGCGGCGCACGAGGTGCGACGGTGGGGGCATGAGCAACGACACCACGGCCACGAGCCCCGACCCGGAGACGGGGGCGGAGGGCGACACCAACCAGCTGCAGACCGAGGAGACCCTCCTCGACCGCGGTCTCGACGACGCGCTCGACGAGGGGTACTCGCCGCCGGAGCGCCCGCGCTCGAACCACTACGGCGAGACGGCGTGGGAGGAGGCGCACGGCGAGACGATCGACCAGAAGCTCGCGCAGGAGGAGCCCGAGGAGTGGGACCGCGACCCGCTCGAGCGGCCCGACGAGTCCCGCGCGGGCCGCCTCGTCGCCGACACGGACGCCCTCGACGGTCGCGCCAACGACACCTACGCGGAGGACGAGGGCATCTCCGGGGGCGCGTCGAGCGCCGAGGAGGCCGCGGTCCACGTCGTCGAGGAGCCGTGACCGCCGGGACGCCGCCGACGGCCGTGCAAGGTCAGGCCTCGTCGGCGGCGTCCCAGACGTCCTCCTCGTTGCGGACCGCGCGGATGCGCTCCGCGCGCTCCGCGAGCTCCGCGTCCGGCGGGTAGGTCACGGCCTCGAGGACCAGGCCGTGCGCGGGCACGACGCCGGCCCCGCCGTCGCGGCGCCGGCTCGCCAGGAGCGCGGCCGGCCAGGCCACGTCACGGCGCCCCTCCCCCACCGCGAGCGACGCGCCGACGAGCGCGCGGACCATGTTGTGGCAGAACGCGTCGGCGCGGACGTGCGCGACGACGAGCCCCGCGTCGGGACCGTCGGGCGGCCGCGACCACGACATGTGCTGGAGCTCGCGGATCGTCGTCGCGCCGGGCCGCGGCTTGCAGAAGGCGGCGAAGTCCCGGACCCCGAGGAGCGGGCGCACCGCCTCGTCCATCGCCGCGACGTCGAGCGGGCGGCGGTTCCACAGCGTCCACGCCCGCCGCAGCGGGTCACGCAGCCCGGCGTCGTCCGCGACGCGGTACGTGTAGGCGCGGTGCAGCGCCGAGAAGCGCGCGTCGAACCCGGGCGGGGCGACCGTCGCGCGGTGCACCACGACGTCGGGCGGGAGCACCCCGCCGAGCCGCGCGACGAGCGCGTCCCCGGGCGAGCGGTCCGACCGGCCGGGCAGCGCGGCCCACTGTGCCGGCATGAGGTCGACGTGCGCGACCTGGCCGCGCGCGTGCACGCCGGCGTCGGTCCGCCCGGCGACCGTCAGGCGCGGCGGGTCGCCGCGCAGCAGCGTGGCGAGGCCGTCCTCGATCGCGCCCTGGACCGTGCGCAGCCCGGGCTGGCGGGCCCAGCCCGCGAACGCCGTGCCCTCGTACGACAGGTCGAGCCGCACGCGCACCGCGCCAGCCTCCGTCCCGTGCGGGGCGGCTGGGAGAAGGTTCGGCACGTCGGTCACGGGCACTCACGGTAGCGGCCGGTCGTGCGGGCCGTCCCCCGGCGTGCGTACGCTGCCGCGCATGACCACCGACCCGCGCACGCTCGCCGTCGACTGCGGCGGCGGCGGGATCAAGGCGAACGTCCTCGACTCGTCGGGCACCGCGCACGCCGCGCCCGTCCGCGTCCCCACGCCCTATCCCCTGCCGCCCGAGCTGCTCGTCGAGACCGTCGCCGACATCGCGGCGCGGCTGCCCGCCGCGGACCGCGTGACGGTGGGCATGCCGGGGATGATCCGGCGCGGCGTGGTCGTGCACACGCCGCACTACGTGACGCGCAGCGGGCCGCGCTCGCGCGTCGACCCGGCCCTCGTCGAGGCGTGGACGAGCTTCGACGTGCAGGCCGCGGTCGCGCGGCGGCTCGGCGTCCCGGCGCTCGTGCTCAACGACGCCGAGGTGCACGGCGCCGGCGTCGTCGCGGCGTCCGGGCTCGAGCTCGTGCTCACGCTCGGCACCGGGCTCGGCTCCGCCCTCTTCCACGGCGGCCGGATCGCGCCGCACCTGGAGTGGTCGCACGCGCCCGTGCGCCGCGGGACGACGTACGACGAGTACGTCGGCGAGCCGGAACGGCGCCGGCTCGGCAACGCGCTGTGGTCGCGCCGCGTCCTCGCCGTCGTGGACGGGCTGCGGCCGGTGTTCTGGTGGGACCGGCTCTACCTCGGCGGCGGCAACGCACGGCTCGTCACGCCGACCGTGCTGGACCGGCTCGGGGACGACGTCGTCGTCGTGCCGAACTCCGCGGCGCTCGTCGGCGGCGCCCGCGCGTGGGACCTACCGCCGTCCTGACGCCGCCGGCTTTTTCTCCCGTCCCCGGCGGGAGGCACCCGGCGCGGGCACGTGCGCGAGGGAGCGCTCGACGTCGGCGACCGCCTCGAGCAGCACGCGCGAGAACCGGACCGGCTGGTCGAGGCTCACGAGGTGGCGCGCGCCGGGGACGACGACGAGCCGCGCGGGCGCCCCGCCGCGACGTGCCGCCGCCAGGAACGACCGCTCGCCGGTGCGGAAGTGGTCCCACCGGCCGTTGACGAGCCACACCGGGCTGTCCGTCGACGCGAGGGCCGTCAGGGGGTCCGCCCGCCCCATCTCGCGCAGGATCGCGCTCATGACCTCGAGCGCGAACCCGCCCGCCGCGAGGTCGGCCGCGGCCTGCGGGGACATCGCGCGGTCGACGAGCGCCTGGTTGAGAGCGGCACCGCCGTCGGGGAAGCGCTCGATGCGCCGGGCGGCGAGGAGCCACGCGCTCCGCAGCCGCGTGGTGGGCGCCGTCGAGCAGCTCGCGGCGACGAGGCCCAGGACGGCCTCGGGCCGCCGCGCCCGGGCCTCGACGGCCACGTAGCCCCCGAGCGACAGCCCGACGACGACCGCCCGGCCGCCCAGGTCGTCCACGCCTTGCAGGACCGCGTCGACGGCGGAGTCGAGCGTGAACTCCTCGCCGCGGCGCGCCCCGTGCCCGGGCAGGTCCACCGCGAGGGCGGGCACGCCGGCACGAGCGAGCGCCTCCTCCTGCGCGCGCCACATCGTGCGCGACGTGCGAGAGCCGTGCACGAGGACCACGGGCGGACGAGACGGGGTGTCACCGGGCTGCACGTTCCGACCCTAGGAGGTCCCTCGACGTCGTGCACGGGAACGGTGTCCTCGGCGCCGCGGACCCACCGTCGACGCTCCCCGTGCCGTCGACGCCGACCCACCGCCGCGCACCCGGGCGGGGACGACGGCGGGCCCGGAACCGTGCGGTTCCGGGCCCGTCGTGCATGGAGCGGGAGGCTCAGGACTCCTTGGCCTCGTCAGCCTTTTCGTCCGTGGCGGGCGCGTCCTCGACGGGCGCGTCCTCGACCGTGGTGTCCTCGACCGGGGCGTCCTCGACGGGCGCGTCCTCGACCTTGGCGTCGGCCTTCTTCGCCGGCTTGTCGGCCTTCTTCTTGCTCGCCTTCTCCGCGGCCTTCTCCGCCTCGCGGACGACGGCCTGCTTCGGGCTCACCGGCTCGGTGACGAGCTCGATGACCGCCAGGGGCGCGTTGTCGCCCTTGCGCGTCCCGACCTTCGTGATGCGCGTGTAGCCACCGTTGCGCTCCGCCATCTGGGGGGCGATCTCGGTGAACAGCGCGTGCACCACGGACTTGTCGCGCACGACGCGCAGGACGCGACGACGCGCGTGGAGGTCACCGCGCTTGGCGAACGTGATGAGGCGCTCGGCCAGCGGACGCAGGCGCTTCGCCTTCGTCTCGGTGGTCGTGATGCGGCCGTGCTCGAACAGCTGCGTGGACAGGTTCGCGAGGATCAGACGCTCGTGAGCCGGGCCACCGCCGAGCCGCGGGCCCTTGGTGGGGGTAGGCATGGGATGTGCTCCTTGGGAAGTGATCGCGTCCGGGGGCCTGTCCCGGCCGCGCTGAAGGTGTGGGAGTCGCTGGCCGCCGGCTCAGTACTGCTGCTCGGTGTCCGAGTACGTCGGCTCGTCGTCGTCGCCCTCGTAGTACGACGCGGCCGACGGGTCGAAGTCGAGCGGCGAGTCCTTGAGGGACAGGCCGAGCTCGGCGAGCTTCTCCTTGACCTCGTTGATGGACTTCGCACCGAAGTTGCGGATGTCCAGCAGGTCCGCCTCGCTGCGCGCGACCAGCTCGCCCACCTGGTGGATGCCCTCGCGCTTGAGGCAGTTGTACGAGCGGATCGTGAGGTTGAGCTCCTCGATCGGCAGCGCGAGGTCCGCGGCGAGCGCGGCGTCCGTCGGCGACGGGCCGATCTCGATGCCCTCGGCCTCGACGTTGAGCTCGCGGGCCAGCCCGAACAGCTCGACGAGCGTCTTGCCCGCGGACGCGAGGGCGTCGCGCGGCGAGATCGCCGGCTTCGTCTCGACGTCGACGACGAGCTTGTCGAAGTCGGTGCGCTGCTCGACACGGGTCGCCTCGACCTTGTACGTCACCTTGAGGACCGGCGAGTAGATCGAGTCGACCGGGATGCGGCCGATCTCGGCGTCGAACGTCTTGTTCTGCGCCGCGGAGACGTAGCCGCGGCCGCGCTCGACGGTGAGCTCGATCTCGAGCTTGCCCTTGTCGTTCAGGGTGGCGATGTGCAGGTCCGGGTTGTGGACCTCCACGCCCGCCGGCGGGACGATGTCCGCAGCGGTGACCGCGCCAGCGCCCTGCTTGCGCAGGTACATCACGACGGGCTCGTCGTTCTCCGAGGAGACGACGAGGTTCTTGATGTTGAGGATGATCTCGGTGACGTCCTCCTTGACACCCGGCACGGTGGTGAACTCGTGGAGCACACCGTCGATCCGGATGGAGGTCACCGCCGCGCCCGGGATGGACGACAGCAGCGTGCGACGCAGCGAGTTGCCGAGCGTGTAGCCGAAGCCCGGCTCCAGCGGCTCGATGGAGAAGCGCGAACGGTTCTCCGCGATGACCTCTTCGGTCAAGGTGGGGCGCTGTGCGATCAGCACTGGTGGTTTCCTTTCGGTGAGCGTCCGCCATATGACGCTGCACGGTTCAGGGCGAGGTGCGCGCCTGCGGCGCGCGGCTCCCGGACAGGACTCGGTCCACCCGGCCGGGAAGTGAGGGCGTGGCCGTCGGGGCGAGGGCGCCCGGACGGACCGGTGCCGCCGACGGGCACCGGCACGCTCGAGGCGCCCCGGGCCCGTCGACGGCTCCCGCCGACGGTGTCGTCAGACGCGGCGACGCTTCGGCGGACGGCAGCCGTTGTGCGCCTGCGGCGTCACGTCCTGGATCGAGCCGACCTCGAGGCCCGTGGCCTGGAGCGAGCGGATCGCGGTCTCGCGGCCGGAGCCGGGGCCCTTGACGAAGACGTCGACCTTCTTCACGCCGTGCTCCTGGGCGCGACGCGCGGCCGCCTCGGCGGCGAGCTGCGCGGCGAACGGCGTCGACTTGCGCGAGCCCTTGAAGCCCACGTGGCCGGCCGAGGCCCACGAGATCACGGCGCCCGTCGGGTCCGTGATCGAGACGATCGTGTTGTTGAAGGTGCTCTTGATGTGCGCCTGGCCGTGGGGGACGTTCTTCTTGTCCTTGCGGCGCGGCTTGCGCGAGCCGGAGGCGGCGCGAGTCTTGGGAGGCATGTGCTGGTTCTCTCCTGGTCTGAGGTGGTCGGACCGCGGCGGCGGGCGGCTCGCTGCTGAGCGCGCGCCCGGGCCCGCACGGCGGACTGCTGCTTAGCGGGCCTTCTTCTTGCCGGCCACGGTGCGCTTCGGGCCCTTGCGGGTGCGCGCGTTGGTCTTCGTGCGCTGACCGCGCACGGGAAGGCCGCGGCGGTGGCGCAGCCCCTGGTAGGTGCCGATCTCGACCTTGCGGCGGATGTCGGCGGCCACCTCACGACGGAGGTCACCCTCGAGCTTGAAGTTGCCCTCGAGGTAGTCACGCAGCGCGACGAGCTCGGCGTCGCCGAGGTCCTTCACGCGCAGGTCCGGGCTGATGCCGGTCGCGGACAGCGTCTGCTGCGCGCGGGTACGGCCGACGCCGAAGATGTAGGTGAGCGCCACCTCGAGCCGCTTGTCGCGGGGGAGGTCGACGCCGATGAGACGTGCCATGTGCCTTTCGGCTCCTCGTGCTTCGTTCGGAGGTCTCCCGCACCGCCTCCCGCGTCAGCCGCGGGCCCCGGCCTCCGAGCCGGGGGTTCCCCTGCCGCCTGCGCCGCGGAGCGGCGGTGGGGCAGGTTCGTGGTGGTGCGCTGGCGGGCACCCGCCGTCGGCGGGTCACCCTGGTGATCCGGCCTGGAGGCCGTCACCCGTGGCGCAGGGCCGGGCTCAGCCCTGGCGCTGCTTGTGCCGCAGGTTGTCGCAGATCACCATGACGCGACCGTGCCGGCGGATCACCTTGCACTTGTCGCAGATCTTCTTGACGCTCGGCTTGACCTTCATCAGTGTTCCCTCAGTGGTGCTCCGACCCCGTGCGCGACCGACCGGGCGTGCCCGGGCGGTCCGGTGTCGGGGGCTGGTGAGTGGTGGACGCGTGGCGACTACTTGTAGCGGTAGACGATGCGGCCGCGGGACAGGTCGTACGGGCTGAGCTCCACCACGACGCGGTCCTCGGGGAGGATCCGGATGTAGTGCTGACGCATCTTGCCCGAGATGTGCGCGAGCACCTTGTGGCCGTTGGCCAGCTCCACGCGGAACATCGCGTTCGGCAGGGCCTCGACCACGCTGCCCTCGATCTCGATGACACCGTCCTTCTTTGCCATGTCCTCCGCTAACTCTCGTCTGAACTGCTCTGCCTCCGCGCGCGCGGGACTCGCCCGTGCACGTGGATCGTCGTGTGGAGCCGCGCGTCGACCCCGGCGACCCCGACCCGACGGTCGGCGAGCCGGGCGCGTCGGACAGCACGGACTACACCCAACGGTCTATCCTACGGCATCCGGCAAGGGTCGTGAAACCCGGGCGTGTCGCACCTGGCAGGCGGTCAGACCGCCAGCGGCGCGATCTCGACGCCGCGGGCGGCGAGCTCCTGCGCCCCGCCGTCGACCGCCGTGAGCACCCAGATGCCGTCCTCGAGGATCGCGACGCTGTGCTCCCAGTGCGCGGAGCGCGACCCGTCGTCGGTCACGACCGTCCAGTCGTCCTCGCAGACCTGCGTGAGGTGCTCGCCGCGCGTGAGCATCGGCTCGATGGCGAGGCACATCCCGGGGCGCAGCCGCGGCCCCCGCTCGCGCGTGCGGTGGTTCGGCACGTCCGGCGGCTGGTGCATGGCCGACCCGATGCCGTGGCCGACGTACTCCTCGACGATCCCGTAGACGACGCCGGCACCGGTCCCGGACGCCCGGACCGAGTCCTCGATCGCGGCGCCCACGCCGCCGAGCCGCTCGCTCGTGGCGAGCGCCGCGATCCCGTCCCACATGGCCCGGCGCGTCGCCTCGACGAGCGCCTCGTCCGCGGGGTCGGCGTCCCCGAGGACGAACGACGTCGCGGAGTCACCGTGCCACCCGTCCACGACGGCGCCGCAGTCGACCGACACGACGTCGCCGGCGCGCAGCTCGCGCGGCCCCGGGATGCCGTGCACGACCTCGTCGTTCACGGAGACGCAGAGCGTGGCCGGGTAGCCCTCGTACCCGAGGAACGACGGCGTCGCGCCCGCGTCCGCGATGACCGCGGCGGCGAGCTCGTCGAGGTCACCGGTCGTCATGCCGGGACGGACGGCGCTGCGGACCGTCTCCAGCGCCTGGGCGACGACGAGACCCGCCCGCCGCATGGCGCGCACCTGGTCGTGCGTCTTGTACTCGATGCGCTCGCGACCGAACACCGTGCTCCCACTCCCCCGACCCGCGTCGCGGGCGGCTCGCCGCCGCCCGGCCGACAGCAGGCGTCAGCCGACCGCCGGCGCGAGCGCGGCGACGACGCGCTCCGTGACGTCCTCGATCTCGCCGATCCCGTCGACGCGCGCGAGCAGCCCGCGCTCGGCGTATGCGGCGGTGAGCGGTGCGGTCTGCTCCTCGTAGATGTCGAGGCGGCGCGCGATGGCCTCCGCGGTGTCGTCCTCGCGGCCCTCGATCTCGGCGCGGCGCGCGAGGCGGGCGAGCAGCTCGTCACGGTCCGCCGTGAGCTCCACGACGCCGTCGAGCGACCAGCCGAGGTCGGCGAGGATCGTGTCGAGCTCGGTCACCTGGGCGGCGTTGCGCGGGTACCCGTCGAGGATGAAGCCGCGCGCGGTGTCGTCCTGCGCCAGGCGGTCGCGGACCATCGCGTTCGTCACGGAGTCCGGGACGAGCTCGCCCTTCGCCGTGTACTCCTGCGCCAGCCGGCCCAGCTCGGTGCCGCCCTTGATGTTGGCGCGGAAGATGTCGCCCGTCGAGATCGCGGGGACGTCGAGCCGCTCGGCGAGCCGTGCCGCCTGGGTCCCCTTGCCGGCGCCCTGGGGGCCCATGATGACCAGGCGGGCGTGGCTCGGGGTGCTGGGGGCGTTGCTCAACGGAGGAACCCTTCGTAGTGGCGCTGCTGCAGCTGGGAGTCGATCTGCTTGACCGTCTCCAGGCCGACGCCCACCACGATGAGGATCGAGGAGCCACCGAACGGGATGTTCGTGCTCACGCCGAGCCCGATGAGGACCAGCGTCGGCAGGAGGGCGACGAGCGCGAGGTAGATGGAGCCCGCGGACGTGATGCGGGTGATGACGTAGTCGAGGTACTCGGCGGTCGGGCGACCGGCGCGGATGCCCGGGATGAAGCCGCCGTACTTCTTCATGTTGTCCGCGACCTCGTCCGGGTTGAACGTGATCGCCGTGTAGAAGAAGCAGAAGAACAGGATCATCACGACGTAGAGCGCGATGTGCAGCGGCGCCGCCGGGTCCGCGAGGTTCGTGCTGATCCACACGACCCAGCCCGCGGTCTGGTCGCCGAACTGCGCGATGAGGCCCGGGACCGCGAGCAGCGAGGCCGCGAAGATCACCGGGATGATGCCCGCCATGTTGATCTTGATCGGGATGTAGGTGCTCGAGCCGCCGTACATGCGCCGGCCGACCATGCGCTTCGCGTACTGCACCGGGATGCGGCGCTGCGACTGCTCGACGAACACCACGAGGCCGATGACGAGGACGATCACCGCGATCATGATGATGAAGTTCGTGACGCCGTTCGCGCCGCCCGCGATCGACCACAGGGCGGTCGGGAAGCTGGCCGCGATCGACGTGAAGATGAGCAGCGACATGCCGTTGCCGACGCCGCGCTCGGTGATGAGCTCGCCGAGCCACATGATGAGGCCGGTGCCCGCGGTCATCGTGATGACCATGAGGGCGAGCGTGACGAAGCTGCCGTCGGGGATCACGTCGACCGAGCAGCCCTGGAAGAGCAGGCCGTTGCGCGCCGTCGTGATGACGGTCGTCGACTGGAGGATCGCGAGCGCGATCGTCAGGTAGCGGGTGTACTGCGTGAGCTTCGCCTGCCCCGACTGGCCCTCCTTGTGCAGGGCCTCGAAGCGAGGGATGACCACGCGCAGGAGCTGCACGATGATGCTCGCGGTGATGTACGGCATGATGCCGAGCGCGAAGATCGACAGCTGGAGCAGGGCTCCGCCGCTGAACAGGTTGACCAGGCCGAGCAGGTCGTTGTTCTGCGACTCGGCGATGCACTGCTGCACGTTGGGGTAGTCCACGCCCGGCGTGGGGATGAACGAGCCCACCCGGAAGATCGCCATGATCGCGATCGTGAACAGCAGCTTGCGCCGCAGGTCAGGCGTCCGGAAAGCCCGGGCGAATGCGCTGAGCACCTATCCTCCTGGCCCGCCGAGGCGGGAAGTCGTGTCGCCGGGAGGCCCGGCGAGGTGTGACGCACGGCACCGGCGCCAAGAGGCACCCTAACCGTTGCGCCGCGTCGTACGGCAATCCGGTCCGCCGAGCGGGCGGCGGACCGAGCGGAAGTCTAGTCGCGCCCCGCTGCCGCCAGGGACGCGCCGTGGTGGGGCCCACGGGCCCCCAGACGCGGACGGGGCCGACGGCGCGTGCGCGCCACCGGCCCCGTCCGTCGGTGTCAGTCCTCGGAGACCGAGCCGCCCGCCGCGAGGATCTTCTCGCGGGCCGAGCCCGAGAGGGCGTCGACCGCGACCTCGAGCTTGACGGTGATCTCTCCCGTGCCCAGCACCTTCACCGGCTGGCCCTTGCGGACCGCGCCCTTCGCGACGAGGTCCTCGACGGTGACGGAGCCACCCTCGGGGTACAGCGCCGCGAGCTTGTCCAGGTTGACGACCTGGTACTCGGTGCGGAACGGGTTCTTGAAGCCGCGCAGCTTCGGCAGGCGCATGTGCAGAGGCATCTGCCCGCCCTCGAAGCGCTCGGGGACCTGGTAGCGAGCCTTCGTACCCTTGGTACCGCGGCCCGCCGTCTTGCCCTTCGACGCCTCACCGCGACCCACGCGGGTCTTGGCCTTCTTGGCGCCGGGGGCCGGACGCAGGTGGTGGACCTTCAGCGTGCCGCCGGCACCCTGCTCGGTCTCGGCCGCCTTCGTCTGCGGAGCCTCGGCGGTCTTCTTCGTGGCCTTCTCAGCCATCGTCACTCGACCTCCTCAACGGTGACGAGGTGCGCCACCGTCGCGACCATGCCGCGGATCTCCGGGCGGTCCTCCTTCACGGCGGTGTCGCCGATCCGCTTGAGGCCCAGAGTGCGCAGCGTGTCGCGCTGGTTCTGCTTGCCGCCGATGGCGGACTTCTTCTGGGTCACCTTGAGCCTGGCCATCAGGCGCTCACCCCCGCAGCACGGGCACGCAGGAGCGCGGCCGGGGCCACGTCCTCGAGCGCGAGACCACGGCGCGCGGCGACAGCCTCGGGCTGCTCCAGGCCGCGCAGGGCCTCGACGGTCGCGTGCACGATGTTGATCGCGTTGGACGAGCCGAGCGACTTGCTCAGCACGTCGTGGATGCCCGCGCACTCCAGCACGGCGCGCACCGGACCACCGGCGATCACACCGGTACCCGGCGAGGCCGGACGGAGGAAGACGACGCCGGCGGCGGCCTCACCCTGGATGGGGTGCGGGATGGTGCCCTGGATGCGCGGGACCTTGAAGAAGTTCTTCTTGGCCTCCTCGACACCCTTGGCGATCGCCGCGGGCACCTCCTTCGCCTTGCCGTAGCCGACGCCGACGGTGCCGTCGCCGTCGCCCACCACGACGAGCGCGGTGAAGCTGAAGCGGCGGCCGCCCTTGACGACCTTGGCGACGCGGTTGATGGTGACGACGCGCTCGACGAAGGCGTTCTTCTCGGCTGCGTCGCCGCGGCGACCGTCACGGCGGTTGTCACGACGGTTGTCGCGGCCCCCGCGGGCGTTCTGGTCGCTCGACTCGTTGGCGGCACCCGTGGGGGCGCCGGTGTTGCTGCGCTGCCCTGCAGCCATCAGAGGATCCTTTGCTTCCGTGTACGGATGGTCGACGTCGTCACAGGGCCAGACCGCCCTCGCGGGCGCCGTCGGCGACCGCAGCGACCCGACCGTGGTACTTGTTGCCACCGCGGTCGAACACGACGGAGTCGACGCCCTTGGCCTTCGCACGCTCGGCGACGAGCTCGCCGACCCGACGGGCCTTGGCGCTCTTGTCGCCGTCGAGCGCACGCAGGTCCGCCTCGAGCGACGAGGCCGACGCGAGGGTCTGACCGATCGTGTCGTCGACGACCTGGGCCGTGATGTGACGCGTGGAGCGCGTGACCACGAGGCGCGGACGCGCGGCGGTCCCCTTGATCTTCTTGCGCAGGCGCAGGTGGCGGCGCTGACGCGCGACGGCCTTGCCCTTGCCGAGAACCTTCAGAGCCATCGTTACTTACCAGCCTTTCCGACCTTGCGGCGGACGACCTCGCCGGCGTAACGCACACCCTTGCCCTTGTACGGCTCGGGCTTGCGGATCTTGCGGATGTTCGCCGCGACCTCGCCGACCTGCTGCTTGTCGATGCCGGAGACCGAGAACTTCGTCGGGCTCTCGACCGCGAACGTGATGCCCGCCGGCGGCGAGACGACCACCGGGTGGCTGAAGCCGAGGGCGAACTCGAGGTCCGAGCCCTTGGCCGTCACGCGGTAACCGGTGCCGACGATCTCGAGCTTCTTCTCGTAGCCCTGCGTCACACCCTGGACGATGTTCGCCAGCAGGGTGCGCGTGAGGCCGTGCAGCGAGCGGGACTCGCGCTCGTCGTCCGGGCGCGACACCACGAGCGTGGCGTCCTCCTGGGCGACCTGGATGGGGGCGGGCACGCGGTGCTCGAGAGAGCCCTTGGGGCCCTTCACGGTCACGAGCGCGCCGCTGATGGTGACGTCCACGCCGGCCGGGACCGGAACGGGGAGCTTGCCGATTCGAGACATTGGCGTATCTCCTTTCCGGGTTACCAGACGTAGGCGAGGACTTCGCCGCCCACGCCCTTCGTGGCGGCCTGCTTGTCCGTGAGGAGGCCGGAGGACGTGGACAGGATCGCCACGCCGAGGCCGCCCAGGACCTTGGGCAGGTTGGTGGACTTCGCGTAGACGCGCAGGCCGGGCTTCGACACGCGGCGCACGCCGGCAAGGCTGCGCTCACGGTTCGGGCCGAACTTGAGCTGGATGGTGAGCGTCTTGCCCACCCTCGCGTCCTCGACGCTCCAGCCGGCGATGTAGCCCTCGGCCTGGAGGATCTCAGCGATGTGCGACTTCAGCTTCGAGTGCGGCATGGACACCGTCTCGTGGTAGGCCGAGTTCGCGTTGCGCAGACGCGTCAGCATGTCTGCGATCGGGTCGGTCATCGTCATCGGGCTTCAGCCCTTCCTCGCCGGGGTATCCCGGCGGGACCGCGCCGTGGCGCGCGTCCCGCCGGGACCTGCGACGTAGTTGTTACCAGCTGCTCTTGGTGACGCCGGGAAGCTCACCACGGTGTGCCATCTCGCGCAGGCAGATGCGGCACAGGCCGAACTTGCGGTACACCGAGTGCGGACGACCGCACCGCTGGCACCGGGTGTAGGCGCGGACCGCGAACTTCGGCTTGGCGGCCGCCTTGTTGATCAGGGCCTTCTTCGCCATGTCAGTTCTCCTTGAAGGGGAAACCGAGACGGCGCAGCAGGGAGCGGCCCTCGTCGTCGGTCGTCGCCGTGGTCACGATCGTGATGTCCATGCCGCGGACACGGTCGATCTTGTCCTGGTCGATCTCGTGGAACATCGACTGCTCCGTGAGGCCGAACGTGTAGTTGCCGTGGCCGTCGAACTGCTTCGGCGACAGGCCGCGGAAGTCACGGATGCGCGGCAGGGCGATCGACAGGAGACGGTCGAGGAACTCCCACATGCGGTCGCCGCGCAGCGTGACGTGCGCACCGATCGGCATGCCCTCGCGCAGCTTGAACTGCGCGATGGACTTGCGGGCCTTCGTCACCTGCGGCTTCTGGCCGGTGATCGCGGACAGGTCGCGGATGGCGCCCTCGATGAGCTTCGAGTCCTTGGCCGCGTCACCGACACCCATGTTCACGACGATCTTCGTGACGCGGGCGACCTGGTTGACGTTCTCGTGCCCGAACTCCTCGCGCAGGCCGGCGACGATCTCGTCGCGGTAGCGCTGCTTGAGGCGCGGGACCTCGGGGGCTGCGATATCGGTGCTCATCAGATGTCCTTACCGGAGCGCTTGGCGACGCGCACGCGAACGATGCGCTTGCGGCCGTCACGCTCGACCTCTTCGGTGCGGTACCCGACGCGGGTCCCCTTCTTGGTCTCCGGGTCGACGACCATCACGTTGCTGACGTGGATCGGCGCCTCGACGGTCTCGATGCCACCGGTCCGCGTGCCGCGCTGCGACTGGCCGACCTTGGTGTGCTTCGTGATGCGCTGCACGCCCTCGACCACGACGCGGTCGCGGTCGGTGAGGACCTCGAGCACACGACCCTGCTTGCCACGGTCCTTGCCCGCGATGACGACCACGAGGTCGCCCTTCTTGATCTTCGCCATGGTCAGAGCACCTCCGGAGCCAGCGAGATGATCTTCATGAACCGCTTGTCGCGCAGCTCACGGCCGACGGGGCCGAAGATGCGCGTGCCGCGCGGCTCGCCGTCGTTCTTGAGGATCACGGCCGCGTTCTCGTCGAACTTGATGTAGGAACCGTCCGGACGACGGCGCTCCTTGGCGGTGCGGACGACGACGGCCTTGACCACGTCGCCCTTCTTGACGTTGCCGCCCGGGATCGCGTCCTTGACGGTTGCGACGATGACGTCGCCGATTCCGGCGTAGCGACGGCCCGAGCCACCGAGAACGCGGATGCAGAGGATCTCCTTGGCACCCGTGTTGTCGGCGACACGAAGTCGCGACTCCTGCTGGATCATGTATGTACTCCTGTCGTCGAGCCGGTTCTCGCCCGGGGGCGAGCCTTGCCGAACGGATAGCTGTCAGTGCCGGGTCCCTCGCGGGTGAACCGGCCAGGTCGGCGGCGGACCGTCGTCCTGTCCTCACTGGTTGCCGCGCCGGGGGCGCGGCACGAGAGCGGTCGCGGCGGGCGGAGCGTGCCGCCCGCCACGACCGAAGCCTGTCGGCGAACCGTCAGACCTTACTTGGCCTTCTCGAGGATCTCCACCAGGCGCCACCGCTTGGTCGCGGACAGCGGGCGGGTCTCCATGATCACGACAAGGTCCCCGACGCCGGCGGTGTTCTGCTCGTCGTGCGCCTTGACCTTGCTCGTGCGCCGGATGACCTTGCCGTAGAGCGGGTGCTTGACCCGGTCCTCGACCTCGACCACCACGGTCTTGTCCATCTTGTCGCTCACGACGTAGCCGCGGCGCGTCTTGCGGTAGGCGCGCGGCGCGGCGGCGGCGTCCTCCACAGGAACGTTCGTTGCGTTCTCGCTCATTCCAGCCTCACTCACTCGGCGCTCGGCGCAGTACGGATACCGAGCTCGCGCTCACGCAGGATCGTGTAGATCCGCGCGATGTCGCGACGGACGGCCTTGAGGCGCCCGTGGCTCTCCAGCTGGCCGGTGGCCGACTGGAAGCGGAGGTTGAAGAGCTCCTCCTTGGCCTTCTTCAGCTCGGCGACGAGCTTCTCGTCGTCGAAGGCGTCCAGGTCGGTGGGGGCGAGCCCCTTCGTTCCGACAGCCATCAGTTGCCACCACCCTCGCGCACCACGAAACGGCACTTCATCGGGAGCTTGTGGATCGCGCGGCGCATCGCCTCGCGGGCCAGGGGCTCCGGGACACCGGCCAGCTCGAAGACGATGCGGCCGGGCTTGACGTTGGCGACCCACCACTCGGGCGAGCCCTTACCCGAACCCATGCGGGTCTCGGCGGGCTTCTTGGTCAGCGGACGGTCCGGGTAGATGTTGATCCAGACCTTGCCGCCACGCTTGATGTGGCGGGTCATCGCGATACGAGCAGCCTCGATCTGCCGGTTCGTGACGTACGCCGGCTCGAGAGCCTGGATGCCGTACTCGCCGAACGAGATCTGCGTGCCACCCTTCGCCGCGCCGGAGCGCGACGGGTGGTGCTGCTTGCGGTGCTTGAGCCTGCGCGGGATCAGCATGACTCAGGCCTCCGTTCCGGTCTCAGGGGCCTGCTGAGCGGGCTCCGCGGCCGGGGCCTGCTCGGCGGCCGGCGCCTCGGGAGCAGCGCTCCGCTCGGCCGAACGCTCGGGACGACGCCCGCCACGACGGTCGCCGCCGCGCTCGCCGCGCGGGCCGCCACGGCCCTGGCGGGGAGCGGCGGTCGCCTGCTGGGCGGCCCACTCCTTCTCCGTGATGTCGCCCTTGTAGATCCACACCTTCACGCCGATCCGGCCGAAGGTGGTGCGGGCCTCGAAGAAGCCGTAGTCGATGTTCGCGCGCAGCGTGTGCAGCGGCACACGACCCTCGCGGTAGAACTCAGACCGGCTCATCTCCGCGCCGCCGAGGCGGCCCGAGACCTGCACCCGGATGCCCTTCGCGCCGGCGCGCTGCGCGGACTGGATGCCCTTGCGCATGGCCCGACGGAACGAGACGCGGCTCGCGAGCTGCTCGGCGATGCCCTGGGCCACGAGCTGCGCGTCGATCTCCGCGTTCTTGACCTCGAGGATGTTGAGCTGCACCTGCTTGCCCGTGAGCTTCTCGAGCTCGCCGCGGATGCGGTCGGCCTCGGCGCCGCGGCGGCCGATGACGATGCCCGGGCGCGCCGTGTGGATGTCCACGCGGACGCGGTCGCGGGTGCGCTCGATCTCGACCTTGGAGATGCCGGCGCGCTCGAGACCGGTGCTCATGAGCTTGCGGATCTGGACGTCCTCACGGACGTAGTCGCGGTACCGCTGTCCGGGCTTGGTGCTGTCGGCGAACCAGCGCGACCGGTGGTCGGTGGTGATGCCGAGGCGGTACCCGTGCGGGTGAACCTTCTGTCCCACTATCGGGCACTTCCCTTCGTGTTCTCACGCGGAGCGAGCACCACCGTGATGTGGCTGGTGCGCTTGAGGATGCGGTTCGCACGACCCTGGGCACGCGGGCGGAAACGCTTGAGGGTCGGACCCTCGTCGACGAACGCCTCACGCACGACGAGCTCCTGCTCCTCGAACGCGACGCTCGCGCGGTCGGCCTTCACCCGGGCGTTGGCGATGGCGCTCTCCACGACCTTGCGGACGGGCTCGCTCGCCGCCTGCGGTGCGAACTTCAGCACCGCGACGGCCTCGGAGGCCTGCTTGCCACGGATGAGGTCCACGACGCGCCGGGCCTTCTGGGGCGTGACACGGACGAACCGCGCCTGCGCCTTGGCTTCCATTGCTGTCCTGCCTTCTTGTCTTGTGACCGTCAGGAGCACGTCACTGCTTGTCTCGCGGGCCGGAGCCCACGAGTCAGCGGCGACGGCCCTTCTTGTCGTCCTTCACGTGGCCGCGGAAGGTCCGCGTGGGAGCGAACTCGCCGAGCTTGTGGCCGACCATCGACTCGGTGACGAACACCGGCGTGTGCTTGCGGCCGTCGTGCACGGCGAAGGTGTGACCGAGGAAGTCGGGCGTGATGACCGACCGACGGGACCAGGTCTTGATGACGTTCTTGGTCCCCTTCTCGTTCTGAGCGTCCACCTTCTTCTGCAGGTGGCCGTCGACGAAGGGGCCCTTCTTCAGGCTACGAGGCATGTCTCCAGGCTCCTATCAGCGCTTCTTGCCGGTACGACGGCGACGCACGATCAGCTTGTCGCTCGGCTTGTTGGGGCGGCGGGTACGACCCTCCGGCTGGCCCCAGGGGCTCACCGGGTGGCGACCACCGGAGGTCTTGCCCTCACCACCACCGTGCGGGTGGTCGATCGGGTTCATCGCGACACCGCGGACGGTCGGGCGCTTGCCCTTCCAGCGCATGCGGCCGGCCTTGCCCCAGTTGATGTTCGACTGCTCGGCGTTGCCCACCTCGCCGACCGTCGCGCGGCAGCGCAGGTCGACGTTGCGGATCTCGCCGGACGGCATGCGCAGCTGCGCGTACGGGCCGTCCTTGGCGACGAGCTGCACCGACGCACCGGCCGAGCGGGCGATCTTCGCACCGCCACCGGGCTTGAGCTCGATGGCGTGGATGACCGTACCGGTCGGGATGTTGCGCAGCGGCAGGTTGTTGCCGGGCTTGATGTCGGCACCGGCGCCGTTCTCGACGACGTCGCCCTGCTTGAGCTTGCTCGGCGCGACGATGTAGCGCTTCTCGCCGTCCGCGTAGTGCAGGAGCGCGATGCGGGCCGTGCGGTTGGGGTCGTACTCGATGTGAGCGACCTTGGCCGGCACGCCGTCCTTGTCGTGGCGACGGAAGTCGATGACGCGGTACGCGCGCTTGTGGCCACCACCCTTGTGGCGGGTGGTGATGCGGCCGGAGCTGTTGCGGCCACCGCTCTTGGAGAGCGGGCGGACCAGAGA
>NZ_LWGL01000348.1 GCF_001722485.1 Cellulosimicrobium cellulans | reverse complement strand
GCCCGACCTGCCGCGCCCCGCGGGACCGCCGGCGTCGTCGCGCCGCAGGACCGGGACGCCCCGGCGGAGCTCCCTGTGATCGGTCCGGTGCCCCGGCTCCTGCGCGCGCTGGGCCGCTGGGCGCCGCGCCTCGACGGGCTCGACCCGCGCCGCGAGCTGCACGTGCTCGACCGGCTCGGGGGCACGTTCCTCGTCCCGGGAGACCACCGCTGGCCGACGGCGGTGGACGACCTCGGTGCCGCGGCGCCGTTCGGGCTGTGGGTCCGTGGCGCACCGGACCTCGCTGCTGCCTCACGGCGGTCGGTCGCCGTGGTGGGCGCCCGCGCGTGCACCGACTACGGACGCCACGTCACCGGCGAGCTCGCGACCGGCCTCGTGGGTCACGGCTTCACGGTGGTGTCGGGCGGCGCCTACGGGATCGACGCGATGGCGCACCGCGGCGCGCTCGCCGCCGACGGCGTCACGGTCGCCTTCCTCGCGGGCGGCGTGGACCGGCTGTACCCCGCGGGCAACGTCGACCTGCTGCGGTCCGTCGCCGCGTCCGGTGGGGCGGTCGTGTCCGAGGTGCCGCCGGGATCGGTGCCGAGCCGTGTGCGGTTCCTGCTGCGCAACCGGCTCATCGCGGCGTTCGCCGGGGCGACGGTCGTCGTCGAGGCGGCGTGGCGGTCCGGCTCCCTCAGCACCGCCTCGCGGGCGGCGGAGCTGTCCCGCCCGGTCGGTGTCGTGCCCGGTCCGGTCACGTCGATGGCGTCGTCGGGCTGCCACCGGCTCCTGCGCGACGGCGCCGCCGTCTGCGTGACGGACGCGGCGGAGGTCGCCGAGCTGGCCGGCGAGATCGGCCGCGACGCGACGCCTTCCGCGCCGTCGACGGGGCAGGACCGTCACGCGCCCCAGGACGGGCTCGACGACCTGGAGACCCGCGTCTGGGACGCCCTGCCGCTGCGCAGCGGGCGCCCCGTCGAGTCGGTCGCCCGCGCTGCCGGGCTCGCGGTCGCCGAGACGCTCGGCGCGCTCGGGCGGCTGGAGCTCACGGGTCTCGCCGAGCGCACGCCCGGCGGTTGG
>NZ_LWGL01000347.1 GCF_001722485.1 Cellulosimicrobium cellulans | reverse complement strand
GCCCTCCTGCGGCACCGGGACGACGCCGAGGTGCGGGCGCAGGAGCGCGCGCAGGTCCGCGCCCGCCTCGTCGTCGCCGAACGGGGCGACGAGCCGCACGCGCGCGTCGTCGGCCGCGAGCAGCGCGGTGAGACCCGCGCCGCCGGGGCTGCGCCGCACGCCCAGCGTGTCCACGACGGGCACGGGCCCGTCGGGGGAGAAGCGCGTGACCTGGCCGTCGACGTCGCGGTCGAGGAGCACGTCCCCGACGACGACGACGTGCGGCCGGTCGTCGGCGGGGACCGGCGCCTCGGGCACGGGGCGGGTCTCGGCGCCGACCGCCTGGCGGTGCCGCACGTGCGCGTCGACCGCCGCGCACAGCGCGTGCACGACGACGAGGTGCAGCTCCTGGACCGACGACGTCGACGCGCCCTGCATCGCGAGCGTGTCGTCGCACGCCGCCGAGAGGGCCGACGGCCGCGGGCCCGTGAGCGCCCACGTCGTGAGGCCGATCTCGCGCGCCCGCTGCGCCGCGGCGACGACGTTCTCGCTGCTGCCCGACGTGGACAGCAGGAGCAGGACGTCGCCGGCGCGCCCGTGCGCGGCGACCTGCCGCGCGTACATCTCGCCGATGCCGTAGTCGTTGACGATCGCGGTGAGGCTGGACGTCTCGGCGTGCAGGCTGATCGCGGACAGCGGCACGCGCTCGCCCTCGAACCGCCCGACGAGCTCGGCCGTCAGGTGCTGCGCCTCCGCGGCGCTGCCGCCGTTGCCCGCGACGAGCAGTCGCCCGCCCGCGAGCACGACGTCCGCGAGGCGCTCGCCCCACGCGTCGATGCGGTGCGCCTCGGCGAGCAGCAGGTCGAGGCCCTGATGCAGGTCGTCGGCGTGCGCGCGCAGCCAGCGGCGCGCGGCCTCGTGCGGGGCGTCGGGGGACCCGGGGTGCAGGGCGCTCATCGGGCGCTCACCGCCCGCAGCGCCGCGGCACCCGCCGACCTCGCGGCGCCTCGGACGTCCGACGGCGCCGCCGACGGGACGAGCTCCGGCCGGGGGACGGACCGGGACCGGGACCCGGCCGCCACGACCCGCTCGT
>NZ_LWGL01000346.1 GCF_001722485.1 Cellulosimicrobium cellulans | reverse complement strand
GCGCTGCCGCCGCGGCCAGCTCGGCCGCCGCCGCAGGCTCGGCGAGGACGCGTTCGGCGTGGGTGGCGAGCAGGACGCCGAGCACGCCGCTGAGCACGTCGCCCGCGCCCGCGGTCGCGAGCCACGGCGGCGCGTCCGCCTGCGCGTAGACGACGCCGGGACCGACGACGAGGGTTGCCGACCCCTTGAGCAGCACCGTCGCGCCCGTGAGCTCGTGCGCGCGCCGGGCCCACCGCAGCGGCTCTGCCTCGACGTCGGTGCGGGACGCGTCCTCGCCCCGGGCCGTGAGCAGCGTCGCGAGCTCGCCCGCGTGCGGGGTGAGGACGACGGACGGAGGGCAGCGCTCGGGCAGCAGCGACAGCGCGCCGGCGTCGACGACCGCCGCGACGTCCGGCGCGGCGCCGCTCCCCGCCTCGTCCCCCTCCTCGTCGCCCGCGACGGCGGCCGCGAGCGCCCGGCGCACGCGGTCGTGCTGGCCGCCGTCGTCCACCGGCTCCTCCCCCGGACCGGGCACCGGCGGGACGCCGGACCCGAGCGACCACGCCTGCACGCGCCCCTCCCCCGGCACGACCTCCGGGTGGGCGGCGAGCACGGCGTGCGTGACGTCGTCGGGCCCGGCGTAGCGGACCATGCCGGGGCCGGTCCGCACGGCCGCGCTCGCGACGAGCACGGCCGCGCCCGGGTAGGTCGAGGTCCCGGCGACGACGCCGAGCACGCCGCGCGTGTACTTGTGGTCCGCCGGGCCCGGGACGGACCACAACCCGGCGACGTCCGTCGGCTCCAGCCGGCGCACGGCGGGACCGGCCGCGCCGCCCGGTCCCGCACCCGGAAGGTCCAGCCCGAGGTCCACGACGGCGCCGTGGCCCGCGAGGTGCGTCGCGGGCGGCACGAGCAGGCCCGGCTTGGCGGCGCCGAACGTCACCGTGCGGTCCGCGCGGAGCACGGAGCCGGGGACCGTGCCGTCGTCCACCCCGATGCCGCTCGGCGTGTCCACCGCGACGACGACCGGCCGGCGGTCCGCGCGCTCCAGCTCGGCGGCCAGGCGCTCGACGAGGTCGCGCGCGACGCCGCGCAGCGGCCCGCTCGCGCCGATGCCGACG
>NZ_LWGL01000345.1 GCF_001722485.1 Cellulosimicrobium cellulans | reverse complement strand
GACGTCGGGCGACGCGGCCGACGGCCCGTCCGTCGCGCGCGCGGTGGCGGGCGCGTGCGCGCCCGGGGACGTGCTCGTCGTCGGGTCGTCCAGCCCCGTGCGCGACCTCGACCTCGTCCTCGGGGCGGTCCCCGCAGTGGCGGACGAACCGCGCCCGAGGATCCTCGCGAACCGGGGCCTCGCCGGGATCGACGGCACCGTGTCGACGGCGCTCGGCGTCGCGCTCGCCGTCGGGAACGACGCGCCGCCCGCCGGCGACCGCACGCACGGGCGACCCCGCACGCGCGCGCTGGTCGGCGACCTGACGTTCCTCCACGACGTCGGCGGCCTGCTGCGCGGGCCGCACGAGCCGCACGCCGACCTCCAGCTCGTCGTCGTCAACGACGACGGGGGGTCGATCTTCTCCGGTCTCGAGCCGGGCGGGCTCGGCGAGGCCTCGACCGACGCCGCCCGCACGTTCGAGCGCGTCTTCGCGACGCCGCACGGCGCCAACCTCGCGCACCTGTGCGCGGGCTACGGCGTCGACCACCAGCTCGTGCCCGACGTCGCGTCGCTGCGCCACGCGCTCGCCGCGCCGAGCCACGGGGTCCAGGTGCTCGAGATCCGCGTCCCGCGCGACGACCGCCGTCGGTCGGCCGCGGCGCTGGGGGATCAGGTCCGCGCCGCCGTGCGCGAGGCGCTCGCGGGCTGACGACTCGCCCGGCGCCGGTCGAGCGATGCGCTCCGGCGCGAGAGATGCGTGTGCGGACGCAGCTCTCGGACGCTGACGCATCGCTCGAGCCGGTGCGGCCCCGCGTGCTCGAACTCGCAGACAACTCCCAGCCAGGCTCAAGCGTCGCTCAAGCGCGCGGGTGTGAAGTAGTGGGCAGAACCGAGGAGGCCCACATGTCGACAGACACCCCCACCAGCACCACGCCGAGCACCCCGAAGCCGGGCGACGCCGGCACCCCCCGCCCCGTCCTCCACCCGCAGGGCGAGCCGACGCAACCGCTCACCGCGGCGCCGCACGCTCCCGCGAACCCGTACGCCCCGCCGGCCGGCCGCACGACGCCGGGCATGCCCGGGTCCGTCCCGCCCGCGACGCCGACGCCGCCCGCGAGCGGCTCGCC
>NZ_LWGL01000344.1 GCF_001722485.1 Cellulosimicrobium cellulans | reverse complement strand
GTCCCGGCGGCGCGCGCAGCCGTCGCCGCGCGCCGCGACGGCGACCTCGCCGACGTGCTCGGCCAGGACGAGGCGCGCCACGCGCTCGAGGTCGCGGCGGCGGGCGGTCACCACCTCCTGCTCGTCGGAGCACCGGGTGCGGGCAAGACCATGCTCGCCTCGCGGCTGCCGGGCATCCTGCCCGACCTCACCGAGAGCGAGGCCGTGGAGGTGACCGCGGTGCACTCGGTCGCGGGCGTGTTCGACCCCGGTGCCGGCCTGGTGCGCCGGCCCCCGTACGAGGACCCGCACCACACGGCCACGCCGGCCGCGATCGTCGGCGGGGGCAGCGGCCTGCCGCGACCCGGTGCCGCCTCGCGCGCGCACCGGGGCGTGCTCTTCCTCGACGAGGCGCCCGAGTTCGGCGCGCGCGTGCTGCAGACGCTGCGGCAGCCGCTCGAGCACGGGGAGCTCGTGATCCACCGCGCCGGCGGCACCGCGCGGTACCCGGCGCGCTTCCAGCTCGTGCTGGCGGCCAACCCGTGCCCGTGCGGCAAGGCGGTGGGCAAGGGACTCGACTGCACGTGCAGCCCGGTGGCCCAGCGGCGGTACTTCGGCCGCCTGTCGGGCCCGCTGCTCGACCGCGTCGACGTCCAGGTGGAGGTGCGTCCCGTCTCGCGCGTCGAGCGGGCGAGCGGCGCGCAGCCCGAGTCGAGCGCGACCGTCGCGGCGCGGGTCGCGGCGGCACGCGCCGCCGCGGCGCAGCGCCTGGCCGGGACGGGCTGGCGCACCAACGCCGAGGTGCCGGGCACATGGCTGCGCGACCGACTCGGTCCGGACCCCGGCCTGCTGCAGGACGTCGACGCCGCGCTCGACCGCGGCACCCTCAGCCTGCGCGGGGCCGACCGGGTGCTGCGGCTGGCGTGGACGGTCGCCGACCTCGCCGGGCGTGCCGCGCCCTCCCGGTCGGACATCGGTCTCGGCCTCGCGCTGCGGACCCGGGGCTACCGTGGCTGAGCGCGACGACCGCGTGCCCGTCGCCGGGCCGGTCTTCGACGTGGCCGACGAGCGGCTCGCGCGCGCGGCGTGGTGCCGCATCGCCGAGCCCGCCGACGAGGTCGCGGGCTCCCTCGTGCGCGC
>NZ_LWGL01000343.1 GCF_001722485.1 Cellulosimicrobium cellulans | reverse complement strand
GGGTCCGCCGGCGGCGCGGTCCCGCCCTCGGGCGCCGCGGGCTCTCCCTCGGGCGCCACGGGCTCGGTCGGGGCCGGCGGCGGCGGGGGCGGGTTGGGGTCGAGCACGGTGAAGGTCGCGGGCGCGCTCGTCGCCTCCTCGACGCCGGCCACGGCCACGTCCACGGTGTACGTCCCCGGCCCCGCGTCGGGCAGGCCCTCGGGGCACCCCTCGGCGGAGCGGCGGCGGTCCCAGCGCACGGTTGCGGAGACCTCGTCGCCGCGGCCCATGAGCAGCGGCCTCTCCTGCGTGGCGCAGTGCGCGGACGACCAGACCAGCTCCTCGCCGGCGTGCACGAGCACCGGGCGACCGGCGTCCGAGCCGTCGACGAGGCACGGACGGGCGCCGACGTGCCGCATCGTGACCTGCAGCTCGACCGCCTCGTCGACCGTGAACTCCGCGTCCGTCGGCGTCACCGTGAGCTCGAGCGCCCCGGCCGCGCAGTCGCGCGGCGGTCCGAGCGCCTCGGGCGTCGGGGGCGCCGCACGGCTCGGCGCCTCGGCGTCGCCGCCGATCATGGGCTGGACCGCGCGCACGACCACCTGCCCGAGCAGCACGAGACCCGTCACGAGGAGCCCCAGGACGAGCACCGCGACGATGCGACGGCGCACGAAGACGCCCCGCGACGGTCGCGTGCTCCCCGTGCTCACCCGTGCTCCCGGACTCTCGTGTCGGACGTGCGCTCCTACGCTAGTGGCCCGTCCCGGCATCCCGGCCGTGCCGCGCCGTGCGCGACCCGACCGCGCCGCACGCTCCCGGGACCCACGCCCACCGGAAGGACCCTTCGTGACCGCTGCACCCGCCCCGCCGTCCGGCGACGCTTACGCACCGGTGCGGGACGCCGTCGGGCAGTGGTTCGCGCGCACGGCGCGCGACCTGCCGTGGCGCGCGGAGGACCGCACCGCGTGGGGCGTGCTCGTGAGCGAGGTCATGCTGCAGCAGACGCCGGTGGTGCGCGTCGAGCCGGTGTGGCGGGAGTGGCTCGAGCGCTGGCCCACGCCGGCCGACCTCGCCGCCGCCCCGACCGCCGACGTGCTGCGCGCGTGGGGCCGCCTCGGCTACCCGCGCCGCGCGCTGCGGCTGCAGGAGTGCGCTCGCGCGCTCGTCGAGC
>NZ_LWGL01000342.1 GCF_001722485.1 Cellulosimicrobium cellulans | reverse complement strand
ATCGAGCGCTCGAGGTCGCGGCCGGCCTCGCGCCCGAGGCGCTGCGCACGGTCGACGACGTCGTCGGGCGGACGGCCTCCGTCCGGCTCGCGCCCGGCACCGCGCTCCAGGAGTCGCTCGTCGCCGCCGGGGACCTGGTCGCCGCCGCGCCCGCGGGCACGGTCGTCGCGGCCGTGCGGCTCGACCCCGGCGTCAGCGCCCTGCTCACGGCCGGCGACCGGGTCGACCTCCTCGTCGCGGCCGGTGAGCTCGGGGCGACGCCCGGACCTGCGGCGTCGGCCGATCCTGGAGCGGCCGAGGAGGACGCGGCACCCGTCGCCCCGGACCCCTATCTCGCGCGCGCCGCGGTGGTGGTGCCCGGCCGCGCCCCGGAGGCGCCGGGCGGGCTGCTCGGCTCCGCCGCGAGCACGGAGCAGGACGTCACGCTCGTCGCCGTGCGCCCCGAGGAGGCGGAACGCCTCGCCGCCGTCGCGGGCTGGGGCGCGGTCACCGCGGTGCTCGTGCCGTAGCCCTCTCGTTGCCGGTGACCCCGGTCGTTGGCAGGATCGCGGTGCTCCGTCGTGGCCCCGTCGCCACGCGACGCCACCGACGTGAAGGGGATGGACATGAAGGGCGTGCTCACCGGGTTCAAGGACTTCGTGCTGCGCGGCAACGCGATCGACCTGGCGGTCGGCGTCGTCATCGGCGCGGCGTTCACGTCGATCGTCACCGCGCTCGTCGAGGACTTCCTGAACCCGCTGATCGGCGCGATCTTCGGCAAGCCGGACCTGTCCGGGGTCTGGGACATCACGCTGCGCGGGGCCGACCCTGCCCGGGGTCTCGAGGCGTCGGTGATCTCCGTCGGGGGCGTGCTCAACGCGGTCCTGCAGTTCCTCCTCGTGGCGATCGCCCTGTACTTCCTGCTCGTCCTGCCGATGAACAAGCTCGCCGCGCGGCGCAAGAAGGACGAGGTCGCCGAGCCGGAGGCACCCGCGGAGGACGTGCGCGTGCTCCAGGAGATCCGCGACCTGCTCGCCGCGCAGGCGGGCGCACCGGGGGCGAGCGGCAACGGGCCGGGCCCGGACGGCCGGGCCGACCGGCTCTGACGCTCGTCGACCCCGGCGGCCCGCCGCCCGCCTCGCCGGGGCGTCAGCGGCCGTAGTGCGGCGGC
>NZ_LWGL01000341.1 GCF_001722485.1 Cellulosimicrobium cellulans | reverse complement strand
ACGGCCCCGCGCCCGCGACCGCCGCCGGGGCGACCGTCGTCGCCGCGCACGTCGACGACCCGGCCCGCGTGGGCCCGTTCGCCGCGCTGCGCGACGTCGCCGTCGGCACCCCGGTCGAGGTCGTCGACGCGGCGGGCACGACCCACCGGTACACGGTGTCGGAGGTGCGCAGCATCCCCAAGGCCGACTTCCCCGCCGCCGCCGTGTTCGACCGCACCGGCGACCCGCGGCTCGTCCTCGTCACGTGCGGAGGGAGGTGGGACCCGGGGCAGCGCTCGTACACGGAGAACGTGGTGGTCACCGCCGAGCGGACGGGAGGGGCGTGACGGTCTACGATCGGCGCACGCACCACCGGGCCGCCCGCACGGCACGCCGCACGGGCGGCCCCGAGCACGGAGGACTCGCCCTGAAGCCCACCGACGCCGCGGTCGACGACGCCGACGTCGACGTCGCGCTCCTCGGCCGTCGCTTCGCCGACGGCGAGGAGGAGGCGCTCGCGGAGGCGTACCGGAGGTGGTCGGCGCTCGTGCACACGATCGCCCTGCGCTCGCTCGGCGACCGCAGCGACGCGGAGGACGTGACGCAGCAGGTGTTCGTCTCGGCGTGGCGGGGGCGCCACCGGTTCGACCCCGGCCGCGCGCGGCTGCCCGCGTGGCTCGTGGGCATCACGCGGCACGCGGTCGCCGACGCGCACGAGGCCCGGTCGCGGGCCCGGCGGTCGGAGCAGGCCGCGGCGGCCGTCCCCGACGTCGGGGTGACGGAGGACGACGTGCGCCAGGTCGCGGACCGCGTGCTCGTCGCGGACGAGCTGCGGCGGCTCGGCGACCCGGGACGCACGATCCTCGAGCTGGCGTTCTTCCGGGACCTGACCCACGTGCAGATCGCCGAGGAGCTCGGCCTGCCGCTGGGTACGGTCAAGAGCCACGTGAGACGGAGCCTGATGCGGTTGCGAGACAGGTTGGAGGTGGACGGTGCCGCACATCGATGACGAGGACCTCGCGCTCCTCGCGCTCGGCGAGGACGTGCTCGACGACGCCGCGCGCGCCCACCTCGCCGCGTGCCCGGTGTGCGAGGCGTCCGTCCGCGAGCTGGCCGGCGTGGCCGACGTCGCGCGGTCGGGCGGGGCCGACCGCGACCTCGTCGCGCCCGCG
>NZ_LWGL01000339.1 GCF_001722485.1 Cellulosimicrobium cellulans | reverse complement strand
CGAGGTCGCCCCACGCCGGGCCGGCCGGCGGCTCGGCGGCCCCGTCCCACGACGCCGCGAGGTCGACCACGAGCCCCGCCGCACCGTCGCGGCGCACGACCCCGATCTGCGCGACGTGGCGGCGCGTCACCCCGTCGTGACGGGTGCGCCGCAGGTGCAGCACGACGTCGAGGCCGCTCGCGGCCTGCGCCGCGACCGCCGCGCGGTCCATGCCGGCGAGCGCCGCGAGCGCCTCCAGGCGCGCGGGGATCACGCCGACGTCGTTGGCGTGGATCGTGGCGAGGCCGCCCTCGTGACCCGTGTTGAGGGCCATGAGCACCTCGCGCACCTCGGCGCCGCGGCACTCGCCGAGGACGATGCGGTCGGGCCGCATGCGCAGCGCGGCGCGCACGAGGTCGGCGAGGTCGACGCCGCCGGCGCCCTCGACGTTGGGCCGCCGTGCCGTCAGCGGCACGACGTGCGGGTGGTCGGGCACGAGCTCGCGCGCCTCCTCGACGCACACGACGCGCTCGTCGGCCGGGACGAGGGCGAGCAACGCGGCGAGGAGCGTCGTCTTTCCCGTCCCCGTCCCGCCGGAGACCAGCACGGACGCGCGCCGCTCGACGAGGCGGCGCAGCAGCGGCGCCCACGCAGCGGGTACGGTCCCGCGCGCCACGAGGTCGGCCAGGGCGAAGCCGCGCGGCCGCAGCACGCGCAGCGAGATCACGGCGCCCGCCTCGCACACGGGCGCGACGACGGCATGGAGGCGCGTCCCGTCGGGCAGGCGCGCGTCCACGACGGGGCACGCGTCGTCGAGCCGTCCTCCTCCGGCCGCTGCGAGACGCACCGCGAGCGCGCGCACGTCGGCGGCGCTCGCGAACGTCACACCGGCGCGCTCGAGTCCCGCGCCGCGATCCACCCAGACGTCGTCGGGGCCGTTGACGAGCACGTCGGTCGTGCCCGGCTCGTCCAGGAGCGGCTGGAGCGGGCCGGCGCCGAACAGCTCGGCGCGCGCCGTCCGCGTCAGCTCGCGCAGCGCCGTGGAGCCGAGCACCCGCCCGGAGGCCCGCAGCGCCTCGGCGAGACCGGCGTCGTCGGTTCCCCCATTCGGAAACCCTCGGATCACAGCTCGTTTGCCAGCTCCCCGAGGCTTATCGCAGGCTACCACGTCCTTCTTCGGCTCCTAGTGCCAAGGCATC
>NZ_LWGL01000034.1 GCF_001722485.1 Cellulosimicrobium cellulans | reverse complement strand
CTGGTGCGCGCGCTCGGCGTGCTCGCGGACCGCGGCGCGCCGGTCCCCACGCTCGTCGTGCTCGGCGGCCCCAGCGGCCGGCCCACGGCCGTGCGCGAGCTCGAGGCGCTCGCGCACCAGGCGGGCGTCGAGGACCGCGTCGTCACGCGTCCGCCCGTCCCGCGCGAGGAGCTCGTGCGCTACTACCGGGCGGCCGACCTCGTCGCGGTGCCGTCCCACAACGAGTCCTTCGGCCTCGTGGCCGCGGAGGCCCAGGCGAGCGGGACGCCCGTGGTCGCGGCCGCCGTCGGCGGGCTGCGCTCGGTCGTCGAGGACGGCGTCTCGGGCGTCCTCGTGCCGGACCACGACCCGGGGACGTGGGCGCGCGCGATCGGCGACCTGCTCGCCGACGACGCACGGCGCGACGCGCTCGGCCTCGGCGCCCGCCGCGTCAGCGAGCGGCTCGGCTGGGACGAGGCCGCGCTGCGGATGATCGACGTCTACGCCCAGGCGAAGAAGGTCCGGGCCGCCCGCTGAGGGTCAGTCCGCGCGCTCGAGGACGAGCACCGGGATCCGGCGCGACGTCTTCTCCTGGTAGTCGGCGTACGGCGGGTAGGCCGCGACGGCGCGCTCCCACCACAGGTCGCGCTCGGCGCCCTCGACCTCCCGCGCGACGTACTCGTGCTTCTCCGGGCCGTCCTGCAGCTCGACCCGCGGGTGCGCGACGACGTTGTGGTACCAGACGGGGTGCTGCGGCGCGCCGCCGAGCGAGGCCACGACCGCGTAGGCCCCCTCGTGCTCGACGCGCATGAGCGGCGTCTTGCGGACCTTGCCGGTGCGGCGCCCGAGCGTCGTGAGGACGACGACCGGCATGCCGCGCAGCGTCGTCGCCACGGTCCCCCCGGACTCCTCGTACCGCTCGGCCTGCCGGCGGGCCCAGTCGCTCGTGCTGGGCGCGTACTCTCCGTGGATCGGCATGCCGGAGGAACCACGCCGGGGACCGGGTGATTCCCGCCGGCGTGTCCGGGTCCTTCGTCCCGACCCGCCCGCGGAGCGTCACCACGACGTGGGACGCACGTGCCCCGCGGCGGCGCGGTGCGGCAGGATGGAGGCATGACCTACACCCTCGTGCTGCTCCGCCACGGCGAGAGCGACTGGAACGCGAAGAACCTGTTCACCGGCTGGGTGGACGTGGCGCTGTCGGAGAAGGGCGTCGAGGAGGCGAAGCGCGGCGGCGTGCTCCTCGGCGAGTCGCAGATCTCGCCCGACGTCGTCCACACGTCGCTGCTGCGCCGGGCGATCTCGACCGCGAACCTCGCGCTCGACGCGGCCGACCGCCACTGGATCCCGGTCAAGCGCTCGTGGCGCCTCAACGAGCGCCACTACGGCGCGCTGCAGGGCAAGAACAAGAAGCAGACCCTCGAGGAGTTCGGCGAGGAGCAGTTCATGCTGTGGCGCCGCTCCTACGACGTGCCGCCGCCGGAGATCGAGCTCGGCTCCGAGTTCTCGCAGGACACGGACCCCCGCTACGCCGACGCGCCCGTCGTCCGCACGGAGTGCCTCAAGGACGTGCTCGAGCGCGCGCTGCCGTACTGGGAGGGCGAGATCGTCCCCGACCTGAAGGCCGGCAAGACGGTGCTCGTCGCCGCGCACGGCAACTCGCTGCGCGCGCTCGTGAAGCACCTCGACGGCATCTCCGACGAGGACATCGCGGGTCTCAACATCCCGACCGGCATCCCGCTGCTCTACGAGCTCGACGAGGACTTCCAGCCCGTCACGCGGGGCGGTCGCTACCTCGACCCCGAGGCCGCCAAGGAGGCCGCCGCGGCGGTCGCGGCGCAGGGCCGCTGAGGGCTCTCACCAGGGCGTGACAGCACGAAGGAGGCGCGGACCCGATCGGGTCCGCGCCTCCTTCGTCGTGCTGAGGTCAGGCGGTCGCGCGCTGGCCCGCCGGTGCGCCGCGGTCGTCGGCGAAGTCGCCCGTGACGAGGTAGGTCACGCGCTTGGCGATCGAGACGCCGTGGTCGCCGAACCGCTCGTAGTAGCGGCCGACGAGCGTGACGTCGACCGTCTCCTGCGCCGTCCCCGACCAGGAGCTGTCGAGGAGCGCCGTGAACGTGTCCTGGTGGAGACGGTCCAGCAGGTCGTCGTCGCGCTCGATGTTCGCCGCGACGGTGAGGTCGCGCGTCGTGAGCAGCGTCGTCGTGCGGCGCGCGACGCGGTCGGCGGCCTCGTTCATCTGCTCGAACGTCCGGTGCAGGTCCGGGGCGATGGCGCGCGCCGGGTAGCGGCCGCGCGCCACCTGCGCGATGTGGCGCGCCAGGTCGCCCATGCGCTCGAGCGTCGCGCTCATGCGCAGCGCGCTCACCACGATGCGCAGGTCGGTGGCCACGGGCGCCTGCTGCGCGAGGAGGAGCACGCAGCGCTCGTCGAGCGCGCGCTCGAGCGTGTCGATGGCGTGGTCGGCCGCGATGACCTGCTGCGCGAGCTGCAGGTCGGCCGTGAGCAGCGCCTGGCCCGCGCGACTGATCGCGGACTCCACCAGCCGGCTCATCTCGGTCAGGTCGTCACCGACCTGCTTCAGCTCGGCCTCGAAGATCTCCCGCATCGCATCCCTCTCGTCATGACCGGGCGGTGCCCGTCGGGCCCCCGCCCGTCTCGCGCACCTGACCGCCCGGGCGGGCGGGTGCGTCATCGGCTCGGGTCAGCCTCGCAGGCGCGAGGGTCCGCGCGGTGAACGCCAGTGCGCCGCGAGGTGAACACTTGGCGGCGTCGTCCCGGGAGACGGGCAGCGCGGCGGGGGACGACCCGCGCCGACCGTAGGCTTGGCCCGTGGAAGCCGAGAGCCTCATCGAGGGCGCGACCGTGCTGCTCGCGGGGATCGTGGGCGTGGTCGTGGGAGTCGTCGCCGCGGTCGCGTTCCGCGTGAGCGAGCGCGCCCAGAAGGGGCGGCCCGCCGAGCCGGCGCGCGAGCTCGACGAGGGTCTGGTCCGCGTGCTCGCCGTGCTGCGCTCGGCGGCGGTCGTGCTCGACGACGAGGGCGACGTCGTGCGCGCGAGCCCGCCCGCGTACGCGCTCGGTGTCGTGCGGGGCGACATGATCGCGCACGCGGCCATCCGCGACATGATCGACGACGTGCGCCGCGACGGCGTGATCCGAGACGAGGAGCTCGAGCTCCCGCGCGGCCCCGTCGGGCGCGGGACGGTGATGCTGCAGGTCCGGGTCGCGCAGGTCGGGCCCGACCACGTCCTCGTGCTCGCCGAGGACCGCACGGAGGCGCGGCGCGTCGAGGCCATCCGGCGCGACTTCGTCGTCAACGTCTCCCACGAGCTCAAGACGCCGGTCGGGGCGCTCGCCCTGCTCGCCGAGACGGTGCAGGACGCCGCCGACGACCCGGTCGCCGTGCGACGGTTCGCGGCGCGCATGCACTCCGAGGCGACGCGGCTCTCGGCGCTCGTCCACGAGATCATCGAGCTGTCCCGGCTGCAGGTCGCGGGTGCGCTGCAGGAGGTCACGGTCGTGCCCGTGCGCGGGGTGGTCGAGGAGGCCGTCGACCGCGCCCGCACGACCGCGCAGGGCAAGGGCATCACGCTCACGACGGGCGGCGACCTGGACGCCGCGGTGTACGGCGACCACAACCTCCTCGTGACGGCGGTGCGCAACCTCCTCGACAACGCCGTGGCGTACTCGGGGGAGAACACGCGCGTCGGCGTCGGGGTGAGCCGCGCGGGCGAGCTCGTCGAGATCGCCGTGGTCGACCAGGGCATCGGGATCGCGGCGGACGAGCAGGAGCGGGTGTTCGAGCGCTTCTACCGCGTGGACCCGGCGCGCTCGCGCGACACCGGCGGCACGGGGCTCGGGCTGAGCATCGTCAAGCACGTCGCGGCCGACCACGGCGGCGAGGTCACGATGTGGTCGGAGCCCGGTCGCGGCTCGACCTTCACCATCCGGGTGCCCGCGGCGGAGCCGCCCGCGGAGCCCGGCGGGCGGCACGGGCCCGCGGTGGGGGACGACGCACGGGGCGGGACAGGGCAGGATCTACGGGACGACGCACGGAGCAAGGAGGTAGGCGCGTGACGCGCATCCTGGTGGTCGAGGACGAGGAGTCGTACCGCGACCCGCTGACGTACCAGCTGCGGCGCGAGGGGTTCGACGTGGTCGAGGCGGCCACGGGGACCGAGGCGCTGGAGCAGTTCGACGCGGCGGGAGCCGACCTCGTGCTCCTCGACCTCATGCTGCCCGGCCTGAGCGGGACGGAGGTGTGCCGCGAGCTGCGCCAGCGCGGGGACGTCCCCGTCATCATGCTCACGGCGAAGGACTCGGAGATCGACAAGGTCGTGGGGCTCGAGCTGGGCGCCGACGACTACGTGACGAAGCCGTACTCCTTCCGCGAGCTCCTCGCCCGGGTGCGCGCCGTGCTGCGGCGCAAGGGCGGCGAGACCGGCGGCGAGCCGGAGGAGGACGGCACCCTCGAGGTGGGTCCCGTCCGCCTCGACGTCGAGCGCCACACGGTGACGGTGGACGGGGCGCTCGTGGCGTTCCCGCTCAAGGAGTTCGAGCTCCTCGAGCTGCTGCTCCGCAACGCGGGGCGCGTCCTCACGCGCGGCCAGCTCATCGACCGCGTGTGGGGCACCGACTACGTCGGGGACACCAAGACGCTCGACGTCCACGTCAAGCGCATCCGATCGAAGATCGAGCCGGAGCCGGCGACGCCCCGCTACCTCCTCACGGTCCGGGGCCTGGGCTACAAGATCGCGGACGGCGACACGTCGGCGTGAGCGGCCTCGGCGCCTCTACCCCGGACCGGGTGAGAGCGCCATTCGAAACGTCTGTGCACTGTTCATCCTGCGTTCATCCTGACTCGGCGCGCGCGTCACTCGGCGCTCCTAGCGTCCTGGACGTCGCCGGCACTCGCCGGTGCCTCGCACAGCTTCGAACAGGATGGATCGACTCGTGAAGCTCAGCCGAATCTCCCGCGCCGGTACCGCGGTCATGGCGGGAGCGCTCGCCCTCACGCTGGCTGCCTGCAGCTCCGACGGTTCCGAGGGCTCCGACACCGAGCCCGGTGGCACCGAGAGCTCGTCGGGTTCCGACCTCGAGAGCCTCAGCGGCGAGCTCGCCGGTGCGGGCGCCAGCTCGCAGGAGAACGCCGTCGCCGGCTGGATCGCCGGGTTCAACGACCTGGCGCCCGGCGTCACCGTGACGTACGACGCCGTCGGCTCCGGCGGTGGCCGCGAGCAGTTCATCGCGGGCGCGACGCAGTTCGCCGGCTCGGACGCGGCGCTCGACGAGGAGGAGCTGGCCGCGGCGCAGGAGCGCTGCTACGGCGGCGACGTCCTCGAGCTCCCGCTCTACATCAGCCCGATCGCGGTCGTCTACAACCTCCCGGGCGTCGACGCCGAGAACATCAACATGTCCGCCGAGACGCTCGCCAAGGTCTTCAACGGCGAGATCACGACGTGGAACGACCCCGCGATCGTCGCCGAGAACGAGGGCGTCGAGCTCCCCGCGATGGACATCATCCCGGTGCACCGCTCGGACGAGTCGGGCACGACGGAGAACTTCACCGAGTACCTCGCGGCCGCCTCGAACGGCGCCTGGCCGCACGAGCCGAGCGGTGACTGGCCGGTCGAGGGTGGCCAGTCCGGCGCCCAGACGCAGGGCCTCATCGACACCGTCACGGGCGCCGAGGGCGCGATCGGCTACGCCGACGCCTCGCGTGCCGGCGACCTCGGGACCGTCGCGGTCAAGGTCGGCGAGGAGTACGTCCCGTACTCGCCGGAGGCCGCTGCCGCGGTCGTCGACGCGTCGCCGCGTGCCGAGGGCGCGACCGACACCCAGCTGGTCGTCGAGCTCGACCGCACCACCACCGCGTCGGGCGCCTACCCGA
Source organism: Cellulosimicrobium cellulans (assembly GCF_001722485.1). GTDB lineage: Bacteria > Actinomycetota > Actinomycetes > Actinomycetales > Cellulomonadaceae > Cellulosimicrobium > Cellulosimicrobium cellulans_A. The sequence goes on along the minus strand of NZ_LWGL01000034.1, from coordinate 18,857 downwards.
TCGTCCTCATCTCCTACTCCATCGCGTGCGGCACGTACGAGGAGCAGGCGGACGTCGACAACGTGAAGGCGTACCTCGGCTACGTCGCCAGCGAGGAGGGCCAGGCGCGTGCCGCCGAGCCCGACGTCGCGGGCTCCGCGCCGATCTCGGACGAGCTGCGCGCCGAGGTCGAGGCCGCTCTCGACAGCATCACGGTCCAGGGCTGACACCCTTCACGAGCGGGCAGGGGGCCTTCCAGGTCCCCTGCCCGCTCGTGGCGGTTCCCCGAACACCCCCACACCCGACGGAGCACCAGTGAGCGTCACCAGCCCACCCCGGCAGCGCACCGAGCCGACGCCCGCACGACGCGCCGGCGCACGGTCGTCCGGCATCGGCGGCAAGATCTTCTCCGGGCTCGCGCACGGCGCGGGCATCGTCATCCTCGTCACGCTCGCCGCGGTCGCGGCGTTCCTCGTCATCGAGGCGTGGCCGGCCCTGACGGCGAGCCCCGAGGAGCTCGCGGAGATCTCGTGGTTCTCGGGCGGGTCGCTGCTCGCCTACATCGGACCGCTCGTCTTCGGCACCGTCCTGGCGGCGCTCCTCGCACTCCTGATCGCGGTCCCCGTGTCCGTCGGCATCGCGCTGTTCATCTCGCACTACGCGCCCCGCCGGCTCGCCCAGGGCCTGGGCTACCTCGTGGACCTGCTCGCGGCGGTGCCCTCGGTCGTGTTCGGCCTGTGGGGCGCGCTGTGGCTCGCGCCGATCCTCGACCCGTTCTTCCAGTGGCTGACGTCGACGCTCGGCTTCATCCCGATCTTCGAGGGCTACCAGGCGCCGGCGCGCAACGTCATGACCGCGGCCGTCGTGCTCGCGGTGATGCTGCTGCCCATCGTCACGGCGGTCTCGCGCGAGGTCTTCCTCCAGACGCCGACGCTGCACGAGGAGGCCTCGCTGGCCCTCGGCGCGACGCGCTGGGAGATGATCCGCCAGGCGGTCATCCCGTTCGGCCGCTCCGGCGTCATCAGCGCCGCGATGCTCGGCCTCGGGCGCGCGCTCGGCGAGACGATGGCCGTGCTCATGGTCATCTCGCCCGGGCTGCTCTACTCGTTCTTCCTGCTCAAGCCGGGCCAGCACCAGACCATCGCGGCGAACATCGCGGCGCAGTTCCCCGAGGCGTCGGGCCTGTCGGTGAGCGTCCTCATCGCCACCGGCCTCGCGCTCTTCGTCATCACCTTCGCCGTCAACTTCGCCGCCCGCGCCATCGTCGCGCGCCGCAAGGAATTCTCGGGAGCCAACTGATGACCGCCACCACTCCTGTGCAGGAGACGGCCCTCCAGCTCACGGCGGGCGGCACCCGCCTGCCGCGCTGGGTGCCCTACGCGTTCATCGCGGGCTCGCTCGTCGTCGCCTTCCTCGTCCTGCTCGTCGTCGGCGAGCCGACGATCGCCGGGGTCGTCGGACTCGGGGCCGTGCTCTACGCGGTCGGCCTGACGATCACGTCGCGCGCGGTCGAGGGCAGGCGCTACGCCGCGGACCGCCTGGCGACGACGCTCGTGACGTTCGCGTTCCTGCTCGCGATGATCCCGCTCGTCTCGCTCGTGTGGACGGTCGTGTCGTACGGCGTGACGCGGTTCGGCTGGGACTTCCTCAGCACGGACATGATGGGCGTCTACGGCTCGATGACGACCGGTGGCGTCTACCACGCGATCGTCGGCACCCTGCTCGTCACGCTCGCGTGCGCCGTCATCGCCGTCCCGCTCGGCATCCTTACCGCGATCTACCTCGTCGAGTACGGGCGCGGCGCCCTCGCGCGCGGCATCACGTTCCTCGTCGACGTCATGACGGGCATCCCGTCGATCGTCGCGGGTCTCTTCGCCTTCGCGCTGTTCACGCTGATCTTCGGGCCGGCCTACCGCGCGGGCATCATGGGCGCGGTCGCGCTCGCGGTGCTCATGACGCCGGTCGTCATCCGCTCCGTGGAGGAGATGCTGCGCCTCGTCCCGAACGAGCTCCGCGAGGCGTCGCTCGCCCTGGGCGTGCCGAAGTGGCTCACGATCGTCAAGGTCGTCCTGCCCACGTCGATGGCCGGCATCGTCACGGGCGTCATGCTCGCCGTCGCGCGCGTCATCGGCGAGACGGCCCCGCTGCTGCTGACGATCGGTCTCGTCAACTCGGTGAACTGGGACCTGTTCGACGGCCGCATGGCGACGCTGCCCGTCTTCGCCTACCGCCAGTGGGCGCAGGGCGGCACCGGCGTCGACCGGGCCTGGGCGGCCGCGCTCACCCTCATCATCATCGTCATGCTCCTCAACCTCGCGGCGCGCCTCGTGAGCCGCTGGTTCTCGCCCAAGAAGGCCCGATGAGCACGCCGGCAGCCGCCCGTCGCGGCGGCGACACCTCGACCCCTCGGCGGACGGCCGGACCGGCCGCCGGGACCCCGGAAGGACCCCACGCCATGAGCAACCGCATCGACGTCAAGGACCTCAACATCTACTACGGCGACTTCCTCGCCGTGCAGGACGTCAGCATGACGATCGAGGCGAAGTCCGTGACGGCCTTCATCGGCCCGTCGGGCTGCGGCAAGTCGACGTTCCTGCGGACCCTCAACCGCATGCACGAGGTGATCCCCGGTGCGCGCGTCGAGGGCACCGTCGCGATGGAGGGTGTCGACCTGTACGGGAACGACGTCGACCCGGTCGCCGTGCGCCGCCAGGTCGGCATGGTCTTCCAGCGCCCGAACCCGTTCCCCACGATGTCGATCCGGGAGAACGTCCTCGCGGGCGTCAAGCTCAACAACAAGCGCATCTCGCGCCGCGAGGCCGACGAGCTCGTCGAGTCGTCCTTGCAGGGCGCGAACCTGTGGAACGAGGTCAAGGACCGTCTCGACCGTCCCGGCTCGGGGCTCTCGGGCGGTCAGCAGCAGCGCCTGTGCATCGCGCGCGCGATCGCGGTGAAGCCGCAGGTGCTCCTCATGGACGAGCCCTGCTCCGCGCTGGACCCGATCTCCACGCTCGCGATCGAGGACCTCATCGCCGAGCTGAAGGACCAGTACACGATCGTCATCGTCACGCACAACATGCAGCAGGCGGCGCGCGTGAGCGACCGCACGGCGTTCTTCAACATCGCCGGGACGGGCAAGCCGGGCCGTCTCATCGAGATGGACGACACGGCGACGATGTTCTCCTCGCCGTCCGAGCAGGCCACCGAGGACTACATCTCGGGCCGCTTCGGCTGACGGTCGGCCACCGCCGCGACGACGACGGCGCCGCTCCCCTCCGGGGGAGCGGCGCCGTCGTCGTCATCGGGGTGCGACCGGGGTCACGGCACGTACGGTGCGTACTCCTCGAGGGTGCCGTCCACGACCGGCACGGGGACGTCCTTCTCCACGCCGGTGCTGACGCCGACGACCATGGGCAGGACGGCGCCGGGCGGCACCTCGACGCGGCCGAGCTGGGCGTCGAAGCCGTCCTCCGCGCCGAGGTAGACGGCCTCGCCGGCGGGCACCGGTACCGTCAGCGCGGCCCCGCCCTCCGGGGCGATCTCGAACTCGACGTCCTCGGCGGAGTCGTTGGCGAACGCGCCCAGGAGGGTGCCGGGCTCGCCCTCGCCGGCGCTCACCATGAGGAGGTTGACGGCGCGCAGGTCGTCCGTGAGGTCGACGCGCTGCCCGTCGGAGGGCGAGTAGGGCCGGGTGGTCTCGATGGGAGAGCACGCGGCGGTGACGGCCACGCCCGCGACGACGACGGGGACCGCCCAGAACCGCAGGGTCCGGGCTGCTCGACTGGTCGTGGTGCGGGTCACGTGCTCTCCAGGGGCGCGAAGGGGCGGGCTTGTCCGGACCCAGCCTAGTGCGTCGTCGCGCGCGGGGCGGCGTGTCGCAGCGCCGTCGCGGCGACCGTGAGCGGCGTCACGTGCGGGCGGCGCGCGCAGGGCGCGAGAACCCCTGTGGCGGAGCGGTTCGCGAGCGGTCCTCCTGGTGCCCTGACCTGCGCGGACGGTGCCCGCGACGGCCCCCGGGCAGGCCGGAGGGCTCGGATTTCCACAGTTTCGCGTGGTAAGGTGGGCCTCCGCGAAAGGGGACATCTGAAGATGACGTTCACAGTAGGCGAGACCGTTGTCTACCCGCACCACGGCGCCGCACTGATCGAGGAGATCAAGACGCGCACGATCCGCGGCGAGGACAAGATCTACCTCAAGCTCAAGGTCGCCCAGGGCGACCTGACCATCGAAGTCCCAGCCGAGAACGTCGACCTCGTCGGCGTGCGTGACGTCGTCGGCCAGGAAGGCCTCGACCGCGTCTTCGAGGTGCTGCGTGCACCCTACACCGAGGAGCCGACCAACTGGTCGCGCCGGTACAAGGCGAACCTCGAGAAGCTCGCGTCGGGCGACGTGATCAAGGTGGCGGAGGTCGTCCGCGACCTGTCGCGCCGGGACGCGGACCGGGGCCTGTCGGCCGGCGAGAAGCGCATGCTCTCCAAGGCGCGCCAGATCCTGGTCTCCGAGCTCGCGCTGGCCGAGCACACCGAGGAGGAGAAGGCGGAGGCCATCCTCGACGAGGTGCTCGCCTCCTGACGCTCCGGGCCCGAGCCCGAGCCGACCTCACGGGAGGGCGGTCGTCCCCGCGGACGGCCGCCCTCCCGTCGTCGTACCGGGACGGCCCGCGGCGCGCGTGCCTGCCGGCACGCGGGCTGCCCGAGGTCGACCTCCGCGCGGGTACCGTGTGGCCGTGCCGACACTCGCCGTCCTCACCGCCGCGGGTTCCGGGTCCCGCCTCGGGATGGACCTGCCCAAGGCTCTCGTCGAGCTCGACGGCCTGCCGCTCGTCGTCCACGCGGCGCGCCGCCTGTGCGCGTCGGGCGTCGTGGATTTTCTCGTCGTGACGACGCCCCCGGGGCTCGCCGAGCACGTCGCCGCGATGCTCGCGGAGGACCCGGGCGTCGACCGGCCCGTGCGCGCCGTCGAGGGCGCGGGCACGCGCCAGGCGTCGGTCGCCGCCGGGCTGCGCGCGGGCCTCGCCGCGCGCGTGGAAGGAGCCGACGGCGAACAAGAGGCCGACGACGAGGACGTCGACGTCGTCCTCGTCCACGACGCCGCCCGTCCTCTGGCCTCCCCGGACCTGGTGCGCCGCGTCGTCGCCGCCGTCCGCGTGGGGCACGGCGCGGTCGTGCCCGGCCTGCCCGTGACGGACACGATCAAGCGCGTGGAGCCCCGGGAGGACGGTGCGGAGCGCGTGACGCAGACCGTCGACCGCGCCGCGCTGCGCGCCGTGCAGACGCCGCAGGGGTTCGACCGGCGCCTGCTCGAGCGCGCGCACGCGGCCGCCGCGCACCGCGAGGGCGACGAGGCGCTGGCCGCGACCGACGACGCCGGGCTCGTGGAGGACCTCGGCGCCGCCGTGCACGTCGTGCCCGGCGAGGCGGCCGCGGCGAAGATCACCACCGCGCACGACCTCCGGGTCGCCGCGCTCACGCTCCAGGAGGCGCGATGACCACGCCCGCACTGCCCCGCACCGGCGTCGGGGTCGACGTCCACGCCTTCGCGCCTGAGAACGAGGAGCGGCCGCTGTGGCTCGGGGGCCTGCACTGGCCCGGCGAGCGGGGGCTCGCGGGACACTCCGACGCGGACGTCGCCGCGCACGCCGCGGCGGACGCGCTGTTCTCGGCCTCCGGGCTGGGTGACCTCGGCTCCAACTTCGGCACGAGCGCGCCCGAGTGGGCGGGCGCGAGCGGCGCCCGCCTGCTCGCCGAGGCGGCGCGCCGGGTCCGTGCCGCCGGGTTCGAGATCGGGAACGTCGCCGTCCAGGTGATCGGCAACCGGCCGCGGGTCGGGTCGCGGCGCGCCGAGGCCGAGGCGGCGCTCGGGGCCGCCGCCGGAGCACCCGTGACGCTCACCGCGACGACGACCGACGGCCTCGGGCTCACCGGGCGCGGCGAGGGCGTCGCCGCGGTGGCGACGGCGCTCGTCGTCGCGGTCAGCCCCGGGGAGTGACGTGCACGCTCGCGAGGGCCTCGCGCGCCTCGGCGGCACCCTCGGCGTCGTCGGCCGCGTACGAGGCCGTGAGATGCACCACCCACTCCTCGCCCTCCCCGGCCGCCTCGACGAGCACGATCTCCTGGGCGACGCGCGCGCCGGCCGCCGCGAACGTGCCCGAGACGCGGTACGCGGGCACGTCCCCGAGCGTCGTGGGCCCCTGGCCCTCGGGATCGTCCTCCCAGCCCACGAGGTCCTCGAGGTAGGCGACCGTGTCCGCGCCGGCCTCCTCGAGCGTCCCGGTCCCCGCCTCGGCCGTGACGACGACGTTCGGCCGGACCGCGGGCGTGCCGTAGGGGTCGGCGGAGCGGATGAAGAACGCGCCGTTCTGCGTCGAGCGCTCCCACCCGGCCGGAGCGGTCACGGAGACGGGTACGCTCGGCACGTCGTACGTCACCGGGCCGGCCGGTGCGGGCGCCTCGTCGGAGGACCCGCAGGCCGACGCGGCGAGCAGCACGGTGGCCGCCGTCAGGGTGGTCGTGACGCGGTGACGCGCGGCGCGGTGCACAGGGTTCCGTTCGGTCGGGGGCAGCCTCGCCCGGGCGTGTCCTCACGTCCGGGCCGAGCGCCATTGTGGCGCGCGACACGCCTGGAGTGCCAGGCGCGCGCGTGAACACTAGGATTGCGGCATCTGCATAGATGTGCTTAGACCCCCCCGAAGCACGACATATGGAACGATTTGCACATGAACCGAATGTCCGTCGAGGAACGCCGGGCCCAGCTCGTGGACGCCGCGATGACCATCGCCGTCCGTGAGGGGGTCGAGGCGGTCACGATCCGCGGCGTCGCGGCCGAGGCGGGCGTGTCGCTCGGTGTCGTCCACTACTGCTTCGAGGACAAGGACGAGCTGCTCCAGGCGATGGGGAACAGCCTCGCCCTCGTCGCGTCGGAGCCCGTGCGGGCGTCGCTCGAGGCGAGCACGGACATCGAGGTCCTCGCGCACGCCGCCGCCGACGCGCTCTGGGAGGGCCTCACGCCCCGGCGCCACATGCGGCTCCTGACGTTCGAGTTCGCGACGGCGGGCGTGCGCAGCCGCGCGCTGCGGTCCGTCGCCCACGCCCACCTCGAGCAGACGTGGAACATGACGGAGGGCGTGCTCCTGGAGGTCGCCCGGCGCGCCGGTGTGACGTACAAGCTCGAGACGCGCTTCCTCGCGCGGCTCGTCGCGGGATACATCGACGGCATCGAGATCGCGTGGCTCGTCGAGCAGGACGACGACGTGGCGATCGCGAGCTTCCACGCGCTCGCCGACTACGTGCTCACCCAGGTCGTGCCTCCGGCGGAGGCGGGCGGCGCGGCGTCCTGAACGCTCGTCAGCGCACGGGCCCGAGCACGCGGTCCGTGTACGCGTTCGTGAACACGCCGTCCGGGTCGGCGGTCTCGCGCACGGCGAGGAAGTCGTCGAACCGCGGGTAGAGCTCGCGCAGCCGCGCGGCGTCGAGCCCGTGGAGCTTGCCCCAGTGCGGGCGGCCGCCCACCTCGGTGACGATGCGCTCGACGGCGTCGAAGTACCGCTCGTGGGGCAGGCGGGCGTACTGGTGCACGGCGACGTACGCCGTGGGGCGCCCGTGCGCCGTCGACAGCCACACGTCGTCCGGCGCGGCGAAGCGCACCTCGACAGGGAACGGCACGCGCTCGCCCGAGCGGTCGAGCCAGCGGTCGACCGCGGCGAGGACGTCGACGAGGTGCTCGCGCGGCACCGCGTACTCCATCTCGCGGAACCGCACGCGCCGGGCCGTGACGAACACCTGGTGCGACGGCGCGACGTACGTGCGGGAGGCGAGCGCCCGTGCGGACACGGCGTTGAGCTGCGGCGTCACGCTCGGGACGGCCGCGGCGACCCGGTTGACGAGCTCGAACGCGCCGTTCGACAGGAGCTCCTCGTCGAGCCACGTGCGCGCGCGGGCCACGGCGCCCGGGCCCGACGTGCGCAGGCGCTCGAGCTCCGCAATCTCCTCGTCCGGCGCGAGGCGGTTGTTGCGCTTGGTCAGCGCCCGCCGCGTGTGCGGGAACCAGTAGAACTCGAAGTGGTCGTTGCCGCCGACGAGGCCGTCGGCGTCGTCGTCCGCGGCCGCGAGGCCGTCGAGGACGCGGTCGAGGGGCCACGGCTCCTCCTGCGCGCGCAGGAGGAACGCGGGGACGACCTCGAGCGTGACGGCCGAGAGCACGCCCGTGGCGCCGAGCCCGAGGCGGCTCGCCTCGAACAGCCCCGGGTTCTCGGCCGGCGTCGCCGTCCGCACGGTGCCGTCCGCCCCGACGACGCGGACCCCGCGCACCTGCGCCGCGAGCCCGGGGAGCCGCTGGCCCGTGCCGTGCGTGCCGGTCGAGATCGCGCCGGCGACCGACTGCCGGTCGATGTCGCCGAGGTTGGGCATGGCCAGGCCCGCGGCGGCGAGCGCCGCGTTGAGCCGGTGGAGCCGGACGCCGGCTCCCACGGTGACGTGGACGGCGTCCCCGGTGCGCTCGATGCGCTCGACGACGGCGAGGCGGTCGAGGTCGAGCAGCAGGCCGTCCGTGACGGCGGCGGGCGTGAACGAGTGCCCCGCGCCCACGGCCCGCACGCGCAGCCCGTCCGCGGCCGCGCGAGCGACCTGCTCGGTCAGCTCCGCCTCGTCGCGCGGGGAGGCGCGACGGCGGGGCACGGCACGGGCGGTGCGGGCCCAGTTGGTCCAGGGGCGGACGTCGTCGTCCGTGGTGCGGGGCCCGTCGACGGGCGCCGCCGGCATCGGTGCAGGCGTCACAGCACGAAGACTCTCACGACACGGCGCGCAGTCACCGCTGTCACCGTCCGGTGGCGCTACGTTTCTCGCATGGGCGACCCGACGACGAGCGCCCGCGTGCTGGGGGGCCGCGCGGCAGGGACCGAAGGCCACGACGACCACGGCACGGACGACGTGCGGCAGGCGTCGACGACGCTGCTCGAACGGCTGCGGCGCGCGACCGCCGGCCTGGACGGGCCGCTCGCCGTCGTCGACCTCGACCGGTTCGACGCCAACGCGGCCGAGCTCCTCGCCCGCGCCGGCGGGACCCCGGTCCGGGTGGCGACGAAGTCGGTGCGCGTCCGGGCGCTCGTCGAGCGGGCCGCGGAGCACGGGTTCGCCGGCGTCATGGCGTTCTCCGTGCGCGAGGCGCTCTGGCTCGTGCGGCACGGCGTGCGCGACGTGCTCGTCGGCTACCCGAGCGCGGACCGCGGCGCCCTCGCCGAGCTCGCGCGCGACGAGACGGCGCGGCGCGAGATCACCCTCATGGTCGACGAGCCCGCCCACCTCGCCCTCGTCCGGGACGCGCTCGACGGGGCCGGTCTCGACGACGCGGCCCCCGTGCGGCTGTGCCTCGACGTCGACGCGTCGCTGCGGGTCGGCGTCGGGCCGTTCTCCCTCCACCTCGGCACGCGCCGCTCGCCGGTGCGCACGCCCGAGGACGCCGCCGCGCTCGCCGCGCGCGTGGTCGCCGAGCCCGGGACGAGCCTGCGCGGCCTCATGTTCTACGAGGCGCAGGTCGCGGGCCTGCCCGACACCGGGCCTGTGGTCCGGCTCGTCAAGCGCGCGTCCGTCGCCGACCTCGCGACGCGCCGGGCCGCGGTGGTCGACGCGGTCCGAGACGTCCTCGGCCGGGAGCCGGAGCTCGTCAACTCCGGCGGCACCGGCTCCCTCGAGAGCTCCTCCGCGGACCCCGTGGTCACGGAGGTGACGGCCGGGTCCGGCCTCTACGTGCCCGGGCTGTTCGACGGCTACCGCGCGTTCCGGCCGCGGCCGGCGGCGTTCTTCGGCCTCGACGTGGTCCGGGTCCCCGCCGCGGGGTGGGCGACCGCGTTCGGCGGTGGGTACGTCGCGTCCGGCCCGGCGTCACCGACGCGCCTGCCGCGCGTCGCGACGCCCGGGTGGGCGCTCACCCCGCGCGAGGGGGCGGGCGAGGTGCAGACGCCGCTGCGCCGGTCGGGTCGCCACGGCGAGGACCTCGACGTGGGGGACCGGGTCTGGCTCCGCCACGCCAAGGCGGGCGAGCTCATGGAGCGCTTCGACGTCGTGCACCTCGTGCGCGGCGAGGAGGTCGTCGACGTCGTCCCGACGTACCGCGGCGAGGGACGGACCTTCGGCTGACCAGCCCGGCGACGGCCCCGGGTCCGCCCCGCAGGACCGTCCCCGGTAACCTTGCGCACGTGACCCTTCGCCTGTTCGACACCGCCACGCGGGACGTGCGCGACTTCGTCCCCCGGACCCCCGGCGAGGTCGGCATCTACCTGTGCGGCGCGACGGTCCAGGCGGCGCCCCACGTCGGGCACATGCGCTCGGCCGTCGCGTTCGACGTGCTCGTGCGGTGGCTGCGCCGCAGCGGGTCCCGCGTGACGCTCATCCGCAACGTCACCGACATCGACGACAAGATCCTGGCCAAGTCCGCCGCGGCCGGTGAGCCGTGGTGGGCCTGGGCCGCGACGTACGAGCGCGCGTTCACCGCCGCGTACGACGCCCTGGGCGTCCTGCCGCCGACGTACGAGCCGCGCGCCACCGGGCACGTGCCCGACATGGTCGAGCTCGTGCAGCGGCTCGTCGACCGCGGGCACGCGTACGTCACCGCGCCCGGCGACGTCTGGTTCGACGTCCGCTCGTGGCCCGAGTACGGCGCGCTCACCAACCAGCGGCTCGAGGACCTGAGCCCGGTCCCGGACGACGTCCCGGGCGACGCCGAGGAGGCGGCCGCCAAGCGCGACCCGCGCGACTTCGCGCTGTGGAAGGCCCCCAAGCCGGGCGAGCCCGCGACCGCCTCCTGGGACACGCCGTTCGGCCGCGGCCGCCCGGGGTGGCACCTCGAGTGCTCGGCCATGGCCCGGCGCTACCTCGGCGACACGTTCGACATCCACGGCGGCGGCCTCGACCTGCGCTTCCCGCACCACGAGAACGAGCTCGCGCAGTCCCGCGCCGCCGGCGACGCGTTCGCGCAGCACTGGCTGCACAGCGCGTGGGTCACGCAGGGCGGCGCCAAGATGAGCAAGTCGCTCGGCAACGGGCTGCTCGTGCGCGAGGTGCTCGCGACGACGAGCCCCGTCGTCGTGCGCTACGCCCTCGCGTCCGTGCAGTACCGCTCGATGCTCGAGTGGACGCCCGCGACCGTGACCGAGGCCGAGGCGACGTGGGAGCGGCTCGCCGGGTTCGTCGAGCGCGCGACCGAGCGCGTGGGCGACGTCGGCGACGTGCGCGACGCCGAGCTGCCGGCCGCGTTCACCGCCGCGATGGACGACGACCTCAACGTGCCCGCCGCGCTCGCGGTCGTGCACGAGCACCTGCGCGCCGGCAACTCCGCGCTCGCCGACCGCACGACGGCCGCGGACGCCGTCGCGCGCCACCACCTCGTCGCCCTGCGCGCCATGCTCGACGTCCTGGGCCTCGACCCGGCCGATCCACGCTGGGCCGACGCGGGCGACTCGCGGTACGCCGCCGCGCTCGACGCCGTGGTGGGCGCCGAGCTCGCCGCCCGCGCCGAGGCGCGCGCCGCACGCGACTTCGCCACCGCCGACGCGATCCGCGACCGGCTCTCCGCCGCGGGGATCGTCGTCGAGGACTCCGCCGACGGCGCACGGTGGAGCCTCGCCTGAGCGCAGGGGCGGACACCCCGCGCGACCACGACCTGAACGACCGACGACACGACGGGTAGACCCATGGCTGGCAACTCACGACGACGCGGGGCGACCCGCAAGCCCGGCAGCAAGAAGGGCGCGACCGTCGGCTCCGGCGGGCAGCGCCGCAAGGCGCTCGAGGGCCGCGGCCCCACGCCCAAGGCGGAGGACCGCGTCTACCACGCCGCCCACAAGCGCAAGGTCGCGGCCGAGAAGAAGGCCGCCACCGGGCAGCGTCCCGGCGTCGCGCGCGGCGGCCGCGGGGGAGCGGGGCCGAAGGGCCGCGGCGCGGCCGAGGAGGTCGTCGCCGGGCGCAACTCCGTGCTCGAGGCCCTGCGCGCCGGCATCCCGGTCGAGGCCGTGTACCTCTTCTCCCGGCTCGACGCCGACGACCGCACGCGCGAGATCCTCGACATCGTGTCCGGCCGCGGCTACGAGCTGCTCGAGGTCGGCAAGCCCGAGCTCGACCGCCTGACCGACGGCGCCGTGCACCAGGGCGTCGCGCTCCGCGTGCCGCCCTACGACTACGCCGACGTCGACGACCTGCTCGACGCCGCCGCCGCGTCCGGGCGCCCGCCGCTCGTCGTCGCGCTCGACGGCGTCACCGACCCGCGCAACCTCGGCGCCGTCCTGCGGTCCGCGGGCGCGTTCGGCGCGCACGGCGTGCTCGTGCCCGAGCGCCGGGCCGCCGGCGTCACCGCGTCGGCGTGGAAGGTCTCCGCGGGGGCCGCGGCGCGCGTCCCCGTCGCCCGCGCCACCAACCTCGTGCGCGCGCTCGGCGAGCTGAAGAAGGCCGGCTGCTTCGTCGTCGGTCTCGACGCCGGCGGCACGACGGCGATCGGCGACCTCGCGCTCGCGACCGAGCCGCTCGTCCTCGTCGCCGGGTCCGAGGGGAGGGGCCTGTCGCGCCTCGTGCGCGAGGCGTGCGACGTCGTCGCGTCCATCCCCATCGACTCCGACACCGAGTCGCTCAACGCGGCCGTCGCGACCGCCATCTCGCTCTACGAGGTCGCGCGCCTGCGCGCCACCGAGGCCTGACGCGCGGCGTCAGCCGTAGTACTCCGGGTCCTTCTCGCCCGGCGCGAGACCGAGGACCGACTTCTCGTCGGGGCGGTGCTGCAGCACCGTCTCGACGTAGGAGCGCGTCGCCTCCGGCATCGGCACGTCGTAGCCGGCGCGCTCGGAGACGAACCAGCGGTGGTCCAGGATCTCGTGGAACAGCTGCGCCGGCTCCAGCTTGCGGCGCAGGTTGCGCGGCACCGCCTGGATCGTCGGCTCGAACACGCCGCTCAGCCAGTCGTGCGCGACGAACTCCTCGTCGTCGTTCTGCCGGTCCGTGGCGGCCCGGTAGGAGTCCAGGTCGTTGAGCAGGCGTCGCGCCTGGTTCTCCTGCACGTCGAGGCCCGTCAGGCGCAGCAGACGGCGCGAGTGGTGCCCCGCGTCGACGACCTTCGGCTGGATCTGGACCGTCGTGCCGTCGATGTCCGTCGTGATCGCGAGCTCGCCCACGTCGAACCCGAGGTTGTTGAGCCGCTCGATGCGCGCCGCGACCCGCCACCGCTCGTTCGCGCCGAACGACTCCGACGTCGTCAGGGCGTCCCACAGCTCCGTGTACCGGGCCACGAGCGCGTCGCCGATCGCGACCTCGTCCACGTCCTCGTCGAGCAGCTCGCCCGCGGCGAGGTCCATGAGCTCGCCGATGATGTTCGTGCGCGCCAGGTCCACGTCGTACGAGCGCTGCCCCGGGGACAGCTCACGGTGCAGGTCGCCCGTCTCCGCGTCCACGAGATACGCCGCGAACGTCTCCGCGTCGCGCCGGAACAGCGTGTTCGACAGCGACACGTCGCCCCAGTAGAAACCCACCAGGTGCAGGCGCACCAGCAGCACCGCCAGCGCGTCGATGAGCCGCGTCGCCGTGTCCGGGCGCAGCGACTGGCTGAACAGCGCGCGGTACGGCAGGGAGAACTGCAGGTGCTCCGTGATGAGCACCGCCTCCAGCGGCTCGCCGTCCGGCGCCTTCCGGCCCGTGATGACCCCCACCGGCACGACGCTCGGCACCTCCAGGCGCCGCAGCTGCCGCAGCAGCTCGAACTCCCGGTACGCCACCGACTCGCCGATCTCCTTGATCGCGATCACGCGGCCCGAGAGACGGACGAACCGCACGATGTGGCGGGAGATGCCACGAGGCAGCGCGGCGAGCGTCTCGGCGGGCCACTGCTCGAGCGGGACGTCCCACGGGAGGTCGAGCAGGGCCGGGTCGGGAGCAGACGCGGTGATCTGCAGGTTGTGCACGGTCACCCGTCCATTGTCCATGGTCCGTGCGTGTCGCTCGTCGTGGGTCCGGGCGGCGTGGTCGTGGTCGTGGTTGCCCTCCGCCGACGCCTGCGCGAGGGCGGGGCGGGTCTACCATCCGCCGCTCGTGCCTCGCGGCTCCCGCCAGACCCGCCACGACCCGCCCCACCCTCGCTCCGGCGTCGGCTCGACCGGACGCCCCACCGTCGCTCCGGCGTCGGCTCGACCGGACGCCGAACCCGGGGTTCGGCGCAGGCCGGAGGACTCGCCGTGCCGCGAGTCCGCCCGACCGCCCGTCGCGTCGCCGTCGGGGCGGACGACGAAGGGCGGGCCCGACCCGGGGGTCGGACCCGCCCTGTCGGCGGTGCGTGGCGTCAGGCGAGGCGCTTGCCCGTCGCGTAGGAGAAGACGTGCGACTGGCCGGGGCGGATCGTGACGTAGATGCGCTCGCCCTTGGCGGGGACGTTGCGCGGGTCGACGCGGACGATGACCTGGTTCTCGCCGGCACCGGAGGTGACGTGCGCCTCGAGGGCGCGCGGGCCCACGAGCGTGCCGTAGACGAACGCGTCGGAGCCGAGCTCCTCGACGATGTTCACCTCGACCGGGAACGAGGACTCCGTGGCCTGCGAGACGACGTCGAGCGCCTCGGGGCGGAAGCCCAGCGTGACGTGGTTCTTGTCGGCCTCGGTGAGCTGGCCGGCGATGTCGCGCTCGAGCGGGACGCGCGCGTCGCCGATCTTCGCGAAGCCGCCCTCGACCTCGAACTGGGCGAGGTTCATGGCCGGCGAGCCGATGAAGCCCGCGACGAACACGTTGGCCGGGGTGTCGTACATCTCGCGCGGCGTGCCGACCTGCTGGAGCAGACCGTCCTTGAGGACCGCGATGCGGTCGCCCATCGTGAGGGCCTCGGTCTGGTCGTGCGTGACGTAGACCGTGGTGACGCCGAGGCGGCGCTGGAGCGACGCGATCTGCGTACGGGTCTGGACGCGGAGCTTGGCGTCGAGGTTCGACAGGGGCTCGTCCATGAGGAACACCTGCGGCTGGCGCACGATCGCGCGGCCCATGGCGACACGCTGGCGCTGACCGCCGGAGAGCGCCTTCGGCTTGCGGTCGAGGTACTCGGTGAGGTCGAGGATCTTCGCGGCCTCCTCGACGCGCTGGCGGATCTCCGCCTTCGGCGTGCCGGCGATCTTCAGCGCGAAGCCCATGTTGTCCGCGACGGACATGTGCGGGTACAGCGCGTAGTTCTGGAAGACCATCGCGATGTCACGGTCCTTCGGCTGGACGTCCGTGACGTCGCGGTCGCCGATGTAGATGTGACCCTGGTTCACGTCCTCGAGACCCGCGAGCATGCGCAGGGACGTCGACTTGCCGCAGCCCGAGGGGCCGACGAGCACGAGGAACTCGCCGTCCTCGATGTGCAGGTTGAGCTGGTCCACGGCGGGGCGCTCGGTCCCCGGGTAGAGCCGCGTTGCGTGGTCGTAGGTGACCGTAGCCATGACTGGTACATCCCTCCACCGGCAGGTACGTGCCGGACGATCCGTTGTGCAGTGACGTGCAGCTGAGTGCCCTGTCGACGTTGCTCAGGCGCTAGGCGGGAGCGTGTCCTCGACGACACAGAAGAAGCCGGACCCCGAGGGGTCCGACGTCATCGTGGGGCCGATACTACCCCCGGGGAGTGAGTGCTCGGTCACACCTCGGTCACGATCGGTCGCCGGGGCCTCCGGGCCTCCCGCCGACGAGCTCGGCGAGCGCCTCCAGCGCCGTGGCCAGCGCGTCCGCGTCCGCCACCCGGTGCGTGGCGCGCGTCGGACCCTCCCCGACCTTGATCCCGAGGTCCCCGTCGGCGAGGACCGCGAACGCCGTCTCGTCGGTCGTGTCGTCCCCGGCGTACAGCACGCGGGCCCGGCCGCCGGTGCCCGCGTCCTGCCCGACGACGTCGCGCAGCCGGTCCACCGCCTCGCCCTTGGACGTGGCGACGACCGCGACCTCGACGACGTCCTTGCCGTGCATGGCGTGCAGCCCGAGGTGCTCGGCGACCGCGTCGGCCGCCGCCTCGGCGGCGACGGTGTCGTCCGCCGACGCGAGGCGCGTGTGCAGGACGGCGGCGGTCGGCTTGTCCTGCACCCACGCGCCCTCGCGGCCGGCCACCGCGGCGGCGAACCCGGCGCGCAGCTCGCGGAGCTGGTCGGCCTGGTCGTCGCTGAGCTCGACCGGTACGGCGTCGACGCCGTGGTCCGTGACGTGGCCCGTCTCGGCGCCGTGGCTGCCGACGAGGTACGTCCCCTCCGGCGGCTCGCTGCAGCGCGCGAGGTCCTCGAGGTTGCGCCCGGAGACGAGGGCGAGCCGCGTCGTCGTGCCCTCCAGCGCCGCGGCGAGCCGGTCGACGGCCGCGCGCGCCGACGGCGCCATGCGCGCGGACGCCGGGTCGTCGACGAGGGGGGCCAGCGTCCCGTCGAAGTCGAGCGCCACGAGCGCCGCGCCCGGCCCGGCCGCGAAGCCGCGGACCGCGGCGGCGAGGTCGTCGGGGAGGGCGGCGGTCGGCGTCGCGCTCACGCGCGGTCTCCCACGGCGTCCGCGGCGGGCACGGCCCACGCGGCGTCCTCGGTCCCGTCCCGGTGCCGGGGCACGCGCGACGGCATCGCCGTGAGGACCCCGAGGAACGACTCCGACCACTTCGCGACGTCGTCGTTGAGCACGCGACGGCGCAGCTTGCGCATGCGCTTGCGCTGCTCGCGGTGGTCCATGTGCGAGGCGGCGACGATGATGTCCTTCATCCCGTCGATGTCGTGCGGGTTCACGAGCAGCGCGCCCGAGGCGAGCTCGTCGGCGGCACCCGTGAACTCCGAGAGCACGAGCACGCCGCGGTCGTCGGAGCGCGCCGCGACGTACTCCTTCGCCACGAGGTTCATGCCGTCGCGCAGCGAGGTGACGAGCATGACGTCGGCCGCGAGGTACAGCGCGGCCATCTCCTCGGGCGGGTACGAGTGGTGCAGGTAGTGGATCGCCGCGTGCCCGATCTCCGCGTACTCGCCGTTGATGCGCCCCACCAGGCCCTCGACGTGCTCGCGCAGCTCCTGGTACGCGTCGACGTTCTCGCGGCTCGGGCTGGCCACCTGGACGAGGGTCGCGTGCTCGACGTCGAGCCGGCCGTCCTGGAGGATCTCGCCGTAGGCCTTGATGCGGTGCCGGATGCCCTTGGTGTAGTCGAGCCGGTCGACGCCGAGCATCATGACGTCCGGGTCGCCGAGGTCGGCGCGGATCTCCTGCGCCCGGCGCTGCACCTCCGGCGTGCGCGCGAGCTCGTCGAACCGGCGCGAGTCGATCGAGATGGGGAACGCGGCCGCGCGCACGTGACGGTCGTGGCCGTCCGGGCCCGGGACGGTGATGATCGGGCCGCGCGTCGTGTAGGCGCGCAGCCGGCGCACGGCGCGGATGAAGTTCGCGGCGTCGCCCGCGCGCTGGAAGCCGACGAGGTCGGCGCCGAGCAGGCCGTCGAGCACCTGCCGCCGCCACGGGAGCTGCTGGAACAGCTCCAGGGGCGGGAAGGGGATGTGGTTGAAGAACCCGATCCGCACGTCCGGGCGCTGCTCGCGGATCATCTGCGGCACGAGCTGCAGCTGGTAGTCGTGCACCCACACGACCGCGCCCTCCGCGGCCTGCGCGACCGCGGCGTCGGCGAAGCGCTGGTTCACCCGGCGGTACGCGTCCCACCAGGCGCGGTGGTACGTCGGCGGGGAGATCACGTCGTGGTACAGCGGCCACAGGGTGTCGTTCGAGAAGCCTTCGTAGTAGCGCTCGATCTCGTCCTGGCTGAGCGTGACGGGCACGAGGCGCATGTCGTCGGCGTCGAACGGGTCGCTCGCGAGGTCGGGCGCGCCCGACCAGCCGACCCACGCGCCGTCGGACGCCTGCATGACGGGCGCGAGCGCGGTGACCAGGCCGCCGGGCGACCTGTTCCACTGGACGTCACCCCCGGGCCCGACCGTGAAGTCCACCGGCAGCCGGTTGGCCACGACGACGAGATCGAACCCTTCTTTGCCTGACAATCGACTTCTCCTTGAGCTTCGATGGATCACGCCTGGGTCGTCCCAGGGTAGTCGGCTCGTCGGTCGTCGGGACGGCCGGACAGGGCCGCCCCCGGGGCCGCCGTGCCGCACGTCTGCAGATACCTTGTCACCATGGAGGAGTCCACGCAGCGCGTCGCACCGCCCGGCGGGCGCGGACCGGCCCCCGGCAGCGACGTCGGCGGCTACCTCATCGGGGCGCGGCTGGGGTCCGGCGCGATGGGTTCGGTGCACTCCGCGCACGACGGCGGCGGGAACCTCGTCGCGATCAAGCTCCTCCACGCGCACGTCGACCGGGACGCCGCCGCCCAGGGCCGGGAGCGGCTCCGCCGCGAGGCCCTCGCCCTGCGCCGGCTGCGCCACCCCGCCGTCGCGCAGATCCTCGACGTCGAGCTCGACGGCCCCGAGGCGTTCATCGTCACCGAGCTCGTCGACGGCCCGACGCTCGAGGACGAGATCGCCGAGCGCGGCCCGCTCGACGCGTGGGACCTGTACGAGCTCGCCGACCAGCTCGCCGCGGCGCTCGAGGCCGTCCACGGGGCGGGCGTCGTGCACCGCGACCTCAAGCCGAGCAACGTCATGATCGCCTCGCGCGGGCCGGTCCTCATCGACTTCGGCATCGCGCAGGCCCTCGAGGACGCGCGCGTGACCTCCACCGGGCTCGTCATGGGCACGCCCGGCTACCTCGCGCCCGAGCTGCTCGAGGGCGCGAGCCCGAGCGCCGACACCGACTGGTGGGGCTGGGCCGCGCTCCTCGCGTACGCCGCGACCGGGCGCGCGCCGTTCGGGGTGCGTCCGACCGACGTCGTGCTCGCGCGCGCCCGCAGCGGGCGCCCCGACCTCGCCGGCCTCGGCCCCGTCACCGCCGGGGCGCTCGC
>NZ_LWGL01000338.1 GCF_001722485.1 Cellulosimicrobium cellulans | reverse complement strand
GCCGCGCTCGCGGGCGTCGAGGTCGCCGGGCGCCTGCTGCGCCGCGCGGGCCGGCGCCCGGGCCGCGCCGAGATGAGCGAGACGTGACCGGCGGTCACGGCGGCGGGGACGGCGTCGCGGCCGGGCGCACCCCCTTCGCGCTCGGGTACGGGACGAACGGGTTCACCGACCACCCGCTCGACGTCGCGCTCGACGTGCTTGACCACGAGGGGTACGGCGCCGTCGCGCTCACGCTCGGCTTCCCGCACCTCGACCCGTTCGCGCCCGGCTGGGCCGACGACGTCGCCGCGCTGCGCACGCGCCTCGCCGGCCTGCGCGACGGCGCGGGGATGCGCGTCGTGGTCGAGACCGGCACGCGCTTCCTCCTCGACCCGTACCGCAAGCACCGGCCGACGCTCGTCGACGCCGAGGCGGACGCCCGGCTGTGCTTCCTCGAGCGCGCGGTCGAGATCGCGGCCGCGCTCGACGCCGGGTGCGTCTCGTTCTTCTCCGGCGTCCTGCCCGACGACGCGACGCCCGCCGACGGCTGGGCGCGGCTGCGCGACCGCATGCCCGCGCTCGTCGAGCACGCGCGCGCCCACGGCGTCCGGCTCTCGCTCGAGCCCGAGCCCGGCATGCTCGTCGAGACGGTCGCGGACGCGCTGCGCCTGCGCGAGGAGGTCGGCGGCCCGCCGGAGCTCGGCATCACCGTCGACGTGGGCCACTGCCTCGTCGTCGAGCCCGACGGCGTCGTGGGCGCGCTGCGCGCGGCGGCGCCCTACCTCGCGAACGTCCAGCTCGACGACATGCCGTCGACCCACCACGAGCACCGGCCCTTCGGCGAGGGCGAGATCGACCTGCCGCTCGTGCTCGCCACGCTCGCCGACGTCGGCTACACGGGGGTCGCCGCCGTCGAGCTCCCGCGCCACTCCTACGACGCACCGGGCCTCGCCCGCCGCAGCATGACAGCGCTGCAGGCGGCATGGTCCCGCGTCGCACCGCAGCACGACCTGGAGGTGTCATGACCGAGGACCTGACCGGACCCGGCGCCGCCACCGCCGGCGCCCGCTGGCTCGCCGAGCAGCTCGTCGCCGTCACGCAGGACCCGGCGGCCGCCGACCGCGCGTTCGCGCTCGCGGGCCGCAAGGTCGGCCGCACGCCGCGGCGTCCCGAGGAGGACCCGGCGGGCGTCGTGCACGGCACCGTGGACGACGCCGCGCGCGCGGCCCTC
>NZ_LWGL01000337.1 GCF_001722485.1 Cellulosimicrobium cellulans | reverse complement strand
CGAGCGCGCGTCGCCACCCGGGCCGCAGCGCGCGGCCGGCGCGCTCGAGCCAGCGCGAGCGGGACAGGGCGACGGCGTCCGGCTGCGGCGGGGAGAACTCGGGGCGGCCGTAGCCGTTGCGCACCGCGGCGCCGACCTGTCCCGCGACCGCAGCGAGGCCCGTGGCGTCCGCGAGCGCGTCGACCTCGTCCTCGACGGCGGTGCTCATCGTCCAGGGCACCTCGCCGGGGATCTGCTCGAGCAGGAGCGCCCCCGCACGGTCGAGCTCGCCGGCGACGCGGCTCGCGGCGACGCTGCGCCGCGCGACCGCCTGCTCGAGCAGCCCGCGGAGCTCGTCGAGCCCCTCGCCCGTGCGCGCCGAGACTTTCGTCACGTAGACGCCCGACAGCCCGTCCTCCTCCAGGAGCCGGCACATGTCGGCCACGAGCGCGTCGCGCCGGCTCTCGGGCACGGTGTCGATCTGGTTGAGCGCCACCACCATCGACCCCTCGAGGCCACCGGACTTGCGCAGGTAGCCCGAGTGCAGGGCGTCGTCGGCGTACTTCTGCGGGTCGACGACCCACACGAGCAGGTCGACGAGGGGCAGGACGCGGTCGACGACGGCGCGGTGCGCGGGCTCGATCGAGTCGTGGTCGGGCAGGTCCAGCAGGACGAGCCCGCCGAGCCCGGCCTCGTCGTCGCCGTCGAGCTCGCCGTCGCGCGTGATGCGCCGCTCGGGGTCGACCTCGAGCCAGTCGAGGAGCGCCGTCGCGGCCCCGCTCCACGAGCACGCGGTGACGCGCGCCGTCGTGGGCCGCTTGACCCCGACGTCGGCGAAGTCGAGGCGCGTCACGCGGTTGAACAGGCTCGACTTGCCGGAGCCGGTGCCGCCCGCGAGCGCGACGACGGTGTGGTCGACCCCGAGCGCGAGGCGCTCGCGCACCCCGGCGATCGCGTCGCGCACCTGGGCCGCGACGGCGGGGTCGAGGCGGTCGCCCGCGAGGTCCACCGCGCGCGCGAGGTCGTCCGTCCGGGCGCGCAGCTGGGCGTCGTGGGACGTCACATGAGCCTCCTCAGCTCGGCGAGTCGTAGGCGCAGGCCGGCGGACGCGTCGCCCGCGAGCGCGGGCACGTCGAGCGCCGCGAGCACCGGCTCGGCCTCCCGGTCGACCGTCGCGGCGGCGCGGTCGGCCAGGTCGGCGGTGAGCGCAGCGAGGGCCTCGTCGGCGGTGCCGGGCAGG
>NZ_LWGL01000336.1 GCF_001722485.1 Cellulosimicrobium cellulans | reverse complement strand
GGTTTGTGCCCCCAGTCAATACTTGCGTAGAAACTAGGCCTCCTTCTCGCGAACTTACGGAGGTATTTTGCCGAGTTCCTTCAACATAGTTCTCTCAAGCGCCTTGGTATTCTCTACCAGTCCACCTGTGTCGGTTTCGGGTACGGTTTATACGGTGGAGCTATTTCCTGGAACACCTTCGCTGCACCCCCAATCCAATAAGGAGATACAACACACGGCATCCGTCACTACCACCAAGCTGCAGAATATTAACTGCATTCCCATCGACTACGCCTTTCGGCCTCGCCTTAGGGGTCGACTCACCCTGCCCCGATTAACGTTGGACAGGAACCCTTGGTCTTCCGGCGAGCGGGTTTTTCACCCGCTTTATCGTTACTTATGTCAGCATTCGCACTTCTGATACCTCCAGCAAACTTCACAGTTCACCTTCAGCGGCTTACAGAACGCTCCCCTACCCAAAGTTCAAAGAACTTTGCCGCAGCTTCGGTATATTGCTTAGCCCCGTTACATCTTCCGCGCAGGCCGACTCGACTAGTGAGCTATTACGCTTTCTTTAAAGGGTGGCTGCTTCTAAGCCAACCTCCTAGCTGTCTATGCCTTCCCACATCGTTTCCCACTTAGCAATATTTTGGGACCTTAGCTGGCGGTCTGGGTTGTTTCCCTCTTCACGACGGACGTTAGCACCCGCCGTGTGTCTCCCGGATAGTACTCACAGGTATTCGGAGTTTGCAAAGGGTTGGTAAGTCGGGATGACCCCCTAGCCTTAACAGTGCTCTACCCCCAATGGAATTCGTCCGAGGCTCTACCTAAATAGATTTCGGGGAGAACCAGCTATCTCCCGGTTTGATTGGCCTTTCACCCCCAGCCACAGGTCATCCCCTAACTTTTCAAAGTTAGTGGGTTCGGTCCTCCAGTTGATGTTACTCAACCTTCAACCTGCCCATGGCTAGATCACCGGGTTTCGGGTCTATACCTAGCAACTAGACGCGCAGTTAACACTCGCTTTCGCTACGGCTCCCCTAAACGGTTAACCTTGCTACTAAATATAAGTCGCTGACCCATTATACAAAAGGTACGCAGTCACCCCGAAGGGCTCCCACTGCTTGTACGTATACGGTTTCAGGTTCTATTTCACTCCCCTCACAGGGGTTCTTTTCGCCTTTCCCTCACGGTACTGGTTCACTATCGGTCAGTTAGGAGTATTTAGCCTTGGAGGATGGTCCCCCCATATTCAGTCAAGATTTCACGT
>NZ_LWGL01000335.1 GCF_001722485.1 Cellulosimicrobium cellulans | reverse complement strand
TCGAACGGCGCCGCCGCGCCGACGAACGCGTCGAGCTCGCCGCCGACGAGGACGTGCGCCGGGACGGGGAGCGTGCGCGCCGCGCGCGCCAGGGCCGCCGACGCGAGGTCCGGG
Source organism: Cellulosimicrobium cellulans (assembly GCF_001722485.1). Lineage (GTDB taxonomy): Bacteria > Actinomycetota > Actinomycetes > Actinomycetales > Cellulomonadaceae > Cellulosimicrobium > Cellulosimicrobium cellulans_A. The sequence continues at coordinate 1,136 of NZ_LWGL01000335.1, read as the reverse complement.
TCGTCGCCGCCGGGGCGGACCGCCACGAGGACGACGTTGCCGTAACGGCGTCCCTTGAGCAGCGCCGGCTCGGCGAGCACGCACCGGCGCGGGCTCGCGGCCTCCTCGCCCGCCCCTCCGCGGCCTCCCTGGCGGTGGTCCGCGCCGACGACGGCGAGCGTTGCGAGCTCGCGGCGTGCGGCGGTCAGGGGCGGGCGGTCGGCGCAGTTGACGAGGTACGCGCCGCCCGGTCGCAGGACGCGACGCACCTCGAGGGCGGCACCGGTCGTCACGAGGTGCTGCGGCGTGGTGTCGCCGGAGAACACGTCCCGCACGACGACGTCGAACGACGCGTCGGCGAACGTCGTCAGCGCCTGCCGGGCGTCGTCCGCCCGCAGGCGCAGGCGCGGGGAGCGCGGCAGGTCGAACCACGTGCGCACGAGCTCGAGCAGCCGGGCGTCGAGGTCGACGCCCACCTGCGCCGAGCCGGGCCGGGTGTGCTCGACCCAGCGCGCGAGGCTGCACCCGGCGGCGCCGAGGTGCAGCACGCGCAGCGGCCCCGGCGGGAGGAGGTCGACCACCGCCGCCATCTGCTGCATGTACTCGAACGCGAGGAAGCCCGGGTCCTCGAGGTCGACGTGCGAGCTCGGGACGCCGTTGACGAAGAGCGTGACGGCACCGTCGCGGTCCGGGTCCGGCTCGAGGCGCGCCGTCCCGGTGCTCGTCGGGACCTCGTCCGTCGGCAGGTCGCCGGCGCGGCGCGGCGAGCGCGACCCGCGGCGGCCCGGTGTGGGTGGCCCGGCGGACGCTGTGCGGGAGGTCCGGGGAGCGCGGCGAGCCATGGGTCCACGGTACGCGGTGGGCGGGGCGGGCCGTTGACACGGGTCGAACGTGTGTTCGATAGTGGAGCCAGGAGGTGCACGATGGCGAGGAGCGCGTCGGGGAGCACGGCGAGAAGTGCCACGAGGGGTGCGGCGAGGGTGCCTGCGGGGAGCTCGACGCGTGCCACGGGCGGGCAGACGCCGCACGGTCCGTCGGTCGTGCCGGTCGACGTGCGCCGCATCCTCGCGCGCGCCGACGCGGAGCTCGTCGCGGCGGCGCTCGCGACGGACCCGGCCGAGCGGTTCGTGCACGCGCACGTCGGCGCGCTGCGCGCC
>NZ_LWGL01000334.1 GCF_001722485.1 Cellulosimicrobium cellulans | reverse complement strand
CTTCCGATCGGGCCTCGACCGGCTCGCGGAGGACGGGGCGACGGCCCGCGTCGTCGCGACCGTCCGCTCGGCGGTCGAGCCGCGGCAGAACCCGTGGACGGGCGCGACCGACCGCCACGAGGTGCGGGTCGAGGCAGCCGAGGTCGCGGCGCGCGGGGTCACGGCGCCGTCGACCGGGCCGCTGGTCGTCTCCGGGCCGGGGGAGGGGTGGGACCGCTTGGCCTACGGCGCGCGGGTCGAGGTCGTCGGCACGCTCGCCGCCGACGGCGACCGGACGTTCCTGCGCACGGACGGCGCGCCCCGGGTCCTCGATCCGCCGCCGGCGCCGCTGCGCGCGGTCCACGCCATGCGGCACGGCATCCTCGACGTGACCGAAGGCCTGAGCCCGCAGGCGCGCGGGCTCGTCCCCGGCGTCGCGGTGGGGGACACGTCCCGCCTCGAGCCGGAGCTCGACGAGGCGATGCGTGCGACGTCCCTCACGCACGTCACCGCCGTGTCCGGCGGACACTTCGCCATCATCGTGGCGACCGTCGCGGCGCTGTGCGTCGCCGTCCGGGCGCCGCGGGTCGTGCGGGTGCTCGTCACCGCGGCCGCGATGGTCGGCTTCGTCCTGCTCGTGCACCCCGAGCCGAGCGTCGTCCGCGCCGCGGCGATGGGTGCCGTCGGTCTCCTCGGGGCGCTGCTCGGGAGACCGTCGCGCGCCGTGGCGGCGCTCGCCGCCGCCGTCGTCGTCCTGCTCGTGCTCGACCCGTGGCTCGCCCGGTCGTACGGCTTCGTCCTCTCCGTGGCGGCCACCGCAGGTCTCGCGCTCGGCACCGCGCCGATCGCCCGCCGCCTCGCGCCGTGGACCGGCCGGACGGCGGCCCACGTCGTCGCCGTGCCCGTCGCGGCCCAGCTCGCGTGCGCGCCGATCGTCGTCCTGCTCGACCCGAGCGTGAGCCTGTACGCCGTGCCCGCCAACCTCGTCGCCGCGCCGGCGCTCGGGCCGGCGACCGTGCTCGGGGTGCTCGCCACGCTCCTGGCGCCGGTGTGGCCCGCGGCGGCCACGGTGGTCGCGACGCTGGCCGGCGCGTGCACGTGGTGGCTCGCGGTGGTGGCCCAGCTCTTCGCCGGTCTCCCCGCTGCGCGCGTCCCGTGGCCGGGCGGAGTCGGCGGGCTGCTCCTCCTGGCGGTGGTGTCCGCGGTCGGCCTCGTCGTGGTTCTGCGCTCGCGCCGCCTCGCGGCGCTGGGGGAGCGGCGCGAGGTCCGGCGC
>NZ_LWGL01000333.1 GCF_001722485.1 Cellulosimicrobium cellulans | reverse complement strand
GCCGCCCCCGCCGCCCGTCCCCGCCGCCGGCGCGACGGCGTGGCCCCCCGCCGACCAGCCCGTCCAGGTCGTGCCGCCGCCGCTGCCCGTGTCGCAGACCCAGGTCAACGACGGCCGCACGGTGGCGGTGCCGACCGACCGGCCGGACCTGCTCGAGCGGCTCTACGCCCCCGTGCCGCCCGGTCCGGAGGAGCCGCTGTACGCGCGACCGGTGCCCCCGCGGCGGCGCGGCGTGCTGGCGCTGCTCGCCGTCCCCCTCGTGCTCCTCGCCGCGCTCGCCCCGGGCGTCGCGTTCACCGTCCTCGCGGTGGCCGTCGTGCTGGCGCGGGTCGTCGGGGTCACGACCGACTCCCTGCACTCCCGGCGCGAACGGCGCGGGCCCCAGCGCAGCGACACGGCGCGCTCGGTCGCCGCCTCGCCCTGGTACGTGGTCCGCGCGGTCGCCGGGTCGTTGCCGTCGCTGACCGTCGCGGCGTGCGCCGGGGTGCTGGTCGTCGTCGCGGGGTGGTGGCTGCTCGTCTCGGACCGGCTGGTCGTCGCGTCCGGGCCGGACGGCGGGAACGCGCCGGCCGTCACGACGGTCCTGCTGTGCGTGGCCATGCTCGCGACGGTCGTCCTCGCGTGGACCGGCCCGCTCACCCACCTGACGCGGTACGGGACGCGGACCGCGCTCGCGCGCGTCGCGCCCGGCCGGACGGGCACGCTCGTCCTCGTGGGCCTCGGCGTCGTGCTGACCGCCGTGTGCGTCGTGCTCCTCGCGTCCGGCGACGCCGTCGCGTGGTGGCCGTTCCCGGGCCCGCCCGCGCTGGGTTGAGCACTGTCAGCCGGGTCACAGCCCGCGTGTGTACGCTGAGCGGCGTGCTCCGGACGTCGGTCGAGCGCGGGCTGTCCCGCGGCGTGAACCGGGCGTCCGTCGTGCCCGCGGCCGGGAGGCTGCTCGGACCCGTCCTGCTCGTCCTCGCGCTCGCCGCCGCCGTCGTGACGCACCTCGCCGAGCGGGGGATCGCCGTCGTGCACCAGTGCCTGGACGTGCCGGGCGTGTGGGGCGTCGTGGGCATGCGCCTCGCGCTCGTCCACGAGGCGCCCGACTGCCCGTCCGGCGCTGCCCTGGGCGCGGAGCCCGCGGCCATGGTCACCGTCCTCGGGGTGCTCGCGCTGCCCGTGCTGCTCGCGCACGCGGGTGCCGCCCTCGTCGCGTGGGGCCTGTCCGCGCGGGCCCGCCGGGCGCACGCCCGCGCCCGCGACCTGTCCGACGGCGCCGCGCGCGTCCTGCGTGCGGTCGTCGCCCGGGTCCTCGGCGGGCTCC
>NZ_LWGL01000332.1 GCF_001722485.1 Cellulosimicrobium cellulans | reverse complement strand
GCCGCGCGGCCCGGCCGGCGGCGTGCAGCGAGGACGGGTTGCCCGTGCGCGACAGCTCGTCGACGAGGGCCTCGCGGGCGGCGTCGGACAGGGGGGTCGTCGCGGCGTGGTCGAGGTACGCGACGCGCGGTGCGGGCCGCGGCCCGCTCGTCGCGCGGCGCGACGGGCCGGATGGCTGGGTCACGATCACCCAGTCTACGGAGCGGTCGGCGCGGCGCGTCCCGGGGGTGCCGGGCGGGTGCTGGACTTCCGTCCGGGACGCGCTACCTTGTCAGGGTCTGTGCCCGGCCGTGACCCGGCGGGCACGAGGGCCCGGCCGCGGCGGCCGCGACGCGACCGTCACCCGCCCCGGCCTCCGAGGCGGGTGCGTCCCGCCGAGCCACCGACCGGGAGAAGCGCCACCACCATGTCCGACGAGCTCTCGACCGTCGTCGAGCCGACCGGTGAGGTCCCGCTCGTCGGCGCGGGGCGGCTGCGCTGGGACGACCTCCCCCGCACGGTGCGGGACGAGATCGAGGCGACCGCCGGCGCGCGCGTCGTCGCGGAGACGCCGCTGCCCGCGGGGTCGCGCTCCGACGTCATGTCCCTCCTCGAGCTCGAGGACGGCGCGCGGTACGTCGTCAAGGCGACCCGGGTGACCGACGGTCCCGGCGTCATCGCGCGCTACCGCGCCGAGGTGTGGGCCGCGCGGCAGCTGCCGCGCGCCATGCCGGCGCCCCGCCTCGCCTGGGCGCTGCGCGACGAGGACTGGGGCATGATCGCGTTCGAGCTCGTCGACGGCCGCCCGCCGACCACCCCGTGGGACCCCGACGAGCTCGACCGCGTCCTCGCGACGCTCGAGACCGTGGCGTCGCTCCCCGGCGCGCGCGAGGCGCGTCTGCCCCCGGCCGGCCCCGAGCTCGCCGGCCTCGCCACCGGGTGGCGCTCGCTGCGCGAGGACCCCGACCCGGACCTCGCCCTCCTCGTGCCGTGGGCGGCCGACCACCTGGACGCCCTCGTGGAGGCGGAGCGCGGCGTGCTCGTCGCGTGCGAGGGCGAGTCGTTCGTGCACGGCGACGTGCGCGCCGACACGCTCGTCCTGACGCCGTCGTCGGTCGTGCTCGTCGACTGGGCGTACGCCTCGCGCGGCGCCGGGTGGCTCGACCTCGCGACGTTCCTGCCGAGCGTCGTCGTGCAGGGCGTGGCCGACGTCGTCGAGCCCGTGCCCGTCACCGCCGGCCCGGCGCGCCGTGCGCGCGGGGGCGCGTGGGCCGCCGCGACGTTCGACGCCCACCCGCTCGGCCGTGGTGTGCACCCGGCCGACGTGCGCGCGGTGGTCGCCGGC
>NZ_LWGL01000331.1 GCF_001722485.1 Cellulosimicrobium cellulans | reverse complement strand
GGTCATCACGCAGTTCGACTACCCGACGTCCGAGGGCCTCGGCCTCATCAAGATGGACTTCCTCGGGCTGCGCAACCTCACGATCCTCGAGGACGCGCTCGAGAACATCGTGATGAACGGGGCCGCTGACCCTCGTCGAGGACGGTGGTCGGCCGGGGCTCGGCGCGATCGGGGTGGGACGGTCAGGGGCGGCGGACCGCGCGGCGTCCGCGCTCGCGAACCGGCTCGTCGGCAACGAGCCCGACGCCGCACTGCTCGAGGCGACCCTCGGCGGGCTGGTGCTGCGTGCCGAGAGGACCGTGCTCGTCGCCCTGACCGGCGCGACGGCACCGTCGACCGTGGATGGCGTGCCCGTGGGCCCGGGTGTGCCGCTGCGCGTGCCGGCCGGTGCCGTCCTCCGGCTCGGGACGCCGTCGCGAGGCCTGCGGTCCTACGTCGCGGTGCGCGGCGGTGTGCTCGTCCCGCCGGTCCTCGGGGCGCGGTCGCACGACGTCCTGTCGGGCATCGGCCCACGCCCGCTCCGTGCGGGGGACGCGCTCGGGGTGGGGGCCGCGCCGCAGGCGTGGCCGCCGGTCGACGGGGCACCGATCCGGCACCCCGCCGGGGAGCTGCGCCCGGGCGAGAGGGAGCCGTCGCTGCACGTGCTGCCGGGACCGCGCCCTGAGTGGTTCGGCACGGACGCCTGGAGCGCGCTCGGCGCGCTCCGCACCGTGAGCGCGGACAGCAACCGGGTCGCCCTGCGACTCGACGGGCCGCCCGTGCCGCGGGTGCCGGGCGACCTGCCCACCGAGGGGCTCGTGCGCGGCGCGATCCAGGTGCCGCCCGACGGGCGCCCGGTGCTGTTCCTCGCCGACCACCCGGTCACGGGCGGCTACCCGGTGATCGGCGTCCTCGCGGAGGACGACGTCGACCGCGCGGCCCAGCTGAGACCAGGGGACCGGCTCCGGCTCCGTCCCCGCGCGACAACCGGCGGCAGCGAGGAGACGACCGGGGCGTGACCGCCGCGTGAACGCCGGGTGAGCCGGGTCACCGGCCACCGGCTTGACCCTCGTCCGCCGGGCCGCGTAATGTTCTGGATGTCGGCCCGACAGGGAGGAACAGACACCGCGACGGTGGCTGGTCCCGGGGCCGGAATCCTCTTCCGTTGGGTGGCCGTCGGCCTCCCGTTCGGAGACCTCACAGCACGACCACGGCGACGAGCCGGGGTTGAGGAGCCGCGAGGGATCGGGTAGAGTGAAGAGGTTGCCCCAAGCGAGGTTGGGCCTGATGGTCTGGCTGAGTTGGTGTGTGTCGGTTGTTTGAGAACTCAACAGTGTGCTTGTTAGTCAATGCCAAATTTTTTGTCCTCGTGGGCATGGCTGGCTGGCT
>NZ_LWGL01000330.1 GCF_001722485.1 Cellulosimicrobium cellulans | reverse complement strand
CGGGCTCCTCGGTGACGGCGGCGGGCGCGGCCGGCGCGGCCTCCTCCGGCGTCGCGGTCGGCTCGACGGCCGCGTCGGACTCCGGCGCCGGGGTCGGCCCGGCTGGCGCGTCGGAGACCGCAGACGGCTCCGGTGTCGGCTCCGTCCCGCGGAGCGGCTCCCTCTCCTGCACCGGCTCCGGGTCGGACTCCAGCTCGGGCTCCGCGTCCAGCTCGGGCTCCGCGTCCGGCTCGGGAGCCGCGTCGGCCGTCGGCGGGTGCAGCACCGCCGGGACGTCGGGGTCGAAGGCGAAGACGCGCGGGACGTACGGGACGTCGTCGTCCTCGAGCGCGGGCTCCGGGGACGGCTCCGGACGCCCCGCGGCGCGCGATACGTCCTCGGGCGTCGGCGCGTCACCCGACGACGCGGCGGCGTCGTCGGGCGTCTCGAGAGCTTCGTCTCGCTCGGTCGGCTGACCCATCCACAGTCTCCGTGACGAAAGGGCGCGCGGAGGTCCGCGCGACGACGAGGGGTGTGCGGTCTCCCGCACGTCGATTCTATCCGGGGTGATCTACGCCCGATGTCCGTTGTGCCCCGATGGGCGCTCGTGGAGCGCCGCCCGCACGGGCCGCTCGCTGAACCACGAGCGCGGGAGGAACGCGGCGACCGCGACCACCAGCATGCCCCCGTAGATCCACACGTAGCCGACGGTCTGGCTCGGCACGAGCACGTCGCCGCCCGGTCCCTCGATCGCGAGGACCTGCACGACCGTGACCCACCCGATGCCGAAGCCGACGAGCCCCGCGTAGCCGCCCCACGCCCGGGCGAGCACGCTCGCCGCGAGCACCGCGAGCAGCGCGAGGACGAGACCGAGGTGCAGCGCGGGCACGTCGACGACGGGTGCGCGGTGCGCGATCGTCCCCACCAGCCCGACGACCGCGCCGATCAGCGCGCAGGCTGCCGCGCGGCCGACGGTGCGCCCGGTGCTCGTGTCCACGGGAGCAGGCTATCGGGCGCCCGCGCGTCGTTCCCGCAGGCTCGGCAGAGCCGCGCGGGAGGGCGCGTAGAACTCGTGTGAAGGGATGGGCGCGAGCACGTCGTTGCTGAGGGCGTACCAGCCGACGAGCGACGTCCCGGCGGTGGGCGCAGCGTCCGACGCGCTCGCGTGCTGGACCTGGGTCGTGTGGGCCCGCATCGCCCCGAGCACGGCCGTGAGCACCGGGGCCACGGGGACCGCGAGCAGCGGCTGCGCGTCGAGGAGGCGGTCGGGCACGGCCATCGGCGGCAGCGTCTCGTCGGGGTCGGGCAGCGCGAGACCGGCCGCGCCGTCGAGCAGGGCGCGCACCCCGGGCTCCTCCGCGAGCGCGCGGCGCGCGGTGCGCACCGCCGACTCGG
>NZ_LWGL01000329.1 GCF_001722485.1 Cellulosimicrobium cellulans | reverse complement strand
TCGCGGCCGAGCGCGCGAACCCCGGCGGACCCGTCGCGGCCCTCGACGTCGCCGAGCAGGTGCCGCGCGTCGTCGCGGAGCTCCTCGCCGCGCGCTGAACCCGCCGCGCGCTGAAACCGCCGCGCGCTGAAACCGCCGCGCGCCGACCCCGCCACGGGCGTCGGGCGCACCCCGGTACCGTGGACGCGTGGTCCCCCTGCCCGTGCGCGACGGCCTCAACCCGACGCGCCTCGTCCTGCCGCACGACGACGCGAGCGTCGCGCGGTGGACGCGCACCCTCGACTACGTGCTGCACCGCTTCCCGGACGACGCGGCGCGGCTGCACGAGAAGGTCGCGGCGGGCGAGGTCGTGGACGGGCGCGGGCGGCCCGTCGACGCGCGCACGGCGTACGAGCCGCGCGGCTTCGTGTTCCTCTACCGCGACCCGCCGGTGGAGCCGGAGGTGCCGTTCGAGATCCGGGTGCTGCACCGCGACCGCGACCTGCTCGTCGTCGACAAGCCGCACTTCCTCGCGACCATCCCCCGCGGCGCGTACGTCGCGCGCTCGGTGCTCGTGCGCCTGCGGCGCGAGCTCGACCTGCCCGACCTCAGTCCGGCGCACCGCCTGGACCGCGTCACCGCGGGCGTCCTGCTGCTGACGCTGCGGCGCGAGGTCCGCGGCGCCTACCAGGAGCTCTTCGCGCGCCGCGAGGTCCGCAAGGAGTACGAGGCGGTGGCGCCGCTCGACCCCGCGCTCGAGCTGCCCGCGACGGTCCGCAGCCGCATCGTCAAGCGCCGCGGCGTCATGCGCGCGGAGGAGGTCGAGGGCGAGCCCAACGCGGAGAGCCGCGTCGACCTCCTCGAGACGGACGCGGCGCGCGGCCTCGCGCGCTACCGGCTCGAGCCGCACAGCGGGAAGACGCACCAGCTCCGGCTCCACATGAGCCGCCTCGGCGTGCCCATCGTCCACGACAACTTCTACCCGGTGCCGTACGACGTCGCGCACGACGACTACGCGCAGCCGCTCCAGCTCGTCTCGCGCTCGCTCGACTTCATCGACCCGCTGAGCGGGCGCCCGCGCCGGTTCGAGACGGACCGCGTGCTCGAGGCGTGGTGAGAGAATCGACGACCGTGAGCAGCACCCAACGTCAGGCCGTCGCCGCCGCGACGGACGGGCCCGACCCGCGCCGCTACCCCGCGCGCGCCGTCGTGGACCTCGCGGCGATCCGCGACAACGTGCGCGCGCTCGCGGGCCACGCGCCCACCGCCCAGGTCATGGCGGTCGTCAAGGCCGACGCGTACGGGCACGGTCTCGTGCCGAGCGCGCTCGCGGCGCTGGCCGGTGGCGCGACGTGGCTCGGCACGGCTCAGCCGAGCGAGGCGCTCGCCCTGCGCGCGGCCGGCGTGGGGCC
>NZ_LWGL01000033.1 GCF_001722485.1 Cellulosimicrobium cellulans | reverse complement strand
GGCGTCCAGGTGGTCGCCCGCGCGCACGCCGGCCACGGCCTCACCGCCGCGCCCGACGGCGAGCCGTTCACGGCCGCGGGGTTCGCCGCGCTCGTGCGCCGGGCGCCGCGCGGCGTGCGGCGGTACGTCTCGCTCGTGCCCACCCAGCTGCACCGCCTCGTCGCCGCGGCCGACGCCGCGGAGCCCGCGGGGCTCGACGCCCTGTGCTCGCTCGACGCGGTCCTGCTCGGCGGGGCGGCGACGCCCGCGGCGCTGCTGCGGCGCGCGCGCGAGGCCGGGGCGCGGGTCGTCACGACGTACGGCATGACCGAGACGTGCGGCGGGTGCGTGTACGACGGCGTGCCGCTCGACGGCGTGCGCGTGCGGCTCGACCCGGGGTCGGGCGTCGTCGAGCTCGCGGGCCCCGTCCTCGCCGACGGGTACCTGGGCGAACCTGCCGCGACCGCGGCCGCCTTCCGCACGGACGCGGACGGGACGCGGTGGTTCCGCACGAGCGACCTCGGGCGGCTCGACGACGGCGCTCGCCTCACGGTCCTCGGGCGCGCGGACGACGTCCTCGTCACGGGCGGCGTCAACGTCGCGCCGGCGGCGGTGGAGGACGTCGTGGCGGGCGTCGAGGGCGTGGGCGAGGCGTGCGTCGTCGGGGTTCCTGACCCGGAGTGGGGCACGGCCGTCGTCGCCGTCGTGACGCTCGTGGCGGGTGCCACCATGTCGGACGCCCTCGTCGCGACGGTCCGCCGCGCCGTCGCGGATAGGCTGGGACGGGCGGCCGCGCCGCGCCGCGTGGTCGTCGTCGACGACCTGCCGCGGCGCGGGCCCGGCAAGGTCGACCGCGCCGCGGTGGCACGGCTCGCCGTCGCGCGCGAGCGGGCCGCGACCGATCCCTCCCGATCGCCTTCCTGACCGAACGGAGCACCATGGCCAGTCCCGCCGAGTGGGTCGCGGGGGCCCGTCCCCGGACCCTGCCGGCCGCCGCGACGCCGGTGATCGTCGGCTCCGGCGCGGCCGCGCACGTGGACGCGTTCGCGCTCCTGCCGGCCCTGCTGGCGCTCGGGGTCGCGCTCACGCTCCAGGTGGGCGTGAACTACGCGAACGACTACTCCGACGGCATCCGCGGCACCGACCTCGACCGCGTCGGCCCGATGCGCCTCACCGCCTCCGGCGCGGCGCGCGCGGGCGAGGTGCGTGCGGCCGCGTTCGCCGCGTTCGGCGTCGCCACGGTGCTCGGCCTGGTGCTGTGCGCGGTCTCCGGCCACTGGTGGCTCATCGCCGTCGGCGCGGTCGCGATCCTCGCGGGCTGGTACTACACCGGCGGGCGCAACCCCTACGGCTACAAGGGCCTCGGCGAGGTCGGGGTGTTCGTGTTCTTCGGCCTCGTCGCGACGATCGGCACGACGTACACGCAGGCGGGCGTCGTGCCGTGGCCGTCCGTCGTGGGCGCCGTCGCCGTCGGGCTCCTCGCGTGCGCGATCCTCATGGTCAACAACCTGCGCGACATCCCGACGGACGTCGTGGCCGGCAAGCGCACGCTCGCGGTGCGGCTCGGCGACTGGCGGGCGCGCCGCGCGTACGTCGCGATGATCTGGCTCCCGCTCGTGCTCGGCCTCGTGTGCGCGTTCGCGTCGCCCTGGACGCTGGCCGTGGCAGCGCTGCTGCTCCCGGCGGTCCTGCTCACGCTGCCCGTCCTCGCGGGCGCGCGCGGCCCGCTCCTGGTGCCGGTGCTCGCCGGGACGGGGATGTACGAGCTCGCGTACGGCGTGCTGCTGGGCGTCGGCCTCGCGCTGTAGGCCTCCGCGCACGGCGCCCCGCGGCTGCCCTCGCCGCTACCGTGCCGACGGGGTGGCCGGCGGGGTGTCGGTGCCGTCCGCGGCGTCGACGGCGGCGTCCTCGGCCGCGGCGTCGTCCTCGATCTGACGCGTGAAGCGGTCCTTGCTCCGCGCGCGCCGCTCGGCGCGCTCCGCGAGGTAGCGCGACGCCGCGTCGCGCGGGCCGCGCAGCGTCAGGTACGACAGCATGAGCGAGACGACGGCGGCGAGCAGCACGAGCAGCCAGCCGCGCAGCCCGGCGACCCACAGGACGCCGAGCGCGACGCCGAACAGGAGCAGCCGGAGGAGCGAGTAGACGACGAGGGGCACCCCTCCAGGGTACGGCGCTTAGGCTTGAGGGATGGCACGTGTGCTCCTCGTCCTGCTGGCCGTCGGCCTCGCGGTCTACGCCCTCGTCGACCTGTCCTCGAGCGACGAGGACGAGCGCGGCGGCATCCCCAAGGGCCTGTGGGTGGTCCTCATCGTCCTGCTGCCGTTCGTGGGCGCGATCGCGTGGATCCTCGTGCGGCGCTCCCAGCGGTCCGCGACGCGGTACGGCGGCGGCGGGCGGTTCGCCGCCGGTCGGCCCGGTCCGGCGCGGCGACGTCGTAGCGGCCCGGTCGCGCCCGACGACGACCCCGAGTTCCTCTGGCGGCTCGAGCAGGAGCAGCGCCGCCAGGGCCGCTCCCCGGGCACCGACGGGAAGCGCGACGCGGCCGACGACGGCCGCTCCCCCGAGCCCGGGCCCGGCGAGGGGACGGACGCCGACGGCGACCAGAGCGGCACCAACCCCGGTCAGGACGGGCCTGGGAGCCGCTGACCCGCACGGCGCGAACCGCGCGGCGTCAGTCGCCCGGCTCGAGGCCCGAGTACGAGTGCTTGCCGTCGAACAGCAGGTTCACGCCCGTGAAGTTGAACAGCACGCACGCGTAGCCCACGAGCACGAAGTAGGCCGCCGGGCGCCCGGACCACCCGCGCGTCGTGCGCGCGTGCAGGTAGGCCGCGTAGACGATCCAGACGACGAAGCTCCAGACCTCCTTGGGGTCCCAGCCCCAGTACCGGCCCCAGGCGTCCTCGGCCCAGATCGCGCCGCCGATGATCGTGAACGTCCACAGGACGAACGCGACGGCGTTGAGCCGGAAGCTCAGCGCCTCGAGCTGGACCGGCCGCGGCGTCGCGTCGAGCCACTGCCACCCGCGTCGGCCGAGGAACGCGCTCCCGCCGTCGCGCGAGTCGCGCAGGAGCTGGAGCACGGACGTCACGAACGCCACCGTGAAGATGCCCGTCGCGAGGATCGCGACACCGACGTGGATGATCAACCAGTAGTCCTGCAGCGCGGGCTGCACGCCCGTCGCGGCGACGAAGAACGCGTTCTGCGCGACCACGAGGAACAGCACCGCGAGCCCGGTGACGAACGAGCCGAGGAAGCGCACGTCGCGCCGGAGCGCGACGCCGAGGAACACGGAGAGCGCCACGAAGCTGCCCACGAGCGCGAACTCGTACATGTTCGCCCACGGCGCCCGGCCGGCCGCGATGCCGCGCGTGACGATCGCGACGAGGAGCAGCACCGCCCCCAGCCACGTCAGCGAGACGCCGATGTTCGCGGCCTTGCGCGACACCGGTGCCGGCTCGTCCGCGGGCTCCGTCGGCCCGGCGTCGGCGGTGCCCGGCGCGTACGGCGTGGTGCCACCGGATGCCGGTCCGGCGGCCGCGAGCACCTCGGCGCGCTCCGCGGCGGGTACCGCCGCACGCTCGGCCGCGTGCTGCGTGCGCACCTCGTCACGACGGCCCGCGAGGCGCGACAGGTCGATCGCGAACGCCACGAGCGCGACGGTGAGCGCGGACGCCGCCGCCCACACCAGGTCCTGGCTCAGCTCGGCCACGGTCATCGGTCAGCCTTTCGTGCGAGGGAGGTGAGGTCGCCCTCACCCGATGGTGTCACGCCCGGGAGCGCGGCGAGAAGCGAGTCCACCTCGCCCTGGAGGCCCGCGTCGTCGCCGCGCGCCAGACCGGCGACCGCGACGACCGTGCGCTCGCGCGCGCCGTCGGGACCGTCGCCCGGCACGGGCTCGCGCCACGCCCGGACCCACACGCGGCGCCGGGGCGTGAAGAGCGAGACCGTGAGCCCGCCGAGCGCGCCGAGGGCGAAGACGAGCACCCACGCGAGCGACGGGTCGTGGCGCAGGTCGAGCGCGACGTAGCGGGGCACGGACTCGAACGTGATCGAGCCGAGCCCGTCCGGCAGCTCGACCGTCTCACCGGGCGCGACGAGCAGCTTCACGCGCTCCCCGTCCGCGTCGACCGACGGCTCGAGGTCCTCGGTGTCGAGGCGGTACACGTTCTGCGGCAGCCCCTCGTCGAGCCCGAGGTCGCCGCGGTACACCTCGAGGACGAGGAGCGGGTTGATGGGCTGCGGGTAGACGGAGCTCGCGGTCGTGCCGTCGGCGCTCAGCTCGGCGGTGGGCAGGAAGGACCCGACGAGCCCGATCTGGTCGAGGCCCGGGGAGACGTCGGGAACCTTGATGACCCCGCGCGAGGTGTACATCGTGTCCTCGGGCAGGAACGGCACGCGGCCCGAGAACGCGACCTGGCCCTCGGCGTCGCGCACCGTGACCTCGGGCGCGTACCCGTTGCCCTGGAGGTAGACCTTGGCGCCGCCCGCGTTGAGCGGGTGGTTGACCTTGATCGTCTCCTCGTGCGTCGTCCCGTCGGGGTCGCGCACCGTGACGAACGCGGTGAAGTCGCGCGACTGCGCGAACGCGACGGCGTCCGTGGCGAACTCCGCCTCGAAGCGGTCGAGGGTCATGGAGAACGGCACGAGCGACGACGGGCGGAACCACGCGCCGTTCTCGAACGTGTCGTAGTCGACGACCGCGTTGGCGAACCCGCGGTCCTCCGTGACGATCGCCTGGCCGCGGTAGTGCAGGAGCTGGCCGAGCGCGACGGCGCCGAGCAGCCCGAGCAGCGACAGGTGGAACACGAGGTTGCCGGTCTCGCGCACGTAGCCGCGCTCGGCCGCGACCGTGCGGGCGGCCGGGCGCGCGGTCCGCTTGCCGACGGCGGGCGCCGCGTCCTCCGCGCCCGTCTCGACGCGGAACGTCGGCAGCCACCGGAGGCGGCCGCGCAGGCGGGTCTCGGCGGCCGCGACGACCTCGTCCGGCGTCGCGTCGGTGACCGCGCGTCCCTGCGCGGGGAAGCGGTCGAAGCGGCGCGGCGTGCGCGGCGGGCGGCCGCGCAGCGCCTGCAGGTGCGCGCGCGTGCGCGGCAGGATGCACCCCACCAGCGAGACGAACAGCAGCAGGTAGATCGCCGAGAACCACACCGAGGCGTAGACGTCGAAGAACCCGAGACGGTCGAGCCACTCCCCCGTCGTCGGGTTGTCCTGCAGGTAGCGCAGCACCGCCGCCGGGTCCTGCGGCCGCTGCGGCAGGACGGAGCCCGGCACGGCGGCCACGGCGAGCAGCATGAGGAGCAGCAGCGCGACACGCATGCTCGTGAGCTGGCGCCACGTCCATCGCAGGGTCCCCACGACCCCGAGCGTCGGGACGGTAGGGGACGTGCTGCTGGCCGGCGCGGCCTGGTCGCGGCCCTCGGCGAACGCGTCGTCGATGCCCTCCGGGCGGTAGCGCGCGGAGGCCTTCTCCTCGGTCTTCCCGTCCCGCATCACACCACCGTCACGAATCCGCCGATCCAGCCCTGGATCGCCCCGGTCCACGTGCCCCACAGGCCGGTCACGAGCGCGAGCCCGATGACCACGAGCAGCCCGCCTCCCAGCCGCATGATCGCGAGACGGTGGCGCCGCAGGAACCCGAGCATGCGCTGCGAGCTCTGCAGCCCGAGCGCGATCAGCAGGAACGGCACGCCCAGCCCGAGGCAGTACGCGACGCCCAGCAGCGCCCCGCGCCCGGCGGACGCCTCGCTGAGCGAGAGCGTCTGCACGGCGATCAGGGTCGGGCCGAGGCACGGCGTCCAGCCGAGCCCGAAGACGACGCCGAGCAGCGGCGCGCCCCACAGGCCGGCGCGCGGGCTCAGGTGCAGGCGCCGCTCGCGCTGGAGAAACGGCACCGCACCCATGAACGCCAGGCCCATGAGCACGACGACGACGCCCAGCACCCGGCTGAGCACGTCCTCCCACCGCACCACGTACTGGCCGACCGCGCCGGCGGCGGCGGCGATGCCGACGAACACCAGCGTGAACCCGGCGACGAAGAGCGCCACTCCGGCGAGGACGCGCCCACGGCTCGGCGCGGCGGCGACCACCCCGGTCCCGGCGCCCGCGCCGGAGCCACGCCCCGCCCGTCCAGCACCGCCGCCCGCGTTCGCCGCCGCCATGCCGCTGACGTACCCGACGTAGCCGGGCACGAGCGGCAGCACGCACGGCGACGCGAACGACACGAGGCCGGCCAGCAGCGCGACGGGGACGGCGAGGAGCAGCGACCCGCTCCAGGCGATCCGCGCGAACTGCTCGCCGATGTCGATCGCGAGGACCGGGGAGAGCACCGCGGAGGCGGTCCCGAGCACGTCAGGCGTCCGTCTCGCCGGCGGAGGGCTCCTCGGCCAGCACGTCGTCGACGAGCGCGCCGAGCGTCGAGCCCTCGACGAGCCCGATGACGCGCGCGGCGACGCGGCCCTCGCGGTCGAGCACGACCGTGGAGGGCACGGCCTGCAGCGGGACCGTGCCGGACAGCTCGGCGACGACCTCGCCGCTGCGGTCGTCGATCGACGGGTACGGCACCTCGAACGTGCGCTGGAACGCCTGGGCGGCGCCCGGCTCGTCCGTGGTGTTGATGCCGAGGACGCGCACACCCTCGTCCGCCCGCTCCTCCGCGAGCGCCACGAGGTCCGGGGCCTCGGCGCGGCACGGCGCGCACGCGGCGTACCAGGTGTTGAGCACGACGACGTCGCCCGTCCACGCCGCGGTGTCGACGCTCCGGCCCTCGTAGTCCGTGCCCGTCAGCGCGACGGCCTCGCCGCGGTCGCCGGCCTCCCACGTGCGCACGGACCCGTCGCCCGAGACGAAGCCCTGCCCGACGACGTCGTCGTCGGACGTCGTGGCGCCCGACTCGGCGGTGCACGCCGAGAGCGCGAGGCCGGCGGCGAGGGCGAGACCGGTCGCGGCGAGGGCGTGGCGGCGCGCGCGGGAGCGCCCGGGCGCGGGGGCGGGCACGGCGACGGGAGTCACGACGACATCACGGGTCGCACCCTGTCGCGCGAACCTGGGCGCGTCCTGAGAGGGGTGACGGGCGAACCGGGCAGAACGGGCCGCGAGGGCTCCGGCATGGCGAACGTCACGCTCCCGAGACCTGCGAGGCGCCCGGAAGGAGGTCGGCGACGGGCTCGGAGTAGTGGATCGAGACGAGCCGGTCGTCCTCGAACCGCAGCGAGGTGAGCGACGCGAGGGCGCACTGCCGCTTGCGCGGGTCGTGCCACAGGCGGCGGTTCTCGTAGCTGAGCCGCGTCAGCCACACGGGGAGCTGGTGGCTGACGAGCAGGGCCTCGCGGCCGGCCGCCTTGTCGCGCGCGTCCGCGACGGCGCCGCGCATGCGGGCCACCTGCTCGACGTAGGGCTCGCCCCACGACGGGCGGAACGGGTTCCACAGGAACCGCCAGTGGCCGGGGTGGCGCAGCGACCCGTCGCCCACGCCGAACCGCAGGCCCTCGAAGTGGTTCTCCGCCTCGAGCAGCCGCTCGTCGGTGCCGAGCTCGAGGCCGAAGGCCTCGGCGGCGGGCGTCGCGGTCTCCTGCGCGCGCTGGAGCGGTGAGGCGACGACGACGGCGAGGTCGGCGCGCGGCCGCGACGCGCCGTCGGGACCGGGCTCACCGGCCAGGTGCGCGGCGACGCGCCGTGCCATCTCCTGACCTCGGTGGGAGAGGTGGTAGCCGTTCAGCCGGCCGTAGAGGATGCCGTCGGGGTTGTGCACCTCGCCGTGCCGCAGGAGGTGGACCGTGGTGGAGACCATGGGCACCAGTGTCCCGCACTCCGCGGGGTCAGATCTCGTGGTCCTCCCGGCAGGCCCGTGCGACGACCGCCATCGCCTCGCCGAGGGCCCGGAACTGGTCGGGAGTCAGCACGTCGACCATGAAGCGCCGCACCGCGGCGACGTGGGCCGGCGCCGCCTCGACGAGCGTGCGGTGGCCCTCCTCCGTCATGACGCAGTTGACCCCGCGGCGGTCGCCCGTGCTGGCCGACCGGCGCACGAGCCCGCGCGCCTCCATGCGCGCGACGGTGTGCGTCACGCGGCTGCGCGAGCGGGCGAGCCCCTCGGCGAGCGCGGACATGCGCAGGGTGTGGTCGGGGCTCTCGGAGAGCCGCACGAGGAGCTCGTACTCGTTGAGCGACACGGTCGAGTGCTCGTCGTGCTCGCGGCTGATCGCCTCGACGAAGCGGACGGTGCCCTCGAGGTACGCGCGCCAGAGCTGCTGCTGGTCGGCGTCGAGCCAGCGCGGGTGGACGTCCTCGCGGTGCGGTGCGGGATCGGTGTGCTGCGTCGTCATGCGGTCCTCGGTCGTTCCGTGGGTCGTCGGCGGGTGGGAGACGGTCGACGAGCGTTCGGACGATTCTTCCACCCGCCGGGAATAGACGGCGCCGGGGGTGCCGTTGATACGCGCGAACGTGGTTGAATCTTCAACCACGCAGTCCGACACCGACGACCACGCCCACCGAAGGAGCACCTCATGGCCACGCCGCTTCCCGCCGGCCTCACCACCGGCACCTACGCCCTCGACGCCTCGCACTCGCACGCCGCGTTCACCGTCCGCCACGCCGGCATCTCCAAGGTCCGCGGCACGCTCGCCATCACCGGCGGCGCCATCACGGTCGGCGACGACCTCGAGTCGACGTCGGTCACCGCCGAGCTCGACGCCGCGTCCGTGAGCACCGGCGACGACAACCGCGACAACCACCTGCGCAGCGCCGACTTCTGGGACGCGGAGAACAAGCCGACGTGGGCCTTCACCTCCACGTCCGTCACCGCCGACGGCGACGACTACGTCGTCGCGGGCGACCTCACGATCAACGGCGTGACCAAGCCCGTCGAGCTCGCGACCGAGTTCGCCGGCACCGCGACCGACCCGTTCGGCAACCCGCGCGCCGGCTTCGAGGCGACCACGCAGATCTCCCGCAAGGAGTTCGGCCTCACCTGGAACGCCGCGCTCGAGACCGGCGGCGTGCTCGTCGGCGACAAGATCACCATCACGCTCGACGTCTCGGCCATCAAGCAGGCCTGAGCCCTCACGCACCACGGGAGGCCGCGTGCTCCGGCGCGCGGCCTCTCGTCGTCCCGGGAGCCGGTACCGCCGGCGGCCCTGTCAGCGGCCCGCGGCGAGCGCGCGCGCCTGCGAGTGGAACGCGAGGATCTGCAGCTCGCTGCCCACGTCCACCCCGCGCACGTCGACGTCCGCCGGGACCTGCAGGGCGCACGGCGCGAAGTTGAGGATCTCCTTCACGCCCGCCGCGACGACGCGGTCCGTGACCGCCTGCGCGTGCGCCGCCGGCGTGGCGAGGACGACGATCGACACGCCCTCGCGCGCGACCACCTCCTCGAGCGCGTCGACGTGCTCGACGACGATCCCCGCCGCGCGCGTGCCCACGACGTCGGGCGACGCGTCGAGCAGCGCCGCGACGTGGAAGCCCCGCTGCTCGTAGCCCGAGTAGTTCGCGAGCGCGTGGCCGAGGCTGCCGATGCCGATGATCGCGATCCGGTGCTCGTCCGCCAGCCCCAGGGCCTCGGTGATGTACCCGGCGAGCGAGTCGACGTCGTACCCCACGCCGCGCGTGCCGAACGAGCCGAGGAACGACAGGTCCTTGCGCAGCTGCGCCGGCCCCACGCCGGAGAGCTCCGCGAGCTCCGCCGACGACGTGGTCGACACGCCGCGCGCGACGAGGTCGCGCAGCGCGCGCAGGTAGAACGGGAGCCTCGCGACCGTCGCGCTCGGGATCCCCGGGAGCGTCACCTCACCGACAACCTGCTCAGCCACTCGCCACCACCGCCATCCCCGGACCGTCCCCGTCGACGATCGCCCGACAGTACCCGGTGCACATCATCCCAGGTCCCCGCGCGGGGCAGAAATCCGCGCCACCGCTCGCGCGAGCCGCCGTGCGTCGACGCGCCAGAACGCCTGCTGGACGCCGCCGACCGTGACCACCGGCACGTACTCCGAGTACCGCTCGCGCACCTCTGCCGGCGTGGCCGGGTCGTCGAGGTCCACCTCGGACCACGGCACGCCCGCGTCCGCGCACACGCGCGCGACGACGTCCCGCGCGTCGTCGCACAGGTGGCACCCGGCCCGCCCGTACAGCAGGACGGGCGCGGACGGGGCGGGGTCGGCGGCACTCACCGTCCCAGGCTAGGGCCCCGGCCGGAGCGCGCGGACCGCGCGCCGATAGAGTGGCCGCATGCCGACGCCCCCGGGGCAGCCACCCGCCCTCCGCACGGCGGCGTTCTTCGACGTCGACAACACGATCATCCGCGGTGCGTCGTCGTTCCACCTCGCGCGGGCCCTGCACCAGCGCGAGTTCTTCTCCACCGGAGACCTCCTGCGCTTCGCCGCCCACCAGGCCCGCTACCTCGCGCTCGGCGAGAACAAGCGGCAGATCGACCGCATCCGGTCCCGCGCGCTCGCGCTCATCGCCGGGCGCTCCGTCGCCGAGATCACCTCCATCGGCGAGGAGGTCTACGACACCGTCCTGTCGCTGCGCATCTACCCCGGCACCCAGCGCCTGCTCGACGAGCACATCGCCGCCGGCCACGAGGTGTGGCTCGTGTCCGCGACCCCGGTCGAGATCGGCGACCTCATCGCGCGCCGCCTCGGCGCCACCGGCGCCCTCGGCACCGTCGCCGAGCACGAGGACGGCTTCTACACCGGCCGCCTCGTCGGCGACCTCATGCACGGGCGCGCGAAGGCCGCCGCGGTCGCCGCGCTCGCGGAGCGCGAGGGCATCGACCTCGGGGCGTCGTACGCCTACGGCGACTCGCTCAACGACGTCGCCATGATGGACGAGGTGGGCTACCCCTGCGCCATCAACCCCGACGCGCGGCTGCGGCGCCACGCCCAGGACGTCGGCTGGCCCATCCGCGAGTTCCGCGGGCGCCGACGGCGCGTCACGCGCAGCGGCGTGCGGACCGCGAGCTGGGCCGGCGCCGTCTGGGCGGGGGCGCTCGTCCTGCGTTCCGTGCGCCGGGCGGTCGACCGGCGGATCGCGCGGCTGTGACACCGAGCGCTCGTGGGACGCAGCGAGCCCGGTCACCCCTCGGTCGGGGTGCCGGGCTCGGCGGTCGGCGCGCGCGTCGTGGCGCGCGACGTCACTTCTTGTTGCGGCGCTGGTGACGCGTCTTGCGCAGCAGCTTGCGGTGCTTCTTCTTGGCCATGCGCTTGCGGCGCTTCTTGATGACGGAGCCCATAGGTGGTCCTCGCAATGCTTGTCGGAGCTGGTCGGCGGGGTCGGTCCGGTGCGGTCGACCGCCGGGTGGTCCACGGTTGATCAGGGTTCGTGGACCACGAGCCGACCAACACGAGAGAAATCCGCCCCTTAGCGTACCCGCTCGCGCCCGTGCGCCCGAACCGGAGCGGTGAGCGAAGGGGCCGGAGTGCAGGTCAGTCGAAGTGCGGGTCGAGGCCGAGGTGCGGGAAGACGGCGCGTCGCGTCGCGACGATCGCGCGGTCGACGGCGTCGTCCGGGTCGAAGCCCGCGCTCCACGGGCGCACCTCGACACCCGGGCCGAAGGACTCGGGGCCGTCCACGCCGGTGACCTCGGCGACCAGCGCGCGCCAGGCCTCGGGCAGCGCGAGGCCGTCGGCCACGGGGGCGTGCACGACCTCCCCCACGACCGCGGACCACGCGAGCGGCACGACGCGGGCGACCGCGTACCCGCCGCCACCCAGCGCGAGCCAGCGCCCGTCCGTCAGCTCGTGCGCGAGAGCGTGCACGAGCTGCGTGGCGGTGCGCTGCGCGCCGACGGACACGTCGAGGTCGGACAGCGGGTCGTCCCCGTGCGCGTCGCACCCGTGCTGCGTGACGAGCACGTCGGGCCGGAACGCCCGCAGGACCGGCGGGACGACGGCGTTGACGGCCCGCATCCACCGCGCGCCGTCGGTGCGGGGCGGCAGGGCGACGTTGACCGCCGTCCCCTCGGCGCCGGGACCGCCCACGTCGGTCGGGTGGCCCGTCCCCGGGAAGAGGGTCGCGCCGCTCTGGTGGACGGACACGGTGAGGACGCGCGGGTCGTCCCAGAACACCTCCTCGACGCCGTCGCCGTGGTGCGCGTCCAGGTCGACGTACGCGACGCGGCCCACGCCGTCGTCGAGCAGCCGCCGCACGGCGACCGCCGCGTCGTTGTAGACGCAGAACCCCGACGCCGCACCGGGCTTGGCGTGGTGCATGCCGCCCGCGACGTTCACCGCGTGCCGCACGCGCCCGGCGGCGATCGCGCCCGCCGCCTCCCACGAGCCCGCGACGACGCGAGCAGCGGCCTCGTGCATCCCGCGGAACACCGGGTCGTCCTCGGTGCCGAGGCCGCGCGCCGGGTCGGGCGTCCCGTGCTCGGAGGCCGCGCGGACGGCCGCCACGTAGGCGGTGTCGTGCACGGTGGCGAGCACGGCGTCGCCGGCGGGCCGCGGCGCGACGAGCTCGAGGTCCGCTCCGTCCAGCAGCCCGAGCTCGTCCGTCAGGCGCATCGTCAGGTCGAGACGGACCGGCGCCATGGGGTGACCGGGGCCGAAGTCGTAGCCGAGCATGTCCGGCCCCCACACGACGCACGCCCGGGCGGCGGCCCCACCGGGCGACGCGACGGCGGGCGACCCCTCGGCGGGCGTCGGGACGGAGATGGGCATGGCTCACCGTAACGCCCGGTGGGGCGACGTGACGGGTCCCGGCCCCCGTGGCAGCATTGCGCCGTGGCACGACGTGCGTCGGCGGCCGGCGCCGTGGAGGAGGTCCCATGCCCGCTGGCCTGACCGGCCGGCTGTTCCAGGGGCGCGAGATCGTCGACCGCCTGGCACGCCAGTCCCCCGCACGGCTCGCCGTCACCGTCTTCGCGGCCGTCATCGCGCTGTTCACCGCGCTGCTGCTCGCGCCGTGGGCCACGGCGTCCGGGCGCTCGGCGTCGTTCGTCGACGCGCTGTTCACGGCGACGTCCGCCGTGTGCGTCACAGGCCTCGTCGTCGTGCCGACCGGGACGTACTGGTCCGTCTACGGGCAGGTCGTCATCCTCGTCGGCATCAAGATCGGCGGGCTCGGCGTCATGACGCTCGCGTCGATCCTCGGCATGGCGGTCTCGCGGCGCATCGGGCTCACGCAGAAGCTGCTCACCGCGTCGGAGACGAAGACGACGCGGCTGGGCGAGGTCGGCTCGCTCGTGCGTGTCGTCATCATCACCTCGACGTCGCTCGAGCTGCTCATCGCGCTCATGCTGTTCCCGCGCTTCGTCGTGCTCGAGGAGACGGTCGGCGAGGCGGCGTGGCACGGGATCTTCTACGGCATCTCGGCGTTCAACAACGCCGGGTTCGTGCCGACGCCCGAGGGGCTGATGCCCTACGTCGGCGACTGGATGCTGTGCCTGCCGATCGTCCTGGGCGTGTTCATCGGGTCGCTCGGCTTCCCCGTCATCCTCAACGTGCTGCGCAACCGCCGGCGCGCGTCGAAGTGGAGCCTGCACACCAAGCTCACGCTCGCGACGAGCGCCGCCCTCGTCGTCGTCGGCACCCTGCTCTTCGCCGCGGTCGAGTGGGGCAACCGGGGCACGCTCGGCCCGCTCAGCGTCGGCGAGAAGCTCCTCGCCTCGCTCTTCGCGGGCGTCATGCCGCGCTCGGGCGGCTTCTCGACCGTCGACACGGGCGAGATGCGCGAGGCGAGCTGGCTCATCACGGACGCGCTCATGTTCGTCGGCGGCGGTTCCGCGTCGACGGCGGGCGGCATCAAGGTCACGACGCTCGCCGTCATGCTCATCGCCATCGTCTCCGAGGCCCGCGGCGACCGGGACATGGAGGCGTTCGGACGGCGCATCCCCCGCGACACGCTGCGCCTGGCCGTCGCCGTGTCGTTCGTCGGCGCGACCGCGGTGCTGCTGTCGAGCCTGCTGCTCCTCGAGATCACCGGCGAGACGCTCGACGTCATCCTCTTCGAGACCATCTCGGCGTTCGCGACGGTCGGGCTCAGCACGGGCATCACGCCCGACCTGCCCGACGCGGGCAAGTACGTGCTCGTCGCCCTCATGTTCGTCGGGCGCACGGGCACGATCACGTTCGCCGCGGCGCTAGCGCTGCGCGACCGGCGCCGGATCGTGCGCTACCCGGAGGAGCGGCCGATCATCGGCTGAACGACGCGCACCGCCCTCCCTGACACCGAGAAAGGCCCACCGTGACCGACAACCTGCCCACGCAAGCGGCCGCACCAGAGCCCGTCGCGGCCCGCATCGTCGAGCGCGGGCGCGCCGAGCGCGCGCGCCGCGGCGAGGCGCGCAACCAGCCGAAGGACGGCGGCGTCCTCGTCATCGGGCTCGGGCGGTTCGGCTCCGCGATCGCGGCCACGCTGGACCGCCTCGGGCAGGACGTGCTCGCCGTCGAGCGCGACCCGGACCTCGTCGCCCAGTGGAGCGGCCAGCTGCCGCTCGTCGAGGCCGACGCCTCGAACCCCGTCGCGCTCGACCAGCTCGGCGCACGCGACTTCCCCGTCGCCGTCGTCGGCGTCGGCACGTCGCTCGAGGCCAGCGTGCTCATCACCGGCAACCTCGTCGACATGGGGACGCCCCAGATCTGGGCCAAGGCGATCTCCGCCGAGCACGGGCGCATCCTGCAGCGCATCGGCGCCCACCACGTCGTGTTCCCCGAGTCCGACGCCGGTTCCCGCGTCGCGCACCTCGTGTCGGGGAAGCTGCTCGACTACATCGAGGTGGAGAACGGCTTCACGATCGTCAAGATGCGCCCGCCGCGCGAGGTCCAGGGCTTCACCCTCGCCCAGTCGAAGGTCCGCGAGCGCTACGGCGTCACGGTCATCGGGGTGAAGCCCCCGGGCGAGGACTTCGTGTACGCCCCCTGCCGCCGCGCGACCGCGGCGCAGGTCCCCGGGCGCACCGCGTCGCGTGGGCCGTCGTGGTGGTCGCGCTCGCGCTCGCCGGCTCCGTCGTCGCCACCACCGTGCGCGAGGGCTCCCGCACGACCGACCTCACCGCGCTCGCCGGTGGCCTCGAGCCGCTCGGCGCGCCACCGGCGGCCGAGTGGTCCGTGCCGGTCCACCCGCGCGGGGGCGTGGTCGTCGCGCCGGGCGTGGTGGTCACGGTCGCCGACCGGCTCACCGCCTACGCCGTCGAGGACGGGCGCGAGGTGTGGCGCTCCGAGCCGCTCGACGACCCGGCGACGTGCCTGCCCGCGCCGGACGAGGCCGCGCGGGACGTCATCGTGTGCCTCGGCCCGGCGGGCGGCGAGGGCCGCGTCCGTCTCACGACCGTGCGGTCGGACACGGGGAAGACCGTCGGCTCGCGGCTCGTCGGCGTCACCGGCACCGCCGTCGAGCCCGTCGGGGAGACCGACGTCGTGCGCGCCCGGGCGTCCGGCCGGGGCGTCGTGGTCGTGCGCGAGGACGCGGCGACCGGCGACGTGCGCTGGGAGCGCCGGCTCGAGCACGACCGCGTCGTCGGCGCGCGCCTCGCCGCCCGGACGCCGCAGGGCGGCGTCGCGCTCGACGTCTCCCGCGGCGTCGTGGCACTCGTCGCACCGGGCGTCGTCGCGACGTTCACCGAGGACGGGGAGCCGATCGAGGACGGCCAGATCTGGACGGTCGTGCGGATGGCCGACGGCCGCTACGTCGGCACCGAGTACGGCACCGGCACCGCGAGCGTCTACTCCGCCGACGGGCGGGAGTCGTTCCGGTTCCGGGGGCGGGCGCTCGAGAGCTCGCTCGACGACGGCTCCGCGCCCGGCGTCCTGCTCGCCAACACGTTCGGCGGCGTCGCCGGGGTCGACGCCGCGACCGGCGCACCGGTCTGGGCCCTGCCCGTCGCGGCCTACCGCGCCGTCCTGCGCGTCGAGGGCCTCGCGGTGCTCGAGACGGAGACGTCCTACCACGCGGTCGACGTCGCCACGGGCGAGCACCGGTGGACCGTGCGGCTGCCCGACCGCGGCCGCTGGCCGGCCCTCACCGACGGGCGGTCGCTCGTCGTCACGCGTGCCCAGCACGGGCGCCCGCCGGAGCTCGTGTCGATCGCGCTCGCGGACGGGAGCCTCGAGTGGCGCTGGCCCGTCCCCGCGGGCACGTACCACCTGTTCACGGCCGGGGGGAAGCTGTTCCTCCTCGGCACCGACCGGCTGACCGCCGTGTCGTGACGGCGGGCCCCTGCCCGGTTGAGCCGGACGTGATGAACCGGTAGAAACGGTCGGGGCGGTCAGGCCCGGCGCGTGTGCGGCCCCGCACCGTGCGACACCGTAGGGAGTGCACGATGACCAACGAGACCGGAGCGGCGGGCGAGCCGCAGACCCAGGACACGGCGCCAGATCCCGTGACCGGCGAGACGCCGGAGGCGGGCCGTGGCGCGACGCCCGGCTCGGAGCAGGAGCCGCAGGCCGGGACCGCCCCCGCCTCGCAGCAGCACGGCGCGGCGGACGACCGCGAGGCGGCCGTCGCCTCGCCGTTCGCGGGGATCCCCGTCGGCGATTACGTGCGCGACGGCGTCGCCGCGGTCCTGCTCCTCGTCTCCTTCGCGCTCCCGTGGGACGTCGCGCACCGCGCGTCGGACAAGGTCGAGGTTGTCCTCCTGACGATCCTGTCTCTGCTCACGCTCGCGCTGCCGTACCTCGCGCGCACGGGCGTGCTGCCCGCGACCTGGACCGTCCACACGACCCGCCGCGTGCGTCTCCTGGCCAACGCCCCGTACGTGCTCCTCGCCGCGGTGTACCTCGTCGTGGACGTCGTCGGCGGCGGCGACCTGTCGGACGGCTGGGGAGGCGTCGGGTCCGCGGTCGGTCTGGGCCTCGCCGGCGCGCTCCTCGCCGCCCAGCCCCGGCGGTCCGAGCTCGGTCCCGAGGAGCTCGACCGCGCGGTGACCGTCCAGTGGCTGCGCGTCCTCGCGGCGCTCGCGGCGGTGCTCGTCGTCATGACGCTGCTCACGGTGATCCTCACGATCACCGGGGTCGACGGCGCCGGGGCCGTGGGCGTCCTCCTCGTCCTGCTCGCCGCGGTGTTCGTCGTCGCGCTCGCGGGCCTCCCGGCGTTCGGCACGTGGCGCCGGTCCGAGGCGGCGCGGCTCACGCTCGTCGGCGTCGGCATCGTGCTCGCCTGCGCGTTCGTCCTCGGGTCGGGCAACAACGGCATCCTCACCTTCGAGAGCACGCACCTGGGCCGCTTCGGGCTCGTCCTCGTCCCGGCGCTCGCGGCGGTCGCGGCGTCGCCCGCCGTGCACCGCGCGATGGCGCCGGCGCCCGTCGTGCAGACGTGGGTCGGCGTCGCCGTGCGCGGGCTCGACCTCGTGGTGGTCGTCGCGGGCTACCTCGCGCTCGGCGGCGTGCTCGAGCTGGCCGACGGCCGCCGCGGTGGGCACGTCGTCCTGTCCGTCGTCGTCGGCCTCCTCGCCGTCGGCGTCGCGCTCGTCGCGCGCCGGTCCCTCGCGCGCGACGCCGCGCCGGGCCGGCCCCTCGCGCTCGGCGCGGCGGGCGTGGTGGCCGTGCTCGGCATCGCGCTCCTGGTCGTCACGGCCAACCAGGTCCGCCTGGGCGGCGGCGTCGAGCACGTGCTGCTGGCGTTCGGCCTGCCGCTGCTCGTCGCCTTCGCGCTCACCGTGCCGCGCGAGGTCCGCGAGTACTTCGCCGAGCACCGCCCCGTGCCCGCGGCCGCCGGCGCCGAGGCGGCCCGTGCCTACGTCTGGCAGCCTCCCGCTCCGAAGCCGCCGCGCCCGGCCCGACCGAGCGCACCGGTGGCACCCACCGGGGGAGCGCAGCCCATGCCGGTGCCGGGCGGCGCCACCGGCTCCGTGCCGGTCCAGACGGTGCAGCCGGAGCGCAGCGGGTACGCCGCGCGGCCCGGCCTCACCCCGGTCGACGCGCAGACGACGGCGGTCCTGCCCGCGTACACCGACGAGGGGCAGGGCGCACCGGGGCAGCAGGCGCAGCCGGGCCAGCAGGCGCAGCCGTACGCGCCGGCGGGAGCAGCCGGCCAGGGCGCGCCGCAGGGCTACGGGGAGCAGCCCGGCTACGCCCAGCAGGGGTACACGGACCAGCAGGGGTACCCGGGCCAGCAGGGCTACGCGGGGCAGGCCTCGCCGGACCAGACGGCGCCGATGCAGGCCTACGCGCCCCAGCAGCACGAGCCGCAGCCGTACCAGCAGCAGGCTCCGCAGCAGCAGGCGCCCCAGCAGTACGCGCCGCAGTACGCCCCGCAGCAGCCCGGGTTCACGGCCGAGCAGGCGCTCGACCCGTCGACGCCGCTCGAGGTGCTCGCCCAGATCGTGCAGGACGCCCCGCACCTGCGGCCGCAGGTGGCGTCGAACCCGTCGACCTACCCCGCGCTGCTGGAGTGGCTCGGCAACCTCGGTGACCCTGCCGTCGACGCCGCGCTCCGCGCCCGGCGCTGAGCACGTCCCCGCCCGCGCCCGGCGCCGCGACCTCGTCGCGACGCCGGGCGTGCCCGGTGGGCGGACGTCCGCGACGCACCCGGAGCACGGGGGTACAGTGACAGCGTGCACCTGATGCGGCCGCTCCTCCTTCGTCGCCGCGGCGAGGCTCTCTAGCCGGTCCCTCGTCGCGGTGGTCGGTATGCCGGCTGACACCGATCAGGACGACCCGAAGGACCTTCGATGAACGCCTCCGCCCCCGCTCCCGCCGCCGACGCCACGCAGGCGAACCCGCAGCAGCCGTCCGGGATGCCGATCCACAAGTACCTGCCGTTCCACCGGCAGATCGACGTCTCGCTCCCGGACCGCACGTGGCCGGACCGCCGCATCACGGCAGCGCCCCGCTGGTGCGCCGTCGACCTGCGCGACGGCAACCAGGCTCTCATCGAGCCGATGAACGCCGAGCGCAAGCTGCGCATGTTCGAGCTGCTCGTCGAGATGGGCTACAAGGAGATCGAGGTCGGCTTCCCCTCCGCGTCGCAGACGGACTTCGACTTCGTCCGGATGCTCATCGAGGAGGACCGCATCCCCGACGACGTCGTCATCCAGGTGCTGACGCAGGCGCGCGAGCACCTCATCGCCCGCACGTACGACGCGATCCGCGGCGCCAAGCAGGCGATCGTGCACCTGTACAACTCGACGTCCGTGCTGCAGCGCGAGGTCGTGTTCCGCTCCGATCCCGAGGGCATCATCGCCATCGCGACGGACGGCGCGCGGCTGTGCAGGAAGTTCGAGGAGACGGTCCCGGAGACCACCGTCTACTACGAGTACTCGCCCGAGTCGTACACCGGCACGGAGCTGGAGTTCGCGGCGCGCATCTGCAACGAGGTGCTCGAGATCTTCGAGCCCACGCCGGACCGCAAGGTCATCATCAACCTGCCCGCGACGGTCGAGATGGCGACGCCCAACGTGTACGCCGACTCGATCGAGTGGATGAGCCGGCATCTGAACCACCGCGAGAACGTGGTGCTGTCCCTGCACCCGCACAACGACCGGGGGACCGCGGTGGCGGCCGCGGAGCTCGGCTACCAGGCCGGCGCGGACCGCATCGAGGGCTGCCTGTTCGGCAACGGCGAGCGCACGGGCAACGTCTGCCTGGTGACGCTCGGCATGAACCTGTTCAGCCAGGGGATCGACCCGCAGATCGACTTCTCCGACATCGACCACGTGCGCCGCACCGTCGAGCACTGCAACCAGCTCGCGGTGCCCGAGCGCCACCCGTACGCCGGCGACCTCGTCTTCACCGCGTTCTCCGGGTCGCACCAGGACGCGATCAACAAGGGCTTCGACGCGATGGCGGCGCGCGCCGAGAAGGAGGGCACCGACGTCGACCAGCTCGTCTGGGCCGTGCCCTACCTGCCGATCGACCCCAAGGACGTCGGCCGGTCCTACGAGGCCGTCATCCGCGTCAACTCGCAGTCGGGCAAGGGCGGCATCTCCTACCTGCTCAAGACCGAGCGGCACCTCGACCTGCCGCGCCGCCTGCAGATCGAGTTCTCGCAGGCGGTCCAGGCCCACACGGACGAGCACGGCACCGAGGTCACGGGCGAGGACATCTGGCGGATCTTCTCCGACGAGTACCTGCCCGTCGAGCCGGGTTCCGGGCTGGAGCCGTGGGGACGCCTCAAGCTGCGCGCCACGCGCGCCTCGTCGAGCGAGGAGGGCCCGGACACGCTGAGCGTCGACGTCGTCGACAGGGGCGAGGAGCTCACGCTCGAGGGCACGGGCAACGGGCCGGTCGCGGCGTTCGTCGACGCGGTCGCCCAGGTGGGCGTCGACGTGCGCGTCCTCGACTACGCCGAGCACGCGCTGTCCGAGGGCGGCGACGCGCTCGCCGCCGCGTACGTCGAGTGCCAGGTGGGCGACGACGTCCTGTGGGGCGTCGGCATCGACGCCTCGATCACGACCGCGTCCCTCAAGGCCATCGTCTCGGCCGTCAACCGCGCGGAGCGCGCCGCGGTCTGACGCCGCGCGGGCTCCACGGGAGCAGCGGCGGTGAGGTCCGCGCGAAGGCGGGGCCGGGGTGGGGTGGCGGGTCGTGGCGGGCCCGGCGGGAGCGGCCGAGGGACGAGGCCGCGGATGGTAGACCCGCCACCCAACCCCGGTCTCGCCGTCCCACGCCCGGACCCGAGGACCCGCCCGGTCGGGCACGTGGGTGGGATGCGCGAGAATGACGACGTGGTCCTCTACCGAGACGACGCGATCGTCCTGCGCGCCCAGAAGCTGGGCGAGGCGGACCGCATCGTCACCCTGCTGACGCGCGAGCACGGGAAGGTGCGCGCCGTCGCGAAGGGGGTGCGGCGCACGTCGTCGCGGTTCGGTGCGCGGCTCGAGCCGTTCATGGTCGTCGACGTGCAGCTGCACGCCGGCCGCTCGCTCGACACGGTGACGCAGGTCGAGACGATCGGCCCGTACGCGCGGCGCGTCTGCGAGGACTACGCCCTGTACACGGCCGGCACGGTCATGCTCGAGACGGCGGAGCGGCTCGTCGCGGACGAGCGTGAGCCCGCGGTGCAGCAGTACTGGCTCCTCGCGGGCGCGCTGCGGGCGCTCTCCGAGCGCGCGCACGCGCCGAACCTCGTGCTCGACTCCTACCTGCTGCGCGCGCTGGCCGTGGCCGGGTGGGCGCCGTCGTTCACCGACTGCGCGCGGTGCGGCGAGCCCGGGCCGCACCACGCCTTCGCCGTCGCGCAGGGCGGCGCGGTGTGCTCGCGCTGTCGCCCCCCGGGCTCGACGGCGCCGGCCCCCGAGACCTTCACGCTGCTCGCCGCGCTCCTGGCGGGGGAGTGGGACGTGGCCGACGCGTCCGACGCCCGGCACCGCAAGGAGGCGAGCGGCCTCGTCGCCGCCTACGGCCAATATCACCTGGAGAGAACGTTGCGATCACTGCGCATGGTGGAGCGGGACGACACGCGGGCGGGCGCCTGATGGCGCGCTCGCGGCCGGTGCTCCCGCCGTTCCCGCACCCGTCGGGTGCCCGGCCGCCGGCGATCCCGCGCCAGTTCGTGCCGAACCACGTCGCGGTCGTCATGGACGGCAACGGCCGGTGGGCGAACGCCCGCGGCCTGCCGCGCACCGCGGGCCACGAGGCGGGCGAGGCGGCGCTGCTCGACGTCGTCGCAGGCGCGATCGAGATCGGCGTGAAGCACGTGTCGGCGTACGCGTTCTCGACGGAGAACTGGAAGCGATCGCCCGAGGAGGTCCGCTTCCTCATGGGCTTCAACCGCGACGTGATCCGGCGCCGCCGCGACGAGATGGACTCGTGGGGCGTGCGCGTGCGCTGGGCCGGGCGTCGGCCGCGCCTGTGGACGTCGGTCATCAAGGAGCTCGAGGTCGCCGAGCAGCAGACGAAGGACAACGACGTCTGCACGCTGACGATGTGCGTCAACTACGGCGGCCGCGCCGAGATCGCCGACGCCGCCGCGGCGATCGCGCGGGAGGTGGCCGCCGGGCGCCTCGACCCGTCCAAAGTCACCGAGCGCACCGTGCAGAAGCACCTCGACGAGCCCGACCTGCCTGACGTGGACCTGTTCCTGCGCAGCTCCGGCGAGCAGCGCACGTCGAACTTCATGCTGTGGCAGGCCGCGTACGCCGAGCTCGTCTTCCTGCCCGAGCCGTGGCCCGACGTCGACCGCCGGCACCTGTGGCGCGCCGTCGAGGAGTACGCGCGCCGGGACCGGCGGTACGGCGGCGCGGTCGACGCCGTGGGCGCCGGCGGCTAGCGTGCCGCGCATGACGCTCAGCATCGGCATGGTCACCGTGGACTCGACCGACCCGCTCCCGCTCGCGCAGTGGTGGGCCCGCCGCCTCGGCGGGCGGGTCGTCGACCAGTCCGACGGGTGGTTCGTCGAGGTCGTCCCCTCGGAGGGCGCGGCGGGACCCGTCCTCGCCTTCCAGCGGGTCGAGGACCCCACCCCGGGCAAGAACCGGCTGCACCTGGACCTCGGGTCCTCGGACCGCGAGGCCGACGTGGCCGCACTTCTCGACGACGGCGCGACGTTCGTGGCCGAGCACACCAGCCCCGGCTACCGGTGGTCCGTCCTGGCCGATCCTCAGGGCAACCAGTTCTGCGTCGGGGCCCCCGACGAGTCGGCGACGACCCTGACCTGATCGAGCGCGACGAGCCGGTCGGCGAGCTCGGCCGGGCGGCTCAGCGCCACGAGGTGGCCGCCCGGCATCTCCACGACATCGAGCCCCAGCCGGTCGCGGACGACGACCTGCTGGAAGCCGAGCGGGAAGAGCCGGTCGTCGCGCCCCTGGAGCACCACGGTCGGCACGTCCGGCCAGGACGGCGCCGGCCACGGCTCGGCGAACGAGCGCGCCGACGGGGAGCGGTCCTCGCCGGCCAGGACCCGCGCCGCGACGTCGGCCGGGACGTCGTGGAAGAAGTCCCGCACCGGGTCGAACGGTCCGAGGCCCGCCGCGGCCCGCGCGTCGTCGTGACCGGTGGCCTCCCACCACGCGCCGCCGCTCTCGCCGGGCAGCGGCACCATCGGGTTGAGGAGCACCAGCAGGCGGACCGGGACGCGACCGGCGAGCAGGCCGCCCACGTAGGCGCCCATCGACTGCGCGACGACGACGGGCGGCTCCGCCGCGGGAGCGGCGGCGAGCGCGCGCTGCGCGACGTCCGTCAGGTCGTCCCAGCCGAGGCGCTCGTCGTGCTGGGGGAGGTCCACGGGGACCGGGTCGTGCCCGCGCGACGCGAGCTCGGGCACGAGGCGCTGCCAGTACCCCGGGTGCCCGCCGGCGCCGGGGACGAGGAGGAAGGTCGTCATGCAGCCCCGACCGGCCCGCGGGGCGCGACTCATCGGCCGGCGGGCGCCCCGTCCTCGGCGACGTCCTCGGCGCCGGCCTGCGCGACGGGCTCGGCCACGCCCGTGCCCGCGGCGCGCGACCTGCGCCGTCGGACGGTGACGACGACCGCCACGGCGCCGGCCGCCCCGAGCCCGACGAGGACCGCGACGCCCCACGGGGAGCCGGTGGCCGCGGCGAGGGCCGCGGTCCACACGGCCCAGCCGACGGTCGCGTAGATGGTGGCGTGCAGGGCGCAGCCGAGGAGCATCGCGGGCAGGTAGCGTCCGAACGGCATCCGCACGACGCCCGCCGCCCCGTTGACGACCGTCTTCGTGCCCGTCGCGAGGAACGACAGCGGCACGGCCACGAGGCCCCAGCGTTGCAGCACCTCGATGCCGCGCGCCGTCGAGGCTCCGGAGAGCCACGCGTGCACGCGGGCCACCCCGGGCCGCACGGGGCGGGTGCGGTCGAGCGTCCAGACGGTCACGAGCCGCGCGACCCAGTAGGTCGCCTGGGTGCGGACGAGGACGACGGCGAAGAAGAACGCGAACAGCGCCGCGAACGGGGCGTCGTCCAGCGCGTCGGGCACGGGTCAGCCCTGGCCGGGGCCTCCGGTCGCCGAGCGCTGCGCGCAGCTCTCGCACGTGCCGAAGAGCTCGATCGTGTGCTGGATGTCGGTGAAGCCGTGCGCGCCGCCCACCTGGGACGCCCACGACTCGACCGTGGGGCCGTCGATCTCGACGGTGCGCCCGCACGAGCGGCACACGAGGTGGTGGTGGTGCTCGCGACGCTCGCAGCGCCGGTAGAGGTTCTCGCCCTCCTCCGTGCGCAGCACGTCGACGTCGCCGCCCTCGGCGAGGCTCTGCAGCGTCCGGTACACGGTCGCGAGGCCCACGGAGTCGCCGCGCGAGCGCAGGATCTCGTGGAGCTGCTGGGCGCTGCGGAAGTCCTCGACGTCCTCGAGCGCCTCGGACACCGCGGCGCGCTGTCGGGTCATCCGCTGCACGGGTCACCTCCGGGAGTGGTTCGGGTCCCGGCCGTGCCCGCGGGGACGAGCCGGGCGTCGGGGATGTCGACGTCGTCGGGGATGTCGGGGTGCGGGTCGCGCGTGACCCGCGGCCGACGCCGTGTCCACAGGGGGCGCAGCAGCGCGACCACGAGGTAGGTCCCGACGGCCAGGACGACGATGGTCGCACCCGGCGAGAGGAAGTTCCAGTACGTGATGGACAGGCCGATCACGCACACGAGGACGCCCACGACGCACGCGACGAGCATCGTGCGGCGGAAGGAGCGGGTGACGAGCTGCGCGACGGCGACGGGCACGATCATGAGGGCGCTGACGAGGAGCAGCCCGACGACGCGCATCGACACCGTCACCGTGAGCGCGGCGACGACGGCGACGGCGATGTTCAGCCCGCGCACCGGCAGGCCCGAGGCGCGGGCGAACTCCTCGTCGTGGCTCACGGAGAACAGCGCGGCGCGCAGGCCGAGTCCGACGGCGAGGATGACGGCGCCCAGCAGGAGCGTGAGGACGAGGTCGGACGTCGTCACGGTCGAGATGGAGCCGAACAGGTACTGCATGAGGCCGCCCGACGAGCCGCCGGCCAGGCTGATGATCAGGACACCGCCGGCGATGCCGCCGTAGAACAGCAGGGCGAGCGCGAGGTCGCCCGACGTGCGGCCGCGCTCGCGCACCATCTCGATCGCGACGGAGCCGATCACGGCGGCGACGACGGCGCCCGGGATCGCGAGCGCGTCGTTCGGCACGAGCCCCATGGCGGAGCCCACGAGCCACCCGAGCGCGACGCCCGTGAGCGCGACGTGGCCGATGCCGTCGCCCAGCAGCGCGAGCCGTCGCTGCACGAGGTACGTGCCGACGACGGGCGCGGACAGGCCCACGAGCAGCGCCGCGACGAGCGCGCGCTGCATGAGCGGGTCGGTGAGCATCGCACCGATCTCCGAGAAGAAGCCGGTCATGACGCAGTCCTCGGTCCGTGACCTGCGGCGAGGTCGGCGTTCACGGTCCCGACGAGGCCCGTCGTGGGGCCGTGCTCGGCGCTCGCCGGCTCGTGCGGGTGCTGGTGCTGGTGCGTCGCGCCGGCGTGCGTCGCGGCGGGCCGGGGCGGGGCGCCGTCGTGCACGACGCGGCGGACGGCGCTGCCGGGACAGGCGTGCC
>NZ_LWGL01000328.1 GCF_001722485.1 Cellulosimicrobium cellulans | reverse complement strand
CGCGCCCCCGCTGGCGGGCGACGGCGCGTCGCCCGGGCGGGCGCGGCGCAGGACCCGGCGGGCGGGCACGGCCTGCTCGCGGTGGAGCGCCGCGGAGGCGACGGGGCCGAGCCGCTCTTCCACGCCGTCCACGGTGAAGCCGGCGGCGGTCAGGTCGTCGCGCAGGCCGTCGAGAGCCGCCGCGAGCGGGACGGCGTCCCACCCGGTCCCGGGCGGCGGCGTGCTCGTCGGGGCGGCGGACGGGATGCGGGTCGAGGGCGGCACGCGCCCCATCCTCGCGGATCGCCGCGCACCCGGCGCGTGCGGCGACGCGGGGGCGACCGGCGGCACACCCTGGGGAACGACGAAGGTCGCGGGTCACCGAGGGTCTCCTCGGCGACCCGCGACCTCCGCGGCGGGCGTGTCAGCAGTTGGTCGCCGTGTACGCGGTCACGTTCTGGCCGGCCTGCTGGAACGACTCCTCGGTCATCGCCGACATCGCGTCCGAGACCTTCGTCATCGCGTCGGGCGCGGTCGGGTCGGCGAGCGCGCTCGACAAGCCGTCCGTCACGGAGCGGAACGTCGTCGCCATGGTGCTCCAGTCGCCCGCGATCTCGGCCGGGGGCTCCACGCCCTCGAGCGTCGAGGTGAGCTGCTCGAGCGTGTCGAGGCCCGCCTGCGGGTTGTTCGGGTCGATGTTGCCCATCTCGGAGCTCATCTCCTCGAGCGTGGCGCTCGCGGCGCAGATGTCCGCGTCGCCGCCCTCGGCCTGGGGCTCCTCGGTCTCCTCCGCCGGGGTCTCCTCCTCAGCAGGGCTCTCCTCGGTCGCCTCGGCCGACTTGGTGGTCTCCTCGGCGGGCGCGGCCTCGTCGTCGCCCGAGCCGCACGCGGCGAGTCCGAGGACGAGGAGGGCGCTCGTCGCGAGGGCGGTCGTGGTGGTCGAGAACGTGTTGCGGATGCGCATGGGCACCATCGTGGCGGACGAGCACGCCCGTGACCTCCCCGAACACCCGTCCCGGGGAGTCCTACCCATGTGAGGAACGCCATACGCGCCTCGGTGGCCGGCCCGTCGCGGGCTGCCCGTCAGGCGGGGCAGCCCGCCTGGAAGAACTGCGTCACGCGCTGCGACGCGCCCGTGAGCGCGGCCGTGTCGATCCGCCGGCCGACGCGGTCCAGGGACCGGGCGAGCTCGGCCTGGTCGTGCGGCCCGGCGGCCTCGACGGCGTCCGCGATCATCGCGGTGTACGTCGCGACGACGCCCCAGTCGCGCGCGATCGCGGCGGGCGGCTCGGCCGCGGCGAGGGTGTCGCGCGCGGTCGTGAAGCCCGCCACGAGCTCGTCCGGGTGCTCCACCGACACGTCGAGCTGTGCCTCCGCCGCGTCGCCCCAGGCACGGGCCGCGGCGACGCACGCCGCGTCGGTCGCCGCGCCGGC
>NZ_LWGL01000327.1 GCF_001722485.1 Cellulosimicrobium cellulans | reverse complement strand
TCCCGCCGTACGCCTCGGCACCCGTCCCGCCCGTGCCTCCCCGCCCGCCGCAGGCGCCGAGGCCCCCCAAGCCGCCGCGCCCGCGCGGCCCCGGGTCCGCGACCGTCGGCGTGGTGGTCGGGCTGAGCCTCCTGCTCGGCGCGCTGCTGCTCGTCGTCGACCGCGCCGGGGACCTGCCGTGGCCGGTGTTCCTCACCTGGGCCGGCGCGTCCGTGGTGCTCGCCGGCCTGGCGATCGTCGTGAGCGGGCTGCGCGGCCGCACGAGCGGCGGCCTGGGCTTCCTCGCGGTGCTCGCGCTGGTCGTCGCGGTGCCCGCGGCGTCCTGGCACGAGGAGCGCCCGAGCTTCGTGCTCGACGACTCCACCCGCACCGTCACCGACGGGACGCACCGCGTGACCGACCCCGACGTCGCGAGCGACGGCTTCGGCGTCCGGTGGGGCGACCCGACCATCGACCTGTCCGACCTCGACCTCTCGGACGTCGCCGACGGCGACCACGTCGAGGTCCCCGTCCAGCTCGGGGCCGGCGACGTGACGGTCGTCGTCCCGGACGGCGTCCCGGTCCGCGCGGACGTCCAGGTCTGGGCGGGCAGCGCGCGCTGGGAGGCCGACGGCGAGTACCGCGAGATCAGCGGCGTCAGCTCGCGGCCCGTGACCTTCACCAACGACGAGGCCGACGCCGGCGAGGACCCGCAGCTCGTGCTGCTGGTCGACGTGGGCGCCGGCCAGGCGATCATCGAGGAGGACCGATGAGCCAGGACGACCGTCGCGACGCACGCGACACCGACGAGACGCTCGTGCTCGGCACGTCGGCGGGCACGGCACCGACCCAGCCGCTGGGGGACGCGGTCTTCGGGACGCCGGCACCTGGTGCCGCCGACCCGGCGGGGACCGGCACCCGCGAAGGAGCGGCGGACCGTCCCTCGACCGGGGACCCGACCGGCAGCACGACGGGGAGCGTCCCCGCGGCCGCGGACCCGGTCGCCGGGGACGAGCCGTCCACGGAGACGGTCCGGCCGCCGCGCGGCCCGCGCGTCGGGACGATCGTGTGGGGCTTCGTCGTGCTGGCCTTCGGCGCCGCCGTCCTCGCGACCGCGCTCGGCGCCCACGTCGACCTGGGGCTCGCCGCGATCGTCGTGCTCGCCGTGGCGGGCGTGACGCTCGTCGTCGGCTCCGTCGCGGTCGGCGCCCGGCGGCGCAGCCGCGGCTGACGCCACGCGCAGCAGGGAGAGGGGCCGTGACGCGACGCGTCACGGCCCCTCGGCCCGTCCGGACGCGCGGTCCTCGCGCTCGCGCCGGTGCGACCCGGCGCGAACGGGTCTCCGGCGTCCGGACGGACGGGTCCTCGGGCGCGAGGCCCGAGGAGTCTCAGCCGCGGCGGCCCGGCTCGTCCGGCCCGGCGGTGGACCGCGGGGCCGCCTCCGGCGAGGCA
>NZ_LWGL01000326.1 GCF_001722485.1 Cellulosimicrobium cellulans | reverse complement strand
GCGCCACCTCGCCGCGCTGCGCGACGAGCTCGTCGCGGGCGTGCGGCGCCTCGTCCCCGACGCGGTGCTCAGCGGGCCCGAGCCCGTGCCCGCGGACGCGGTGGACGGCGCCGGGGACCGGCCGGCCGTGCGCCTGCCGGGCAACGCCCACTTCACGTTCCCGGGCGCCGAGGGCGACTCGCTGCTCTACCTGCTCGACTCCGCGGGCGTCCAGGCGTCCACGGGCTCCGCGTGCCAGGCCGGCGTGCCGCAGCCGTCGCACGTGCTGCTCGCCATGGGAGTGCCCGAGCCGGTCGCGCGCGGCGCGCTGCGGTTCTCGCTCGGCGCCACCTCCACCGCCGACGACGTCGCCCACCTGCTCGACGCGCTGCCAGCCGCCGTGGACCGCGCCCGGGCGGCCGGTCTCGCGTCGTCGGGCACGTCGCGCGCCGTCGCGGCCGGCATGGCGGGAGGTGCCGCGTGAGGGTGCTGGCCGCCATGTCCGGCGGGGTCGACTCCGCGGTCGCCGCGGCGCTCGCGGTCGAGGCCGGGCACGACGTCGTGGGCGTGCACATGGCGCTGTCGCGCGACCGCGACCAGTTCCGCACCGGCTCGCGCGGGTGCTGCTCGATCGAGGACGCGGGGGACGCGCGTCGCGCCGCCGACGTGCTCGGCATCCCGTACTACGTGTGGGACCTGTCCGAGCGGTTCGAGGACACCGTCGTCGCCGACTTCCTCGCCGAGTACGAGGCGGGGCGCACGCCCAACCCGTGCGTGCGGTGCAACGAGCACATCAAGTTCGAGGCGCTGCTCGACAAGGCCACCGCGCTCGGCTTCGACGCCGTCGCGACGGGCCACTACGCGCGCGTCGTCGACGGCGACGTGCGCGAGCTGCACCGCTCGCCGAACGCGGCCAAGGACCAGTCCTACGTCCTCGCGGTCATGGGCCCCGAGCGGCTCGCGCGCGCGATGTTCCCGCTCGGGGACTTCGCGTCGAAGGACGAGGTGCGCGCCGAGGCCGCGCGCCGTGGGCTGTCGGTCTCCGCGAAGCCGGACTCCTACGACATCTGCTTCGTCGCCGACGGCGACACCCAGGGCTTCCTGCGCGAGCGCCTCGGGTCCCGGCCCGGGGAGATCGTCGACGCCGAGGGGCGCGTTCTCGGCGAGCACGACGGCGCCTACGCGTACACGGTGGGCCAGCGCAAGGGCCTCGGCATCGACCGTCCCGCCCCGGACGGGCGTCCGCGCTACGTCCTCGACGTCCAGCCGGGCGCGAACCGGGTCGTCGTCGGCCCGGCCGAGCTCCTCAGCGTGGACCGGGTCGAGGCCGGGGGAGCGGTGTGGTTCGACGGCGTGCTCGACGGGCCGGGCGCCGTCGCCCGCCCCGGGGAGCCGTTCGACGCGCAGGTGCAGGTCCGCGCGCACGGGAACCCCGTCCCGGCGCGCGTGCGCGCGACGGCCGGCCCGGACGGCGCGGGCGGCGCGGTGATGG
>NZ_LWGL01000325.1 GCF_001722485.1 Cellulosimicrobium cellulans | reverse complement strand
GACGAGGTACTTCTGGCCGAACAGGAAGACGAGGAACACGGGGACCAGGGAGACGATCGACATCGCGAACATCGCGCCCCACGAGCTCTGCCCCGTGGAGTCGACGAACGTGCGCAGCGCGACCGGGCCGGCGACGACCGGCTCGAGCTCGCGGTGGCCGGGGACGGTCCCGACCGGGCGGCGCTCGAGGCGCGGGCGCGCGCGCTCGGCGACCGGGTCCGGTTCGCCGGTCCGCTCGACGGCGACGACCTCGTCGCGTTCTACCGCGGGCTCGACGTGCTCGCGGTGCCGTCCCGCGAGACGCCGGGCTGGGTCGAGCAGTTCGGCCGCGTCGCGGTCGAGGCCATGGCGTGCGGCGTGCCCGTCGTCGCGACGAGCACCGGCGCGCTGCCGGACGTCGTCGGCGGCGCAGGGCTCCTCGTGCCGCCCGACGACCCGGACGCCCTGCGCGCCGCGCTCGTGCGCGTGCTCGAGGAGGACGGCCTCGCCGAGCGGCTCCGTGCGGACGGTGCGGAGCGAGCCGCCACGTGCTCGTGGGCGTCGGTCGCGCAGCAGTACCTCGCGCTGTACCGGGCGGCAGCAGGCCCTTCCCGCGACCTCCCCCCGAGCCCGACGGCGAGCGCGGACGGCCTGGACCAGCCGGACCACCCGGGCCGGCCGGACGGCCCGCCCGAGGTCGTCGTCGTGGCGTACGGCTCCCCCGCGATGGTGCGCGACGCGCTCGCGCCGCTCGCCGGCAAGTACCCGATCACGGTCGTGGACAACTCCTCGATGCCCGAGATCCGCGAGGTGACCGAGCTCGCGGGCGGCCGCTACCTCGACCCCGGGCGCAACGGCGGGTTCGCGGCCGGGGTGAACCACGCGCTGGCGCACCGGCAGGCGCCCGGCGCGGACGTGCTCCTGCTCAACCCGGACGCCGTCGTCTCGCCGGAGGACGTCGCGACGCTGCACGAGGCCCTGCACGCCCGCCCGCGCGTGGCGAGCGTTGGCCCGTCGCAGGTCGACGACGACGGCGTGCCCGCGCGCGTCGTGTGGCCCTTCCCCTCCCCCGTCGCCACGTGGGTCGAGGCGGTCGGCCTCGCCCGTCTGCGCCGCACGCCGCCGGACCGGTCGTTCGTCATCGGCTCGGTGCTCCTGCTCAACGCGCGCGCGATCGAGGACGTCGGCGCGTTCGACGAACGGTTCTTCCTCTACGCCGAGGAGACGGACTGGGCGTACCGCGCCGTGCGGCGCGGCTGGCGGCACGCCGAGGTCCCGACCGCACGCGCGACGCACCTCGGCGGTGCGACGAGCTCCGACCCCTCGCGGCGGGAGACCCATTTCCACGCGTCGCAGGAGCGCTACCTGCGCAAGCACCACGGCGCCGTGGGCTGGGCGCTCGCGCGGGTGGGTGCGGTCGCGGGTGCCGCGGCGCGCGCTGTCGCGCTGCGCGGGGACGCCCGCGCCGGGGCCCGCCGCCGCCTGCGCCTGTACCTCACCGGCC
>NZ_LWGL01000323.1 GCF_001722485.1 Cellulosimicrobium cellulans | reverse complement strand
GGTCGGCGTGCCGGGCACCGGACGCGGTGCGGTAGCTGATGCCGGCGATCGGGTGGCCCGGGGGGTCGACGCCGAGGGCGTGGACGGCGCCGAGCGCGCCGGGCAGGAGCCCCTCGCCGCAGGCCTTGTCGAGCGCGCCGTCGAGCACGGCGGCGCGCTTGTCGACGACGAGCACGTCGTGGCCGGCCTCGCGGGCGCGCACGGCGGCGGCGAGGCCGACGGGTCCGCCGCCGACGACGAGCACGTCGACGCGGTCGGTCACGAGACGCCGGGGGTGACGAGCCCGAGGGCGCGCTCCTCGGCGGGGATGCGGAAGCGTGCGAGCAGGACGGCGTTGAGCACGGTGAACGCGAGGGCGGTCACCCAGGCGGTGTGCACGAGCGGCAGCGCGACGCCCTCGACGACGACGGCGACGTAGTTGGGGTGGCGCAGCCAGCGGTAGGGGCCGCGGTCCACGAGCGGCAGGCCGGGCACGACGATGACGCGCGTGTTCCACCGCGGGCCCAGGGTGGCGATGCACCACCAGCGCAGCCCCTGGCTCGCGAGCACGAGGGCGAGCATGGGCCAGCCGAGCCACGGCAGGAAGGGCCGGTCGGCGAGCCACACCTCCGCCACGCACGCGACGAGGAGGCCGGTGTGCAGGGCGACCATCGCGGGGAAGTGCCCGCGCCCCGTCTCGACGCCGCCGCGCGCGAACGACCAGCGGGCGTTGCGCGCGGACACCACGAGCTCCGCGAGCCGCTCGAGCGCGGTCGCGCCGACGAGCACCGCGTACCAGGCGAGGCTCACGCGGCCGCTCCCGCGCGGTGCCCGGCGCGCGCCGTCGTCGTGCTGCGCGCGGTGCGGGCGCTGCCGTCGAGCCGAAGCAGCACGAGCTCGGTGCTCACGCCCGGCCCGAACGCCATGAGCACGGCCGGCGAGCCGGGCGGGGCGTCGGACGACTCGAGCGTCGCGGCGAGCACGTGCAGCACGGACGCCGAGGAGAGGTTGCCGGTGCGGCGCAGGCTCTCGCGGCTGTGCCGCAGGTGGGTCTCGTCGAGGCCGAGCGCGTCGCGGACCGCGTCGAGGATGCGCGGGCCGCCCGCGTGCACGACCCACGTCGGCACCTGGTCGGGCGTGAGGTCGTGCTCGACGAGCAGCGCCTTGACGTCGCCGAGGAGGTGGGCGCCGACGAGCTCGGGCAGGCGCGCCGAGAGCACGACCTCGAACCCGGCGTCGCCGACGTGCCACCCGAGCTCCTCCACGGTGCCGGGGTGCAGGGTCGAGCGGGACTCGAGCACGCGCGCCGTGCGGCGCGAGGCGGCGTCCGGGCCGGGACGGTGCGGGCGGCGCGCGAGCGGGTGCTCGTCGCCGACCACGACGACCGCGGCCGCGCCGTCGCCGAACAGGCCGCTCGCCGCGAGGTTGGCGGTGGAGTCGTCCCCGTGCTGCAGCGTGAGCGAGCACAGCTCGACGGCGACGAGCAGCGCGACGTCCCGGGGGCGGCCTCGCAGCAGGTCGTCCGTGCGCGCGA
>NZ_LWGL01000322.1 GCF_001722485.1 Cellulosimicrobium cellulans | reverse complement strand
GGCACCATCGCCGCGGTGCCGCTGCGCGATCGCGAGATGAACGAGCGGCAGATCGAGGTGCAGACGCTGGCCAACCGCAAGCTGCCGCCTGCCGCGCGCGCCTTCGTCGAGCATCTGCGGCAGGGCCTGATCGAGCTTCCACATTCGTGATTGCCGAAAGCGCAATCGAGTATTCGGAATATTGCGCCGATCGCATGGCTTCAGCGAGGCGGTGCGCGGCGAAAATCCCGATCTGATCCACCCTTCTACGTTCCGCGCTAGTCGCTGCCCTCATGTCACAGGAAATCCTCGTTCTCGGCGCCCAGCGACGGCGCGCGCGGGCGCGCCGCCGGCGCAGCCCCACCCGAACGACGGCGTGCGGCGCACGTCGGCGCGCAGCCCCAGCCGCGCGGCGAGCAGGACGTCGACGGACGGCGCGCCCACCCCGGTCACGGACGTCACGACGACGTGGTCCACGTCGCCCGCGGTCACGCCGGCGTCGTCGAGGGCGCGGCGGGCGGCCACCTCGGCGAGGTCCGTGGCGGCGGCGAGGAACGCGTCGTTGGACGCGCCGAACGTGCGCAGCTGCGCGTACGCGTCGAGGGGCAGGGCGAGGTGGCGGGTGTCGACGCCCGCGTGGGCGTGCAGCCGCCGCGCGAGCGCCGTGCGGACGGGGTCGTCCGTGAGCAGCGGGGCGATCACGTCGGTGATCTCGGACTGGGTGTGCGACCGGTCGGGCAGCGCCGTCCCGACCGCGACGAGGCGCGACATGCCCGCATCGTGCCACCGGTGGCGGGTCCTCGCGCGGGGACGGCGTCGCACGGCTAGCGTGCCCGCATGCCCCGGCCGTCCGCGACGCCCACCGAGCGCCGGTCACGGCCCGCGCCGGCCGCGACCGTGCGCGGGTTCGTCGACGCGTCCCACCCCGCGCCCGCCGCGCTCGTCACCGCCCTCGCGTGCGCGCTGTCCCTCGGCATCGGCGCGGGCGCCGTGACCGCCGCGCTCGTCACCGCCGCCGTCCTCGCCGGCCAGCTCTCCGTCGGGTGGTCCAACGACTGGATCGACGCGCGCCGCGACCTCGCCGTCGGCCGCGCCGACAAGCCCGTCGTCACCGGCGCCGTCACCCCCGCCGCGCTGCGCGCCGCCG
Organism: Cellulosimicrobium cellulans; assembly: GCF_001722485.1. GTDB lineage: Bacteria > Actinomycetota > Actinomycetes > Actinomycetales > Cellulomonadaceae > Cellulosimicrobium > Cellulosimicrobium cellulans_A. Next base: position 392 of record NZ_LWGL01000322.1, on the reverse strand, counting down.
CCCTCGCCGCCCTCGCCGCCTGCGCGGTCCTGTCGCTCGCGACGGGGCTCGTGCCGGGCGCCGTCCACCTCGTGGCCGTCGCCGGCGCCTGGGCCTACAACGCCGGGCTCAAGGCGACGCCGTGGTCCTGGGCCCCGTACGCCGTGTCCTTCGCCCTGCTCGCGGTGTTCGTCGTCCTCGCCGCCCCCGGCGACCGGGTGCCCGCGCCGTGGGCCCTCGCGGCGGCGGCGCTGCTCGGCAGCGGGGCGCACGTCGCGAACACGCTGCCCGACCTCGAGGACGACGCCGCCACCGGGGTGCGCGGCCTGCCGCACCGGATGGGCCGGCGCGCGGCGAGCGTGGCCGCGCCGGCGCTGCTCGCCGTCGCGGTGGTCGTCGTCGTGCTCGCGCCC
>NZ_LWGL01000321.1 GCF_001722485.1 Cellulosimicrobium cellulans | reverse complement strand
GGACCGGCGCGGATTCGTCGAGCGCGGGCAGGCCCGCGGCGAGCGGCGGTGCCGCGACGGCGCCGGGCGCCTCGGGGAACGGCGCCGCCTCGCGCGGCGGCGGCGCCGTGGTGAGCATCCCGGGGACGACGTCGACGGCGTCGGCCACGAGGTAGCCGCCCGTGAGCGCCAGGACGACGCCGATCGTCACACCGGCGCGCGTGCCCCAACCCATGCGTCTCTCCCGTTCGTGGCCTCGCGTGCGGGCGTGCCGGACGACGTCCTGCAGGACGGGGCCGGGCGCGAGCACGTGCGCATTATCACTCACCGGGCGGGCCGCCCGGGCTCCTCCCCGGCCCTCGCTGCCGGACCGGCCGTGTCACACTAGTCCGCACGACGGCGCCGCCCGTCGATCACCCGACCAGCCACCGCCCGAGTCCTGCGGTGCAGGGACGACTGGAGGACATGCAGTGGAGTTCGACGTCACGATCGAGATCCCCAAGGGCCAGCGCAACAAGTACGAGGTCGACCACGCGACCGGGCGCATCCGTCTCGACCGCATGCTGTTCACGTCGACGCGCTACCCGGACGACTACGGCTTCATCGAGGGGACGCTCGGCGAGGACGGCGACCCGCTGGACGCCCTGGTCCTCCTCGAGGAGCCGACCTTCCCCGGCTGCCTGATCCGCTGCCGCGCGCTCGGCATGTTCCGCATGCGCGACGAGGCCGGCGGCGACGACAAGGTGCTGTGCGTGCCGACGGGCGACCAGCGTGCCGCGTGGCGCCAGGACATCGACGACGTCTCCGACTTCCACCGTCTCGAGATCCAGCACTTCTTCGAGGTGTACAAGGACCTCGAGCCCGGCAAGTCGGTCGAGGGCGCCCACTGGGTGGGCCGCACCGAGGCCGAGGCCGAGATCGAGCGGTCGCTGCAGCGCGCGATCGACTCCGGGTACCACGTCGGGCACTGACGCCCGGCGCGCGTCACGGCCGGCCGGCCCACGGCATCGCGTCGGCCCACCGCATCGGCACCTCGCGGACGTTCACGCCCGGCCGCGGAGCCTCGACCATCGTGCCTCCGCCGGCGTACACCGCGACGTGGCGGATGGTCGACGGGTCCGACGGGTCGTCCGCGTAGAACACCAGGTCGCCCGGGCGCAGCTCCGCGTACGGGATCTTCGCCACGCGCTGGTACTGCGAGCGTGACGTGCGGGTGATGTCGACGCCGGACGAGGCCCACGCGCGCGAGGTGAGGCCCGAGCAGTCGTAGCCGGGCCCGGTGCCCCCGAACACGTACGGGGAGCCGATCTTCGACCGCGCCCACGCGACCGCGGCCTGGCCCTGGGCGGCGCTGCCCACGGACGTCCCCGGCGGACGGGCGGGGGCCGGTGCCGGAGCCGGCGCGGGGCTCGGTGCCGGAGCAGGGTCGGGGTTGGGCGCCGGTGCAGGAACCGGTGCCGGACCGGGTGCAGGCGCTGGTGCGGGCGCGGGGCCGGGAGCCGGGACGGGCGCCGTCGGACCGGCCGACGGGGCTCCTCCACCCGCGC